>CAZRMD010000356.1:0-2676 GCA_964601135.1 uncultured Actinomycetes bacterium | reverse complement strand
GCTGGCTCTGCCCTAGCAGGCACCAGCGAAAACCATCGATGACGCCCACGACCGTGTGACCCGACGGGCCGCGGGCTGAATGTTCGTCGCCCGGCCCCATTGAGTCGCGCCGACCGGCGCCGAGCATTGTTTGTCGTCAATCCGGCACTCCCTCGAACCGGCCCGGATTTCGGCCGTCGGTTGCTCGACTCCGCCGGCGCGCTGGGTTGGGAGGCGATGGTGCTGGAGACCAGCGAGGGCCAGAACGTGGAGGCGATCGGCGCCGCACTGGCGAGGCAGGAGTTTGATCTCGTGCTGGCATCGGGCGGCGACGGCACGGTCGCCGAGGTCATGGCGGCTGCGCACCAGCGTGGATTGCCGATGGCCATCGTGCCGCGCGGAACCGCGAACATCGTGGCTCGCGAGCTGAGACTGCCGTCGGGTTGGCGAGCCGCGTTGCGTCGAGCGCTGGAGCGATATCCATCGACCCGAGCGGTCGACCTGCTGCGTGTCAATGATGGATACTCCGCGCTCGCTGCCGGCATCGGGTTCGATGCCATGGTGATGCAGTCGACGCCGCGGGTGCTGAAGTACTGGCTGGGGCGGGCCGCCTATGTCCTGGCCGGAGCCTGGTGGCTGCCGCGAGCGCCACTCTTCGACTGCACCATCCGCACGGATGGGGAAGAGATCCAGCTCACCGCGGTCGTTGTGCTCGTCGTCAACGCCGGCATGCTCGGTGCTGCACCATTTCGTTTCGGTCCGGACATCGCTATCGATGACGGCTGGATGGATGTCTGCGTCTACCGGCCACGAAATGCCAGGGAGCGCCTCGGCGTGCTGTGGAGCGTGCTTCGCCAGCAACCCGACGGCACCCGAATCCTGCAGCGCAAAGCGCACGCCGTAGAGATCAAGGCACCCGACGTGCAGTGGCACGAGATCGACGGCGAAGTCTTTCGGGGCAACGTCCTGCGCGCCACGGTCATCCCCGGCGGCGTGCGCGTCGTTGTATGAAGTTCGTCAACGCGCGCTTTCCCTGGGTGCTCTTTCTGCCGCTGGCGACCGTCACGGAGGTTGGCGGTCTGCTGCTGCTCCTGGCCGGTCGCGGAATCGGCTGGGCCGCAATCCTGGCGCCCGTCATCGGTTTCCTCGCCATGCGTGGCCCGGTGCGTCCGCGCTTCGAGTTCAGCGATGACGGGGTGATCTTCCGGCGCTCGGGCAAGAGCCCGCTGCTTCCCTGGGATGAGATCGACGCCGTGGCGCTGGTGAAAGCCAGCGGGCGCATGGTGCTGGCCTATCGATTGAAACCTGGGGTCGCGGTGATGAAGCGCCATCCCGGCGCCGGCTTCCTGCGAGCCAAAGGCCTGGACTACGACGGCGGCTATTTCGTCGATCAAATGACCGCCACTCCGGAGCAGATCCTGGAGATCTTCGAGCAGCACATCCGAAAGTCCAGCGCAACGATTTAGGGCCCTCTCCGGGGCGTGGTAACAGACAAGGCGTACCGCGCCGTTATGGTGCTTGTGAACGCGGAGCGGCCGATGCCTGAGCCGAAGCCCGAGTCGGATCGGTTCGTGATTCGGCCACAGGGATGGGTGGTGGTCTTCGTCACCGTGAGCCTCGGGCTGACCGGCCTGCTTGCCGCAGCACCCGGGCTCTACACGCTGATCAAGGGCCAGCCGGCAGGCGTGATCTTTCTGGCCCTCGCCCTCTTTTCGTGGTCCATGATCTACGTTGCGATCGGCGGAGAGCTGTGGGCCGATTCCGAACGCGTCGGCAACACTCGCCTGTTCGAACGGGGAGTTTGCCGGCGTGACGAGCTGGCCTACCTCAAGATGGGCGTTCCTCTTGGTAGGTCGGGCGCTCCGTTTTTCTTTATTCGGAAGGATGGCAGCGTAGCGTTGCGAACCGTCGCACGTGTGTGGGGCACGGCCCAGTTGAACAGCCTTGCGGCATTCCTCGGGCTGCCTGTCCTTGGTGCGACGCACCCGGTAAGGCATGTGTGCCCGGTCTGCGGCTATACCGGTCTCGAGGAACCTGCTTCGTCGAAAGGGCACGGCTCGGGCGAGATATGCCCAAGTTGCGGCTTCGACTTCACTGGCTCTGTCGATGAGTCGCGTTACGGCGAATGGCGAGACCAATGGGTCCGCGGCGGCATGGCATGGTGGGGTGCTCAGGCCGGCCGGCCGGCTCCCGACGACTGGGACCCGGCCACCCAGCTCAAGGCCTTGACCGGCTAGATCGACCTCAGCTCAGGCCGCTTCCGTGGATCGTCGACCGTGAAGAGCGGTCTCAATCGGCCGGGCTGCGACCGGCGAAGCCATCGGCGCCAGCTTCGTCAACGTGAAGATCATTTCGGAGCCGCCGACGTAGTCGATGGCCTCGATCGCAAAACCTTTGCCCTGCAGATACCGGGATAGGTTGTCGCGGCCGTAATGCGTGATGTGTTCGTCGGCGTATCCGCCGGGAGAGAGGCGGCCGTAGAGCCATTCGAGCGCGCGCCAGCGCCAGCGGTCATAGTCGGGTGTGCCCAGGATCAGGCGACCGCCTATCTTGAGGACTCGCGTCAGCTCGTCGAAGGGTTTCTCCTGTGCCGGAATGTGTTCGACGACCTCGGAGCAGACCACGAGATCGAAGCTGGCATCGGCGAAGGGAAGCTCGAAAATCGATCCCTGGACCAGTACATTTCCGTAGCGGCGG
>CAZRMD010000355.1:0-2695 GCA_964601135.1 uncultured Actinomycetes bacterium | reverse complement strand
GTCGCCACCGCATGCGCTCAGCATCCCCGCGGCGAGCGCACCAACCAACGCCGCCCTCAATCCCTTCATGTCCCCTGTCAACGCGGGATTATAGTTCGGCCTCGTGATGCTGGCGACGATTCAGCGACGGCTCGTGCCGCTCGAGCCGTACATCGTGGCCGGCCTGGCCCTGATCTATTTCGTCCTCTACAGCGTCCTTTCCGTCTTGCGCCACGTGACCGACCATTCGTTCGGACCTGACCTGGGCATTTTCGACCAGGTCTTCTGGAATACGACCCGGGGCCGCTTCTTCGAGTCCACCATGAGCCTGGCGCTCCCCCAACCGCACTCCTACTTCGCCGACCATTTCTCGCCGGTCTACCTATTGCTGCTCCCGGCCTACGCGCTGGTGCCGCGACCCGAGACGCTGCTCGTGGCCCAGACGCTCTCTCTCGCGCTCGGTGTCTGGCCGATCTACCTGCTGGCCCGGCTCAAGCTCGAGCCAGGGTTGCATCGACTGGTCTGGGCGCTGGCCTATTTTCTTTTTCTACCGCTGGCCTTCATCAACCTCTTCGACTTCCACGAACTGGCGTTGGTTGTCCTTCCGCTCGGATTTGCGCTCTATTTCCTCGAACGCGGGCAGCTGCTGCCGTTCGTGGTCAGTCTGCTTGCGACGTTCCTGGTCAAGGAGGAGCTGCCGCTCGTCGGCATGGCCTTCGGCGTTTACCTCCTCCTCGATAAACGAAATGTGCGCTGGGGATTGGGCGTGCTGGTGGGAAGCGCCGCGGCGTTCCTGCTGATCATCCGCCTCATCATCCCGGCCTTCGCCGGCGGCGTCGCCGCCAACTTCACAGCGCGGATTGGATACCGCTACGCCGAGCTGGGCTCCACCCCGCAGCAGATCATCGCCACAGCACTGACCCATCCGGGACGCGACCTGGGCATCATCGTCCAGCCGCAAAAGTTGAAATTTCTGCTTGGGATCTTCGGGCCCGTGCTGGGGCTGAGCGCGGTCGCGGGATTCGCGGCCATCCTGCTCCTGCCCACCCTGGCGCTGTTGCTGCTGTCGAACTACGCGCCCCAGTACTCGTTCACCAGCCACTATGCGGCGCCGCTGATCGCCCTGGTGATCGGGACGTCGATCCTTGGCTTTGCCCGGCTTCCCGCTTCCTTAAAAGGGCCGGTCGGGCTCGCCGTTCTGGCCACCGCATTGGCCTTCAGCTATCTGTTTGGCGACCTGCCATTTTCCCGCCACTTCGATTGGCACATGTTCCTGACCGAGTCGCGCTACACCGCATTCGCCGGCCAGCTCAGCCGCATCCCGGCCTCGGCGAGCGTCGCGGCGGAGAACAACCTGACCCCCCACCTGTCGCAGCGGCGATTCATCTATAACCTGGAATACGAGGGCCCGCAGAACGCCGACTACCTCGCGCTGGACGACGCCGCGCTCGGCCGAAGCCCGGCGGCGTTGCAGCAACAGATCGCGAATTTCGAGTCACTCGGTTATCGCGTGCTTGCCACCGGTGACGGTCTGGCCTTGATGCAGCGCGCTGATCGGTAAACTCTGCGCATCAACATCCTTGTCTATCAGTACGGCTCCTACCCGCGCTCGGAAGCGGTGGTGGCGGCGACGCGAGGCCTCGACCGCGGGCGCGTTTCCACCGCGGACGTCGACCGCGCGTTCGCCGACGACCTGAAAGCCTTCATCCAGCTGCAGAAGACCGCCGGGATGGACTTCTTTTCGGATGGCCTGCTGCGCTGGCAGGACGTCTTTCGCCCATTGGTTGAAGGGCTGGGTGCCCGGCCGCATACGCTGGTCCGCTGGTTCGACACCAACACGTTCTTCCGCGAACCCGAGTTTCCAGGCAAGCCTCAAAAGCTGGCAAAACTCGACGGCGCCCTGCCCGACGAGTCGGTGCCACGCCCGCGGGTCACCACGCTGCCTTCCCCCTACCTGTTCTCGCGGGCCGCGAAAACCGACCAGGACCGGAACCGGCTGATGATCGATCTGGCCGAACAGGTGCTGAGGCCGTCGATCGACGAGGCGGTGGCCCGTGGCAGCCAGCTCATCCATCTGCAGGAGCCCTGGCTCGGCTATCACGGCATCCAGGCGCGTGACTGGGCGCCACTGGGCGAGGCGCTCGGCATCCTGCACCGCAACCTTCGCGCCCAGCTTGCCCTCCACATTTATTTCGGCGATGCGGCGCCGCACCTTGCCCAGTTGCGCAAGCTTCCCATCGACGCCCTCGGGATCGATTTCATCGAGACCGACACCGCCGCGCTCGGCCATGATTGGGAAATGGGACTGGTGGCCGGGGTGATCAACGGCCGGGACTCACTCGTCGAATCCCTCGACAACCTGGTCGACGTGGCCCGCCACCTGGCGGACACCGTCAAACCGCGCACCCTGTATCTATCGTCGAACTGCGAGCTCGCCTATCTGCCGACCGTAGTCGCCGAGCGGAAAGTGCAGCGGCTGGGAGAAGCGGGGCACAAGCTGAAGGAGCTGGTCTCGGTATGAAGCAAGTTATTGATCACAAGCCGCTGCTAACGCACGAGATCGGTTCGCTCGACAAGCCGGGCTGGCGGGTCAAGGCCTACGCCGGCAAGCCGCTGGCTGAGGGCGACTTCGAGGAAGCCCGATCGTGGGGCGAGCGGCTGCAGGTTCCGGAGTACGACCGGCTGCTCGATCTCCTCCACCATGCACCCTTCAACA
>CAZRMD010000354.1:1067-2710 GCA_964601135.1 uncultured Actinomycetes bacterium | reverse complement strand
GACCTGGGTTATTACGACGGGCAATACTCATTTTGGCGCGAGTTTCAAGGGTATGCTTTTTACCAAACCTTTTTTCTCTTTGTTCAAGAGAAAGTTTCATGCCCAAAGTAGAGCCAGCAGTAGGGGCAATATTAAAACCATATTCCCCAAATGGCTTGAGCGTATCAAGGTAGTGTTGCTCACGAGCAGTCAGCATTTCGGGGATCAAGACATATTCAATCACCTCAAAGATAAAGGCGTCTTCCCCGTACTTATTCCAAGCATGTTGAAGTTTGGAATTATTGTGCGTACCGCGAGAAAGCTCATATCGATGATACTTCCATCGCCTAAGCAGATTAACGGCACTGCCAATATAAAGCTTACCTGTGGAAGTGCAAGTGATGCGGTAAATGCCAGAAGTAGTAGTGGTCATAGTGCTAACTGCCTTTCGTTAGTGCCTTGTTTTTTGCTGTCGTCAGAGGAGCAAGGCTACTCCCTTTTCGAGCCGGTTAATTACTCCGTCTCTAGACGACTTTCTGATTATACATTCTTTCAAACCGCTTGAAAAGCGGAAGGAAGGGGGATAAATACATATGGCAACCGACGCACTTATTGCATTGCAAAGCTCAGTTACCAAGACTGCCACGTTCAATGGATCTGCGCTCACGCTCGTTGGCGGCACACCGCGCCGTGGCTTGAATGCTCGCGTGATCTACAGCGCTGCCACGAACGCCTCTGGTTCCAACGCCGTGGTCTACAGTGTCGATGTCTCGTATGATGGCGGATCTACCTGGAATAGTGACTTCCTTGCGCCTGCTATCAACCTGAGCACGACCGCGCAGAGTGGAGAAATTCACATTCCATTTTCGATTTCGCCTACCAGCGTGGCAAACGGTACGCAGATCAGACTTACCGCTACCTTTAGCGGCGCTGGCTCAACGCCCACGATCACGTACCAAGGTGACATCGAGGTTGGTCGTCCGTAGCGTCTTGACGGTTTAGAAAGGAGGCGTATTCATGGCAAGAAGCACTATGGCGGCTTTGATAGCGCGTGTGCGCCTTCTTATCAATGACACGTTGCCTCAAGGCTCAGGCCAAATCTGGACTGACGATCAGATACAGGATGTCATGGACTTTGGGCGGCAAGATATTGTCAACGAGGTCATGATACCGAAACCGACCTTTAGCGGCTCGTCTATCCAGTTCTTGAACTACTACACGCACATAGGGGATTGGGAAGACGATATTGTGTTCAAGCAATACCTCGTCAATGTTGTCACGCCTGCCACGCTTGAACCGATAGCCGGTCATATCGTTTTCGCTGCAACCACCTTGCCACCGATCTATGCCACTGGAAAGTTTTTTGACATCTACAGAGCGGCGGCTGATCTCTTGGAGCGGCAAGCGGCGCAATGGTCACTCTCGTTTGATTTCTCTGCTGATGGACAATCGTTCAAGCGCTCACAGGCGGCTATGGCTCTCCAGAAGCTTGCGAACACGTACCGAATGCAGCAAAGACCGCGAACCATCGAGGTTACGCGAACCGATGTCAGGAGCCGTGAGAACATGGCGGCAAGCGGGCTTGGAAAATTGGAAATTGATTATATGGGGAGTGGCGATGGCAGATAACAGATTATTCAGCATAGCGGGCTTTCCAGCCTTTA
>CAZRMD010000354.1:0-1057 GCA_964601135.1 uncultured Actinomycetes bacterium | reverse complement strand
GGTTTTGAGACGCGCAAGGCGAATCTTTTCGATTTCTTCAGGTGTATGAGTTCTGCCTTTATGCGACTCACTCATTTTACGGAGAGATGTAACGCTGTGCTTGTGTCCAAGAAGTCGCTTATTGCCAGTCATACGGACGCGCATTTTTTCGCGGGCTTCAGGAGAATGGGTCTTACCAAGATTGGCAAGACGCAACTTCTCGCAGGTTTCAGGCGTGTGCTTTCTTCCAAGCCAAGGCTGTTTACCTATCTTTGTGGCGCTTATCTTTTGACGACTCTCTTGGGTATGTTTCCTTCCCAAGCTGGACCCAGCAATGGGGGCAAGGTTAAAGCCTTTTTCTCCGAATGGGTTAAGTGTATCAAACCAGTGTTGTTCACGAGCGGTCAAAAGTTCGGGGATGAGAACCAATTCCAGCACCTCAAAGATGAAAGCATCTTCTCCGTGCTTATTCCAAGCACGTTGAAGTTTGGAATTGCGATGGTTGTTGCGTCTCAGTTCTTTCCTGTGATCTATCCAACGATTGTGCAGATTGACGGCGCTGCCAATGTAGAACTTGCTCGTAACAATGCAAGTGATACGGTAGATGCCCGATGTTTCAGGAATGGTAGAGGACATATGCTAACTCCTTCAGTTAGTTCCTTGTGTTGTTTGTTGCCAGAGAGCCAAGGACGCTCCTTTTCGGCTTGGGAAGCTACTCCAAGCCTAGACAACACATCTATTATACCATTCTTGCTCAACAGGCAAAAACCGGAAAGTGACGGGAGGTAACACATGCCAAACATGAATGCGCTTTCCACTGCTGAACTTACACAGATGCAAAACGACGCTGTGAGAGGCGCGTGTGACCTCTCTTGCACAATTGAGCGAGCAACACGCACGCCATTGGCATCAGGCGGCGCTAGCGTCGTGTGGAACACAGTGGCAACGGTCAGCGCTGGCATGGCAGAGCCTAGCGCGTCGCAACTCCAGAACTATGAGTACATGATTGGTTCATTGGCGGCGTGGCAAGTTCGGTTTCCAGTTGGTACGAACGTCTTGGAGCAAGACCACCTGCTTA
>CAZRMD010000353.1:0-2711 GCA_964601135.1 uncultured Actinomycetes bacterium | reverse complement strand
GCCTATACTCAGGCCAAGTGAATAGCCATCTTGACGCGCAAGGGCCGCGACCTTTTTTCTTTTAGGGATGTCGGCGCCGACTGCGAATCAGCTCAGCCGAATTCGTGAGCTCTTTCAGCCCACCTTGAGCTTCCTCGGTTACGAGTTATACGACCTGGTTCTGACCGGAAGCGGCGGCCACACCACGCTGCGAGTGCGCATCGATCGCCCGGAGGGCGTGACCCTCGACGATTGCGAGCGGGTCAGCAAATCGCTGAGCGCACTGCTCGATCAAGCGGACCCGCTGCCCAACCGCTATGACCTGGAGGTCTCGTCGCCCGGCGCCGAGCGCCCTTTGCGGAACCTCGAGGAATATCGCCGTTTCATCGGCAAGCGCGCCAACGTTCGTTACCGCGTGGGTGACGGGGAACAGGTCGCCGAAGGCCGGCTGACCGCGGTATCCGATCAGATGATCGAACTTCAACTGGGCGAGGGTAAACATACGAGGGTGGTGTCCATCCCCTTCTCGGACATCCAGGCGGCTCGCCTGGCCATCGACCTGTCGCGCCACTGATGCTGAAATCTGATTTTCTGAAGGCGCTCGACCAGGTGCAGGAGGAGAAGGGGATCTCCAAGCAATCCCTGCTGACATTGATGGAGACCGCGCTGGCCACCGCCTACCGACGAGCCTTCAACCCGCCGGAGAGCATTCGGGTCCACGTCGATCCGGACACCGCCCAGATCGCGATCTTCGGCCGGCGGCGCGTGGTCGAGAGGGTCCAGGATCCCGCGACCGAAATTTCCTTGGACGATGCCCGCGAGCTCGGTCAGGCTTCCCTCGGCGACCTGGTCGACGTGCCACTTCCCACGGAGGACTTCGCCCGTCTCGCCGCGCAGATCAGCAAGCAGGTCGTGTTCCAGCGGTTGCGCGACGCCGAAAAGGACCAGGTGCTGAAGGACGTGCTCGAGCACAAGGGCGAGATGGTCAGCGGGATCGTGGAGCGGATCGTCGAGCGGCCCGATGGGCACATCATCTACCTCGAGCTCGGCAAGGCGGAGGGGGTATTGACGCCGGAAGAACAGATTCCGGACGAGACGATTCGGCTGGGGCAGCACCTGAAGGTCCTGTTGCTGGAGGAACGCAAGAAGGCCAAGGGTGCACAGGTGATCGTCTCCCGGGCGCACAAGGCTCTGGTGCGGCGTCTCCTCGAGTTCGAGATCCCCGAGCTGCAGTCAGGCGCCGTCGTCATTCGTGCCCTGGCCCGCGAACCCGGCGTGCGGACCAAGGTGGCCGTGTCAGCCAAACAGGATGGGATCGATCCGGTGGGCGCGTGTGTCGGACCTCGCGGGGTTCGTATCCGCAGCGTCGTCGGCGAGCTCGGTGCCGAACGGGTGGATATCATCCCCTGGGCCGATGATCCAGGCCAGCTGGTGGCGAATGCCCTGAGCCCGGCCCAGGTGCTGAGCGTCGACATCGATCGTGAATCGCGCACGGCGACGGCGCATGTCCCGGAAAACCAGCTCTCCCTGGCGATCGGTAAGGACGGGCAGAATGCCCGGCTGGCGGCCAAGCTCACCGGCTGGCGGATCGACATCAAGCCGACCGCTGAAGGAGCGACCCCCCTGCCTGGCCCGCCGCACCAGGGGGAGGGGATGAAGGAGGAGTCAAGCGCCTCGCACTGAGCCGCTGAGAACCTGCGTCGGGTGTCGGCAGTCAAAACCACGCACACAGCTCCACCGCCTGGGAGTCACCGACGGCGCCATTGCGGTCAACCCCCGGCGGCTCTCCGGGCGCAGCGCATACCTCTGCCACGACGAGCGGTGCTGGGCCAACGCGGAGAAGCGGCGGGCGGTCGACCGCGCCCTGCAGGTCCACCTGACGACCCAAGATTGGGCGCGGCTTCGTCAGGGAATACTCAACTGAGCGCCCGGCGGCATTTGCGCCGCCACGCTATCATTGCCAGTTGATTCGGGAGGTTCATCAGCCATAGCAACAACGACTCGCGGGATCAAAGTTCAGCAGCTCGCCCGTGACCTCGGCGTCGAGGCCCGGGACATCCTGGATTTCCTGCGCCCGCAGCGGCACGCACCCCGCCACGCGATGGCGGTACTGACGCCCGAGCAGGAAGCGTCGGTGCGCACCCAGTTCGCGCCGGCCGCCGGCCAAGCCGCTGAGACGAAGCGAGGTGCTGCGGAGGGCAAGGTCGAGCTGCCGCCCACCCTCTCGGTCAAGGAGCTCGCCGAGTACCTGGACGTGAAGACAGTCGACATCATCAAAGAGTTGATGAAGAACGGCGTGATGGCCAACATCAACCAGCAGATCGATTTCGATACCGCCGCCATCGTCGCCGACAGCTTCGGCGTCCAGGCCAGCCCGATGTCGATGGATGCGGCGATTACGGAGGAAGTCGGGGAGGGTGAAGCCACCCAGGTCAAGATGACCACCCGCTCCGAGCTCTTCAGCACCGATGGGGAGGCCTCCGAGAACCTCAAGCCGCGACCGCCGGTCGTCACCGTCATGGGGCATGTCGACCACGGAAAGACCTCGTTGCTCGATGCCATCCGACAGACAAAAGTCGCCGCCGGTGAGGCAGGCGGCATCACCCAGAGCATCGGCGCCTACGTCGTCGAGGAACGCGGACGGCGAATTGTCTTCCTCGACACGCCTGGCCACGAAGCCTTTACGGCCATGCGCGCCCGCGGTGCCCAGGTCACCGATGTGGCGGTCCTGG
>CAZRMD010000352.1:0-2711 GCA_964601135.1 uncultured Actinomycetes bacterium | reverse complement strand
ACAAATTATTGCGCCGGTTATGCGAGCCTTGTGTTGAGAGAGAAGAAACATAACGCATTAATAAGCGGCGCGGCGGAACTTTAGAATGATAGCTCAAGCTGATTCGCGTCCGCTTCATTTCTGGTTAGCTTGCGGTGTGACAGCAATTCTAGATAACACAACGGTGTAGCCATGAATAATCCCATCCGATGAGTAGGACGAATATGGCTTGTCCAGCTCAATTTCGGCTGAGTCAAATCCATACTGAGAGTTTGATGTTGATGATGCCCATACCAGACAGTAATGTTCTAATATGAACTTCCCATCCTTCGATTCATGCAGCACACCAGAAATAAGATAGAGAACTTTCGCCTGTTTGTCATGATCGAGCGGCGCGGATGAGTTTGACACCGATGTGTCCCCTCTTTTAAAGAAGAGCGATCCGACCTTGATCTGAGTCTTAATTTGCGGCTCTTTTTGAGGGTCGAAAAAGCCGCCAAAATAAACCCTTAATTCATAAAGTTCTTCATGAGCCTTAACGGCTGGTGCTTCACGGCACCATGTCACTATGCACGTTCCAAAGAGGAGCACGCAGATAACAAGAGAGGTGAGCAGAGTTTGTTGGTTCTTCATTGACTTCTCTTTCTGGATTGCTATTCCTTGCTAGAATTACATGAAGCAAGCTAACGTCGAACTAAGCCGCGAGCTATCAAGTTCATCGTAGGCTTCTACATTATTGCGAGTCGGCTTCAGTTCTTGTTATGTGTCTGTCGCGGCACAGGTTGGCCATCATGGCTGCCCAATCTTCTCTATCGCCTGCTGCGCGAACCACCGCACGTCTCGGCTCGGGTCATGCAGCGCCTCTTGCAGAGCCGGCAACGCCTCCCTGGCTGCCGGCCCGATCCTCCCCAAGGCTATGCAGCTTGTGTTTCGCGGCCCCTCTTCTTTATCACTCAACAGCCTGATGAGCGCCGGTATCGCGGGCTCAGCGCCAGGGCCCATCTCGGCCAGGGCGTGCGCCGCCCATGCCCTCACGTCGGCATCCGCATCCTCGGTCGCCCGGATCAATGCTGGCATCGCCTCCCTGATGTCTAACCGCGGCTGGGCTTCGGCCACATAGCCTCCGCCGAGATTGATCAGGGCCAGGGCGGCATTCCTCCTCATCTGTACATCCGGGTCACTTAAGGCGCGGGTCAGGGCAGGGAGCGCCACCCCTCCGAGTCGGTGCAGACTCTTGATGATCTCTATTCTCCGCCGCTGTACAGGGTCAATCTTACCATCCGACGGCGCTCCGGCGCTCAGTTGCATGGAGAAGCCGCGCATCTGCTCAACAACCTGGGAAGCGTCTGTCGTAGCTGCGGCAGGCCGCAGCGGCTCTTGACTGACGCCGACTACTGATGCGAGTAAACCGAGTGCGAGCAGAAGCAGAACGCGAACACTATTCATAGCGCCTCATTTAGACACATAACGTCGAACTAAGCCGCGAGCAATCAAGCTCATCGTAGACATTCACATCGTTGCGAGTCGGCTTCAGTTCATTGTTATGCTGCGACTTACGAACAACCCTCCGCTTTTTGCCCATCCTCGATCGTTTGCCATACTAGTGCCCGGAAGCTTCTCGCTAATTCCCCAACTCTCACGACCCGATCCTTAATAATGATCCCTTCATGATCTAATTGGACGATCGGACAGTCCCCGCCCTTCCTCCGGCGGCTAATGTCAAAACACACGGGGTCGTAATTGACGCCAGCACCCGTACCGAACTGCATGTAGCCTTTCGCGAACATTATCCCTGTATAAGCACCATCTTGAATGATTTGCCGCATCAGGAACAAATTCTCCAACCCATGGCCAACAGGATTCGATGATAATGTCCAGCCGTTCAGTTCGACTCGCGCCCAGCGGAAATTGAGCAACAACTTTTCGTAAAGTGGAGGGAATCTGGCGGGCAATCTCTCATACAATTGCTGTAGGTAGACTGGATCGGTAACGACTCTTGCTGGGCGCCATTTTCTGCGGCCACTTTCATCATAGTCTCCGTAGGTTAGCCCTAATGCGTCAGGCTCATACTCCTCGATCACTAATAAGTCGTCGAACTTCTCGAACGCTGCAACAAACTGCTCAAGTAAGGTGAGATCATCTTGCATTATTGGTCATTTTGCTCAAATGTAAGACACCCAAGTTAGGCGGAACTTGCCTGCACGGACATTCTACTGGATTTTGTTATTCGCTGTGAGTGATAAACTTATCCTAGCCGCTTGCCAGAAGAGTAAGACAGGCAACAAGGAAGCGATGCAGAGGTCGAACCATACGGCATTGTACAAATATAATATGTGAGGAATTGCTTCTCTCCCTGCCTCAGAGTATTCCATCAATCTAAAATAATATTGCCACCATAAAGCGTATGTCCCCGCGGCCCACGTCAACCCTAATAAGGAGATGAATTTACCTGCCTTGCCCTTGAAGAGGTTACCTAAGAAGCCGAGGAGCAAGCCAAGCGCAATCAAGAACCTTGAAGACTCATCCTTCGAAGGGCCGAATTTACAGTCGATGACGCCATACTCCTCATATGCACGTTGGCGAGCATGTGCTGCCTGTACGGCCCGGTAAATCTGAGCCGCTAAGTTCATCGTGCCCAATAGCAGGGCAGCTAATAAAATGCTTTTCAAGATGCTGTCGGCTTTCATTACTCTCATTAGACAGCATGTCCCGGCGTTTTGTTCCGCCTAACG
>CAZRMD010000351.1:1764-2742 GCA_964601135.1 uncultured Actinomycetes bacterium | reverse complement strand
CCCTGCACATGCTCGGACCATCGTGAACCATCGTTTTGACAGCTGTCTGTCGTAAACGCCGACGTCTTTAAAGAATTCACTTAGGCGACCCGCCGTGACGGTCGGCTAGAGCCTGGGCTGGTTGCCCGGCGGAGAGCTGGGCAGATCATCCGCATTCGCCGCGGCGATCTCCTCCAGTTCCGGGGCCTCGCCGGCTGGAGACTCGGCGACGCTGTCGGATTTCGGCAGCAATGCCTCGGCGATCACCTCGTCCATGCTCTTGACGAACTTGAAGGTCAGCCGCTTGCGGATATCCGCCGGGATGTCGACGAGGTCGGGCTGGTTGTCTTCCGGCAGCAGGATGGTCTTGATGCCGATCCGATGGGCGGCCAGGACTTTCTCCTTCAGACCGCCAATCGGCAGTACACGGCCGCGCAACGTGATCTCCCCGGTAAGCGCCACATCGGCCCGGATCGGTCGTTGGGACAGAGCCGAGATGATCGCCAGTGCCATCGAAATACCGGCCGATGGCCCATCTTTGGGAATCGCCCCCTTCGGGATATGGATGTGCAAATCCAGCTTCTCCCGGAAGTCCACCGGAATCCCGAGCGCCTCGGCGTTCGACCGCGCGTACGAGAGCGCCGCGCGCGCCGACTCCTGCATCACGTCGCCGAGCTGGCCCGTCATGTTCAGGTTGCCCTTGCCGGGCATCGTGATCACCTCGATGGTGAGGAGGACGCCGCCAACTTCGGTCCAGGCGAGGCCATTCGCCACCCCGATCAGCGGCTCCTTGTGCCCCTCGTCCGGCTTGTAGCGGGGCGGGCCCAGCAGATCCTCCAGGCGGTTCGGTGATATCACCATCCGACGGGTCTTCCCGCTGACGACCTCACGCGCGACCTTCCGACAGACCGTTGCGATCGACCGCTCCAGGTTGCGGACGCCCGCCTCGCTTGTATACCGGCTCACCATGGTTGTGAGGGCCGCCTTCGGGATTTCGAT
>CAZRMD010000351.1:0-1754 GCA_964601135.1 uncultured Actinomycetes bacterium | reverse complement strand
TCTCGTCTTCCGCCAAACGCAGCTGCGCTTGCGGATCGCGGCCGATCACCAGCTTTTCTTCGCTCGTGTAGCCCGGGAGGTTGATGACCTCCATCCGATCGAGCAGCGGCCGGGGGATCGAGTAATAGACGTTGGCCGTCGTGATGAAGAGCACCTCGGAAAGATCGAACGGGATCTCCAGGTAGTGGTCCGAAAAATGCTTGTTTTGCTCTGGGTCGAGCACCTCGAGCATCGCTGAGGCCGGATCGCCCCGGAAGTCCGACGACATCTTGTCGATCTCGTCCAGCAGGAACACCGGATTCTTGGTCCCGGCTTCGCGCAAGCCCTTGATGATGCGCCCCGGCATCGAGCCCACATACGTCCGCCGGTGACCGCGGATTTCGGCTTCGTCCGATACGCCGCCCAGCGAGGCGCGCACGAACTTGCGGCCAAGCGCGCGTGCGATCGAGCGGCCCAAACTGGTCTTGCCAACCCCCGGTGGCCCGATGAAGCACAGGATCGGACCTCGGGGGGATTTCGTCAGCTGACGGACCGCCAGGAACTCGAGGATGCGTTCTTTGATTTTGTGCAAGCCGTGATGGTCCTCATCCAGGACTTTCTCGGCCGCTCGCAAGTCCGTGATGTCGTCGCTGGATGACTGCCAGGGGAGCGAGACGACCAGGTCCAGGTAGTTGTGCAACACGGAAATCTCCGGTGAGCCGGGCGGCATGCGCTCCAGCCGGTCCACGTCCTTGAGCAGGCGATCCTCGATGGCTTCGGCCAGCTCGAGGTTTCGCACTTTCTCGCGAAGTTCATCCAGCTCGCTCAGATGCGTCTCGTCGCCACCCAGTTCCTCCTGGATGACCCGCATCTGCTCTTTGAGATAGAACTCTTTCTGGCGGCGATCGATTTGCTGCCGCACCCGCTGCCGAATGTTGCGGTCCATGTCGAGGATCTCGATCTCGCGTTCGAGCACGCTGGTCAGCTTCTCCAGCCGGGCGTTCATCTGGAAGGTCTCGAGCAAGTCCTGCTTGTCGGTGACGCCCACGCCCAGGTTGGCGGCGACGATATCGGCGACCCGTCCGGCGTCCTCCACCCCGCGAACCGTCAGGTTCACCTCCGGCGGAACTTTCTTATCGAGCTCCACATAGCGGTCGAAGAGGGCGACCACGCCGCGCATCATGGCTTCGAGCTCGGGCGACGGCTGCAGCTCCTCCTCCAGAACGGCGATATCGACCTTGAGATGGGAGCCGTTCGATGTAAAGCGCTCGATCACCGCCCTGGTCGAGCCTTCGATCAACACCTTGATGGTCGCGTCCGGAAGTTTCAGCAGCTGCACCACCCGAGCCAGCACGCCGACTCGGTACAGGTCCGCCTCCTGCGGGTCCTCACAGTCGGCCCGCCGTTGGGTGCAGAGGAAGATCTGCTTGCCGTGCGCCATGGCGTCTTCGAGAGCGGAGATCGAGCGCTCCCGCCCGACATAGAGGGGAACAATCATGTGGGGAAAGAGAACGACGTTCTTGAGCGGAAGAAGCGGGAGCTCGAGAGTGGCCGGCGCGCCGGTCACGGTCGCCAAGCGGACGCCCTTATGCGGTCTGCTCGGGAGCGATCTCCTCCAGCTCCTCCTCCGAATACATCTCGGGTTCGGTGCTGAAGGCGACTGACTTCTCGGTGATGACGCATCGCTTGACCTCCGGGCGGGACGGAACTTCGAACATGGAGTTCAGCAAGATGTCTTCGATGATGCTCTTCAAACCGCGAGCGCCCGTACCGCG
>CAZRMD010000350.1:0-2818 GCA_964601135.1 uncultured Actinomycetes bacterium | reverse complement strand
GGGACGCGATGAGTGAGAGGAGCGTTGCGACACCGACGGCCAGTCCGACGAATACCAGCCGTCTTCTGTGCTGCGAGTCGCCCGGTGCCATGCGAGAGTGACGCCTGCAGCATGGAAATCCGGCGCCGGAACGGGGCCGTTGGGTTAGGCGGTCTTCGTCGTGTCCTGCCGACCGATCAGGCCGCCAATCGCCGCGAGACCCGCGCCAACCCCGAGGCCGAGCAGGCTAAAAACGATCCCTGCCACGATGCCCCCCGCCGTTTTCAAGGTGTCCGAGCTGAGGCCGGTGTTGTTGTTCGAGAGGCAGCTCGAGCTGAGCGATCCGACGACGATGGCGAAGACGATGATCGTGCCCACCGCTGAAATCAGCGCTGCAACCAGCCCCGATACCGACGCCATGCCGACGGTCTCGCCGGCGCGGGTGGTCATATAGCCATCCGCACCCATGAGGATCAGGAACACCAGGAAGCCCAGCAGGCCGAGTGGAGAGCTCCGGTGACAGGCATCGCCGGTCGCGGTGGCGTTTCCCAGCACGCCCAAGACCAAGGTGACGACGGCCGAAATGATGCCGAACGTCAGCGCATTCCTCAACCACGGTTTCATTCGCAACCTCCATCTTCTGGTCGCGCGTTCTTCATCCGCCTGCCTCCATCTTCCGCCAAAGGACGTCTGCAAGCAAGAAAAGGGTGGCTGCAACAAATCGCACGGGATCGCGCGTATATAGAGCGGAGGCATGAAGCCGGCCCCCGATCCGGATGCGGTCCGGGACGCAAAGGCGGGCGACGAGGCAGCCTTTGAGCGCCTGCTGCGTCCCATGATCGAGCCTGCGTATCGATTCGCCTGCGTCATGCTCAGCGACTCCAGCGAGGCGGAAGACGTGGTTCAGGAGGCGGCCGTGAAAGCGTGGCGGAAACTCGGTCAACTGCGCGACGGGTATGACCCACAACCGTGGTTTCTGGGAATCGTGGCCAACCAGTGTCGCTCGCTACGCCGCAGCAGGTGGTGGGCAACGCTGAAAAGCGCCGCCATGCCAGGCATGGTGGAGGCGGCTGACGAGCAGGTGACGCGCGGAGAGGATCTACGACGGGCGATTGGCCGGCTCAACCCGAAGCAACGCGCGGTCGTGACCCTCCACTACTACCTCGACTTACCGCTCGAAGATGTCGCGACCATAACCCGGCAGTCCCTGTCGGCTGTTCGCAGCCAGCTTTACCGGGCACTCGACCGGATGCGGCCGCAACTGGAGCTATCGGAGGCGCCGTGATGAGAAGAGCGGAATCACCTCGGGCCGCGATCCATGGCGCGCTGGACCCCGTGGTCCGCCCGGCGCCCGATCTCGCGAACAAAGCCATGCAGCGAGTCCGCCGCCAGATCCATCGACCAACTGCTCCGGACCGGGCGCGTCGGTTCGCGCAAGGCGCGGGCGTCCTGGTTACGGCGCTCGTCGTCGCGATCATCGTCATCAGCATCCATCAACAAGTCCGCACGGGACGGACGCCGACGGTTTTGCCAACTGTGGCGTCGTCAGCGGTAGCAACAGGTCCCGGTGGTCGGGTGGCCTGGCTGCAGGGGAGCTCCCTCACAGGTTTCGACCCCAGTGGCCGCATCGTTGCAACCATCAATACTGCATCGGCCTTGCGATCACCAGACGGAAATGACCTCTATACGATCTCGAGTAATTCGGTTCAGGTGTACAGCGCGAGCACCGGCGAACTGGAGCGGACAATTGCCCGACAAGCGAGCGGCAACATCGCCACAGTGAGCCCCGACGGCCGATATCTCGTAGCCCTCGGAGGGAATCCGGCGAAGGTGGAGGTGTTAGGTCTTTCAGCCGGCCGCTCGGTCACGTCCTTGCAACTCGGATCGCCCTTCAGGGACTCCGGACTGCAGTTTCTGGTTGCCTCTCCGGGCGCCTCACGAATCCTTGCCTTCACGAACTACTGGCAGCAGACATCCGTGGCCGCGCTTAGCTTCGACGGACAAACGCTCCGAGTGCTGGGTAAAGCCACCGACGGCCGAGACGGTCACAGTCTTCCCATCTGTGACGGCATGGAACCGGAGAACGCGGTGGCCGGTCTTCCGGAGCGGTTGCTCCCTGATGGCAAGACGATGGTCAGCTTTTGTCCAGAGAATGGAGTGACTTCGTGGCTTGACCTCGACCGCTTGACCGTGACGGGACAGGTTCAGGTGGCCGAGCGGAATCCGTTCTGGTTATCTCCGGTGTTCTCGCCCGATAGCTCGGCGCTCTATCTGCAGGAACCAGGAACCGGATGGATTACGGTCGTCGACCTGCAGCGACGGAAGATCGTCCGAAGCGCGATCGTGAATGCGCCAACAGCCCTCAATCCCCTGCCCTGGCTGGCTGACCACCTGTTTCCGCCGGCTTATGCGGGCGGCATTGCGCGAACGGCGGTGATTTCGCCGGATGGAAGCACTCTGTATGTAACCGGGGCATTCGGCAAGGGGATCGAGATCTGGGCGGTTCGCGCTCGTGACCTCAGCCGTTCCGGCGATTGGAAGCTAGACGGAGGAGGGTCGCTATGGCTGTCGGGCGATGGGCGTGTCCTCTATGCCCTCAATAATGGCGGTGATCAGTTATCGATCCTGCAGTTAGAGAGCGGTTCGGTGACGACAAAGAAATTGCCGGGAGTTGGCTACGACTTCATGATGCTGCCGCGGTAGGCTGGTTTGCGAAATAATGGGTTCTCGTCGGCGAGCAGGCCTTCAGGGGAGCGATCGGGACAATCTTCGTCGCCTTTACCCCCAACTTGGAATCGACTCTGATGAGGGCATCGGCCTGCGGTCGGGTGATCACTAG
>CAZRMD010000349.1:0-2823 GCA_964601135.1 uncultured Actinomycetes bacterium | reverse complement strand
AGGAACAACTACCACCGGGTTAGAGTTGTAGACGACTAGGGCTTTAATAGGGGGATCAAGGCCAAGTTCCCCGCTTAAAGCTGGCCCGAGTTTGAACTGATTGATAACGCGCGTTCCTGGCTTAATAAAATCCGGTCGCATCAGTGTCTCCCACTTCACCGGAAAAGCCCATATAGGCAGTTGCAAAATACCACCGCCCGGTCTGCGCCAGGCTCCTACTAGCGCTGGAAGACAGGTGAGTGCTCGCACACACTGGCCACCACCAGTATGACGCTCGACGGCAACTCCAATACGAATGACTGAGGGCTGGATCGTTGCATACTCACGAGCAAGTTTACGGATATCCTCTATAGGAACGCCTGTAATTTCGGAGACGCGCTCAGGAGTATAAGTGCTGGCGCGCTCTTTCAGTTCCTCGTAGCCAATCGTATATTTCTCGACGTAGTCTATATCGACGAGATTCTCGGCAATAATGACGTGCATCATGCCAAGTGCCAGCGCGCCATCCGTGCCAGGTCGGATAGGGATGTGCCAATTAGCACTTTGAGCGGTACGGTTGCGTACCGGGTCAATGACCACGACCTTTGCTCCTCGCTGCTGCGCTTCGGCGATAATAGGCCAGTGATGTAAGTTGGTGCTGATCGTATTGCAAGCCCAGAGGATAATGTACTTGGAATGAATGAAGCTTTCTGGCTCGGTGCCGGGCGTTGGGCCAACAGTCATGATGTACCCAACACAAGCTCCTGAGTCGCAATAGGTACGCTCGCTGATCGAAGCGCCCAGTTTATTGAAGAAAGCATCACCGGCATTGAGACCGTTCAGAATACCCTCTGTACCCAGGTAGCTGCACGGGAGGATCGCCTGCGGTCCATATTCGGCGACGATCTGCTTGAAGCGGTTGCTGATTTCTTGCAGGGCCGCCTCCCAGCTAATGCGCTCGAACTGTCTGCTTCCCTTTGGGCCAGTGCGGCGCAGGGGGTAGAGCAAGCGGTCGGGACTATAGACTCGGTCCGTGTAGTTGTTCACTTTCACGCAGAGTCCACCTCGCGTGAATGGATGATCGGGATTACCACGTACTTCGATAGCACGCCCATTTTCTACAGTAATGAGCATGGAGCAAGTATCTGGACAATCATGAGGACAGGCACCACGAACAATAATTCGTTCGACGGTAGTAGGGCTGGACATAGTGGACCTCCCTCTTGCTAAACCACTCTTGAGCATGGACAATTCGAACGTCTGAACTCTTTGCAAATGGCCAGGGACGGAAATATACTACTAAGAAACCGACTCTCTGAGTAAAGGTTACTCAACAGAACGTAGTAAGTCAATAGCGAAGATTCCCTAAAGCATTCCTCGTCTTGAATGCTTGCTGCCACGCGTGCACCGGGGGCACCTCTTCCAGTTCTGACTTCGTTGGGACATCGATGAATACGGGTTCATTGCTGGCCATCGCATCAGTGATGGCAGGAATCAGTTGATCTGGATCGGTGATTCGCACTCCGCGTATGCCAAATGCCTCAGCAATGCCAACGGCGTCCATTTTGTTAGTGAAATCGACGCCAAGATAGCGTTCGCCGTAGTACAACCGCTGCAACATTTTGATCCATCCGAAGCTGCCGTTATTGAACAGGATGATGGTGATGGGCAGGCGTAGGCCGGCGATGGTCGCGAGCTCGGTTCCCGACATACCGAAAGAACCATCTCCCACCAGGCCAACGACGCGTTCATGCGGCCTGGCGAAGGCGGCACCGACCGTGGCAGGCAAGGCATAGCCCAGGCCCCCATGGGCACGTGGAATGACGATGGAACGCCCGGGACGCCTGGTGCGGAATTGGGCCGCCGTGAAAGGCGTCATCGTGCCCGGGTCGGCGACCATCACCACGTTGCTGGGAGTATGTTGCCAGAGGGCATCGATCACGCGCTGAGGTGCGATCGGCATATCGTTGCAGGCTGATCGCTCAGCTACCTCAACCCAATAGGCCGCTGCGCGCTGCGCCAGTGTCTGCACAGACCACTGGCGCGATGGTGCGGTAATATTGCGGCTGCTCGCGATCCCCAATAGCGCAGCGAGGGACTCTTTCAGATCGCCACAAGCTGCGCTTGCCGTAGGCACGTTGTTGCCCAACTCATTTGGATCGGTATCGATCTGAAGCACTTTGACGGACTGCCCGGGCGCTGGAATCGTGCCGTTCAGGGTAACAAGCGAATTGACTTTCGTGCCCAGATAAAAGATACAATCTGCCTCGGCCAGGAGTTGATTGGCGTATGGACGGCCTCCATTACCGCCGATAACACCGGCACTCCATTCATGCATTTCATTGATACTGCCCTTGCCGTTGATAGTCGTCGCGACGGGAATATGCAAGGTCTCAGCGATCCGCGTAATCTCGTCCCAGGCACCCGAAAGCACCGCTCCCCCTCCTGCAACGATCACCGGGCGTTGTGCCGCCAGCAATGCATCTAGCATCTCCTCGAGTGAGTCGCTGGGCGCTTGTGTGCGATAGGAGGGATAGAAGCGACATGCTGGCTCGGCATAGATCGCTGTAGACGATGCCTCTTCTATCAGCACGTCTTCTGGAAGGACGACATGGGCAGCACCTCCACGACCGCTGGTAGCTGCGCGGAACGCTCTGCGAACGATGTCGGGAAGCATCTGCGGTCGTTTCACCACGGCACTCCACTTCGTAGCGGCCTGCAAAAGGCGCTGCTGATCGATGGCTGTGAGTGTTCCCTTACCTTCATCAGTAATCGGCACATCGGATGTGAATACCACCATTGGCACCGAAGATCCGTTCGCTTCGGCCACTCCTGGTATCACAT
>CAZRMD010000348.1:0-2834 GCA_964601135.1 uncultured Actinomycetes bacterium | reverse complement strand
CAAAGCTCTCGGCGGCAGCTCCAAGCAACGGGAAGCGCGCCGCTACGAAATCACCCATGTGCCGGCGACTGTACGCAATCGCGATCGGATCATTGGCTTCGGCGAGCCCGTACTCCCACGCTATGAGCGGATCGCCTTCGAGAAAGCCCTCGTCGCGCCTCAGGGCCAGCCGCTGGCGGCCTTCGTCTGCCCGGGCCACCCCTTGCTTGATGCGATCATCGATCTGACACTGGAGCGAAACCGCGACCTCCTGAAGCGAGGCACCATACTGGTAGACGAGCGAGATCCCGGAAGGTCACCTCGCGTTTTGTTCTATCTTGAGCACGCAATTCAGGACGCAGGGTTGACCCGCGGTGGCGAGCGCCGCGTGGTTTCCAAGCGGATGCTGTACGTCGAGATGGATGCAGCCGGCGTGGTCCGCAACGTCCAATACGCGCCCTACCTCGACTATCGTCCCCTGGCCGCCGGGGAACCTGGCATCGATGCCATCCTCGACAGCGCTGAGTGCCAGTGGATTAATCGCGAACTGGAACAGAAGGCGCAAGGTTATGCGGTCGCATCCGTCGTACCCGAACACCTGGCCGAAGTGCGAAGCCGCAAGCTGGAACTTGTGGCCAAGACCGAAGCTGCTGTAAAGGATCGTTTGACCAAAGAGATCACCTATTGGGATCACCGCGCCGAAGAACTGAAAGACCAGGAACAGGCCGGGAAACCCAACGCCAAACTCAACTCGGACGAAGCCCGCAAGCGTGCCGACCTTCTGCAGGGTCGTCTGCAAAAGCGGCTGGAGGAACTGAAGCTCGAAGCCCAGCTTTCACCGTTGCCGCCCGTGGTGCTGGGCGGCTTGCTGGTGGTGCCCATCGGCCTCATCAGAGCCATGAAGGGGCAGCCTGCGCCCCCAGCGCGTAGCCCACTTGATACCCAAGCCAGTGCAGCCCGCGCACGCGCCATCGTCATGGATACCGAGCGCAGCCTAGGGTTTGAGCCAGTAGACCGCGAGTTAGAGAAGCTCGGCTACGATATTGAAAGTCGTGTGCCTGGAAGTGGACGGTTGCGATTTCTTGAGGTGAAGGGGCGCGTCAGCAGCGCTGACACCATTACAGTAACGAGGAACGAAATCCTGTACTCACTTAACAAGCCCGAAGACTTCATCCTCGCCATCGTCGAGTTTCAGGACAGCGAGAAGCACCGCGTGCGCTATCTACGGACACCGTTTCAGCGAGATCCTGACTTCGGCGTCACCAGTGTGAACTACGACTTTGCAGACCTGTTGAGCCGCGCCGAAGAACCATCATGAGTCTCTTCGAGGACACTAACCCGCGCACCCTCAAAGACCTGCTCGCCGAGATCCACAACCGAACGACGGCGCTACCCGACTTCCAGCGCGATTTCGTGTGGGACCCTGGGGCGACACAGCAGTTAATCGTTTCGATCGCGAACAAGTATCCGGCCGGAAGCATCTTGCGGGTGCGCGACGCGAAGCGCGTCTTTGCGGCTCGCGAGTTCGAGGGAGCACCACTGCTCAATTCCGCCAAGCACACCTTCCTCGTGTTGGATGGGCAGCAGCGCCTGACCTCGCTTTACCAGGCCTTTTACGGTGTAGGCGAACACCGCTACTACCTCAACCTCCGTAAGCTCATCGACGGTGCCGACTTTGAGGAAGCGATGCTCCATGTTCGCGCCACCACAAAATGGGCAAAGGCCCGAGAGGACTTCGCGGTCCAGGCCAAAGAGCTGCTGCTCCCGCTTTC
This sequence comes from uncultured Actinomycetes bacterium, assembly GCA_964601135.1. Taxonomy (GTDB): domain Bacteria; phylum Chloroflexota; class Dormibacteria; order CF-121; family CF-121; genus CF-13. The sequence continues at coordinate 1,083 of CAZRMD010000348.1, read as the reverse complement.
GGTCTTGAAAGATGGGGCCGGTGGCTTCCTGCAGTGGCTGCTGCAGGTCACCAACCCGATGCAGCCGGAGCAGCGCACCCTCATGCTGGACTCGCTCACCAAGCTCAACGAGCGTTGGATCAAGACGATTGACGACTACCACTTCCCGGTGGTGACGCTATCGGACAAGACCGAACCCGACGCACTTTGCACGATCTTCGAAACATTGAACCGGACCGGCGTAAAGCTCAGTGTCTTTGAGCTGCTCACGGCCCGTTTTTGGCCTCAAAACATTAATCTGCGCGCGCTGTGGGATCAGGCCATCGACCAACACCCGATTATTCACGACTTCGAGGTCGATCCCTACTACCTGCTGCAGGCAATTGCGCTAGCGAGTCGGAAGGCGGCCTCATGCAAGCGGGGTGACGTGTTGAATCTCGAGCCGGCTGACATCGAGCAGTGGTGGGAGAAAGTCGTCGGCGGGGTGGTTGCGGGTCTGCACATTCTTCGCGACGATTGCAAGGTTATGTTGCCCAAGTGGCTGCCTTATCAAACAATGCTCGCGCCTCTGGCCGCGGTTCTCGCACGCTCAGGCATGCCGAAGACTCCAGAGACAGGAGCAAACAGGGAAAAGCTGAAGCGTTGGTTCTGGTGTTCGGTATTCGGGCAAGCCTACGAAAGCTCACCCAATAGTCAGTCAGCCAAGGACGTGACTGATCTGACCGCGTGGCTATCCGGAGGTCCAGCACCCGAAGCGGTCACGGCACTACGCTTCGATCCTAAGGCGCTACGGGACGTCACGCCGCGCCAGCGTTCGGTCTATCGTGGCACCATCTGTCTGATTCTCGGCGCCGGTGCCCGCGATTTCCACACGCAGGCCGTCATCACTAGCAACTTGATTAACCAACAGGGCATAGACGACCACCACGTCTTTCCCGATGACTTTTTGCTGAAGAAGAAGGGCGTGAAAGTGGCACGCGCGCGTGACTGCGTGCTTAACCGCACCCTAATCGATCGCGCCACAAACCAAATGATCAGTAACCGTGCACCGTCAGCGTACCTTGCAGACATCCGCAAAACCAACGATTTTCCGTTAGACGCAGT
>CAZRMD010000347.1:0-2836 GCA_964601135.1 uncultured Actinomycetes bacterium | reverse complement strand
CGCCTGGCGTTCGAGCAGGACGAGGTTCCCGCGATCGTCGAAGACGCTGAGCCTGGTTTCCACGCCGTTGAGCTTCTCGTTCTGCGAAACCGCTCGTACCTGGCCGTTCTCCACTACGTAAGAGGTGACCGTCTCGGATTTGACCCGCAGTGGTACCCCGTCGGCCGATTCGACCGGCGCGTCCCCAATGGAGATCTGGTGGATGGTCGCCTTGTCGAGCGGGAGCACCTCGGTCTCCGGGCCGCCGAAGAAGCGGTTGAGCTCCACCTTCAGCCCTTCGTCGGTCACGGTGGCGCGGCCGATGACATCACCGGTGCCGGGGTTGCGGATGTCGAAGGCGGGTAGATGGTCCGACAGCAGGGCACCGGTCTGCGGGTCCACGACCGTCAGATGGCCCGGATCGAGAGTCGCGCCTTCGGCAGGGGTCGCGAACATGGTGTGCGGCCCGTCCGGCCCCATGGTGGTGATGATCAGCGTCGGACGCTGGACGTACAGGTCACCGAACCGCGCGCCCGTGATACCGCCGATCCCCCCGCTCAGCAGGAACTCGCCCCAGTCCCAGCCCTTCAGGTCGCCGGGGGTGGCAATCCGGATCAGTTGGCTCGGCACGTCGGCGCCGAATCCGAAGATGATGCCGATCCCACGCTGGATGGCCTGCCGCGCCAGCGGGCTCGCGTCCTGCAGCAAGGATCTGAACGCCGTACCGGCCAGCCCGCCCGCGGCGCCCAAGCCCAGGCCGACCACGGCGGAGAGGCCTACTTCGGCCCAGTTGATGTCCGCAGGCGGAAGGCCGATCGACTGGCGGTAAGGGTCCCAGACCAGCTTGTTGGTGAGCCACTGGGAGGCGGCGTCCATCGCGCCCATGGTGAGGGCCGGCAGGACGAAGCTCTCCACGTACGGTGCGACGATCTCGATGAAGGTGCCGATCGCACTGTCCGCGATGGCCGCGCCGAGGGCGGTGATCGTCGCACCCAGCCCGATCGCCTCGAACATGCCGCCGACGATGGCTCCCACGCCGCCCACCTCGATGGTGAGGATGGTGAGCACGACCGTGAGGATCAGAAAACCCGTCTGAATCGCGGCCGCTGTCTGCACGGCCAGCAGGTACTGCTCGACCTTGTCGGCGAGCTGGTCCAGTGAGTCGGCCGAGTCGAGGGCCTGCTGGTGGAGCGCGACGAGGACCGGCTCATTGGGCGAGGCGTTCACCACGTGCATGACATAGCCGTCGGGGACGTAGTCGTTCGCCATACCGCTGAAGTTCAGCGTCCAGTCCTGCATGAAGTCGTACTTGGCCTTGCCCTCCCAGTCCTTGAGGCCGGTGTCCAGGATCGTGGTGCAGTCCTGAGGCAGGTGCTCGACCTTCGCCGCGAACGTACGGCAGGCCGCAGCGCAGTCGCGCAGCGGCTGTACGGCCTGGTGCGCGGCATCCGACATCGCATGGACCTGCTGCCGATGCTGGTCCCAGTTCGGCCCTGGGCCCATCAGTGCGGTGGCTGGTAGTAGGGACTGTGGGGGTTGGTGGGGTCGAAGTAGCCCGGCGGATATTTGGGATCCTGCGCGAGATCGGTGTACGTCTTCAGGTCGGCCGAAGTATGGAACCGGGCCTTTTCCCAGGCAGGCCGGGGATCGTCGGCGTGCAGCCCGAACCAGGAAAGGTTCCTCTCCTCTTCCTCGACGTAGGCCGATGCCATTTCGTAGAGGAGGACCCCTTCGTTCTCCACGGCTTTGGCGACGATCGAGATGTTGCCGTCGGTGATCTGGCAGCTCCGCGCGGCCGGGTTGTCGACCGTCCCGCCCAACAGAGAGTTCCGCAACTGGTTGTAGTTGTCCCTGGCCTTGGCGACGTTCGGGTCCTCGCTGTTGCCGACGAGGTCGAAGATGCCGGCCCACATCTTGTCAACCTTGTCGAAGGCCTGGCGGAGCGGAATCGCCGCGGTACGAATCAGGTCGGCCTGCGGCTTCAGCTTTCCGGCAGTGTCGCTGAGAGCCAGGATGTCGACCTTGAAATGCGCGAAGGCGTCGCTGAGCATCGCCACCGTCGCCGCGGCATTCAGCGTACTGAGCTGGTACTCCTTACCGTTGTCGTCCTTATACGTATAGGTGTCCTGGTTGAAGAAGCCGTCCGGCAGCGTGGGCCAATTCTTGTCCCCGTTCTGGGAAAGCAAGCCCTGCTGAGCCAGGAACTGCTCGATCAGCGCCTGACGCTGGGCCGGTGTCATGCTGCGCATCATCGCCGCGATCTCCGCATTGCTCATCGGCATCGGCGCTGAGGTCGGCGTCTGGTTCTGCTCGGAGCCGGAGGGGGTCTGTCCGTGGCCCTGGTGTTGTCCGCTGTGTGGCGGGGGTGTGCCCTGGGTCCAGGAGGGCGTCTTGGCAGTGCTGTCCGGCTGTACGTGCCGGTCGGGAGCCGTAGCGCCGTGACCGTGTCCGGCCGGATGCTGGATGGCCTGCGGGTATCCCTGGGCGGCGTACGGGCTGGCGCCGTAGCCCGCTGGGTCGTTTCCGGCCGGGGCTTGCCCGTGGCCGCCCAGCGCACCACCGTGCGCGGCCGAAGATCCATTCCCAGGAGACGGAACGCCCGAGACCGGGGCCGATCCCGCATGGCCGGGCGTACTTCCTGGCGGGCCGGCATAGGCAGCCGGGCTCCCTCCCTGACCACCCGCCGAGCCGCCATCGGCGCCCGGTGCCAATGGAGTACTGCCTTGATCGCCGGCCGAGGCGGACGGTGCGGCTCCCCCCACCCCGGGGTGAGCGTGCCCTTGCTGCCCAGGGGCGGTATGCCGTGAATGGCCCGCTGTCGCCAGGCCCACGGCGGCAACCCCGCCGAGGCCGGCCA
>CAZRMD010000346.1:0-2840 GCA_964601135.1 uncultured Actinomycetes bacterium | reverse complement strand
CTGGAAAGTCAATGCCAATATGTGGTTTCAGAGAACGGTGGATGTACCGGCTAACGATGGAGGTGGCGGAAGCTATACTGTGGCAGGCACGACGGACCAACTCTTTCCTCTGGTCCCTGCCCCCCCGGCTGACCCGGGCATCTATTGTTCAGCCTTTGATGGAAACTCCTGGAGTCAGGCACAACTCGTTCCCCAGGCTATCACAGATGCCAGTCCAGCCCTGGTAGCCACCAGCGATACCCTCTATTTAGCCTGGAAAGGTAATGGAGATCAGAGCATGTGGTGGTCCAGTTTTAATGGAAGCTCCTGGCAATCTCAACAGAAGGGGCCAGGGTCAACCAGATCTGGCCCAGCTCTGGCTCTTCTTGGCAGCAGCGTCTACCAGACCTGGAGGGGCAGTTCACGTGATGAGAGCATGTGGTGGTCTACGCTGGCGGATGCGAATAGTAGCTGGCAGGCCCAGCAGAAGAATATGGCGGGCGGTACCAGTCTGGGTCCGGCTATGACAAACCTCAATGGTAGCATCTATCTGGCCTGGAAGGGCGCATCGAGCGACCAGCAGATCTGGTGGTCTTCCTCCAGCGATGGCAGCGCCTGGCAAGACCAGCAGCGGGTGTCGTCGGCAACTACTCCTGTAAGCCCGGCTCTGGCCGCTTTCAACAACGCTGTCTACCTGGCCTGGAAGAGCAGTAGCGACCAGCAGGTCTGGTGGGCGACCTTCGATGGAAACTCCTGGAGCGCTCCGCAGACGTTGCCGGTGGCGGCGACGGATGTCAGCCCGACTCTGGCTGCGTTTAATAACCTGTTGTATGCAGCCTGGAAGGGCGCTGCGGATCAGAGTATCTGGTGGGCAACCTTTGATGGAAATTCCTGGAGCACGCCACAGCAAAACGCGACAGTCTCTACTGGTGTTGGCCCGGCCCTGGTTCCGTTCGCCGGACAACTCTATCTGGTTGGGTGTCCTGTAGCTACACAGCCTTCAATGACACCTTACCTGTCTTTCTTTCCCATCTAGCAGTTCATAGCCGAGAACGGCCTGACATGCCCCTCCAAAGATCGGGAGGGGCATGTCATACCAGACCCGCTTGAAAAATGACCAGCGGAATGGTGTTGAAGGAAGCCCGAAGCAGTCGTGTCTTCAAGAAGGTTCCAGGTTGCCATGATACTCATAGACATTCCTGAAGAGGATTGGATATCATACCAGATCCGTTTCAGGAATGTAGACAGTCGCCCATTTTCCTCTCGTAGCACATTGCAGTTTTTCCCGAGAGCAGGTATACTCTATGCGAGAATTGTTCTGCAATTCAGAATAGTTCGTGCTACATTATTTTTGAAGGGCAGTTGGCCCGCAATCATTTCCCCATCGCGTTTCTTGCTTGATGTGCTCGCTCGCATCAAGTATTGGTATATGGGCATATTTTGTGGCTGTGCGGCAAAGGCAGGATGAAAGTGTACAGCCGATAGGAAGGAATCTATGTTTCACAGCTATTTCTCACCGCTGAGAAAGCCTGCCCTCTGGATGTTGCTGCCCTGCTTTCTCATCGCCAGCTCTGTGATCTTCGCGCCGCAGTGTACGCTGGTTGCCAATGCTGCGACTGCCAATCACGCGGCATCAACCCTCGTTACGGCACGGAGCGCCAGTCAGGGGATGCCTCTCAGCCTGATTATTAATCCTGGACAGGATAGCGCGTTGCCGGGCGAGCAGGAGCTTGCCATCGATTCTGCGCAAAATATGCAAACCAGTAATGACGTGATTCGGGTGCATAATGGCTTTGCCAGCCTGAGCCTGGAGACGTATCACGCGTGCAACTACGTGCTCCCGGCAACGCGAACGACCCTGTCCAACCTGGTCAAAAACTTTGGTCCCGATGGAATTTTCCGCGTCGGAGGTGGAAGCGTGGACTCTACCGGTTGGGATGGTGCCAGCACTACTCCCTGCCAGACCTCGGGCCTTGAAGATAACCCGACGATCACTCCTCCGATGATCGACAAGTTTTTCCGTTTCGCGCAGAGCATTGGCTGGAAGGTGATCTGGAGTGTTGGCTTGCAAGTGACACCAGCACAGGCCGCGAATGAGGCGGCTGCTGCTGTCAGAATTTCGCAAAGCATCACTCCAGGGGCAGCCGGGCCGCTGCTCGCCATCGCCATTGGCAACGAACCGGAAATTGATCTCGCCAATGCTGGTGGCAATCCGACGTACCAGCAGTTTCGCACGATCTGGGAGAACGATGCCAGGGTTATCAGAGCGCAGGTGCCATCTGTCAGATTGGCCGCGCCCGATATGTGTTGTAGCAGCAACGATCAATGGTTCCTCAATTTCATGCAGGATGATGGTGGGCAGACCCAGATCGCGACCTATCACCTCTATCCGCTCTTCAGTTCCGACACCCATACGCCTACGATTGGGCAACTGCTCGATCCCTCAACCATGCCGGGAATGATGGGCACCATCGACCACGTGCGCCAGGCGGCTGCCGCGCGCCATCTGCCGCTGTTGATGGCGGAAACCAACTCGATTGCCAATACGCCCACTCCGGCGGTGGGCCTCTCCTTCGCGCAATCCCTGTGGACCGGCGACTATCTCTTTACGGCTCAGGAGCATGGCGTGCTGGGCTTAAATTTTCATGGTGGGGCCGGGGGAGACGCCACCTCTCCGACAGCCGGGGATGGGCAGACGGAGCATGTGCAGGCGACCTACTATGGCATGTTGCTCTATCGTCAGGCGGTGGCTGCGGGCGGGCATGTGTTGCCCATTACCTTCAATTCGGGGCCGCTCAATGTTACCGCGCACGCCATTCGTGGCCGGGATGGCAGGCTCTACGTGGCGCTCTTTAACAAAG
>CAZRMD010000345.1:0-2857 GCA_964601135.1 uncultured Actinomycetes bacterium | reverse complement strand
CCGGTTCGATGCCGCGACCACGACCACGGCCTCCCGCTGATCGAAACCGTCCATCTCGACGAGCAGCTGATTGAGCGTCTGCTCGCGCTCGTCGTTGCCGCCGCCCAAACCGGCGCCGCGCTGGCGGCCCACGGCATCGAGCTCATCGACAAAGATCACCGACGGCGCGTGCTTCTTGGCGTCTTCGAACAGGCTGCGTACGCGCGAGGCGCCCACGCCCACGAACATCTCGACGAACTCCGAGGCCGAGATGCTGAAGAACGGCACGCCCGCCTCTCCGGCGATGGCCCGCGCCAGCAGGGTCTTGCCCGTGCCCGGCGGCCCGATCAGCATGACCCCCTTGGGCATCCGGCCGCCGAGCTTCTGGAACTTCTGGGGATCGCGGAGGAAGTCGACCATCTCCTGCAGCTCGAACTGGGCCTGCTCCACGCCCGCCACATCATTGAAGGTTGTTTTCGGCGTCCCCGGCTGCTGCATTCGCGCCCGGCTGCGGCCGAAGCTGAAGATGCCCTGGGCCGCCTGCCCGCTGCGGCGGATGAACCAGATCCAGATCGCGATCAGCGCCAGGAAGGGAATCGATTGGATCAGCAAGCTGGTGAGGCCGCCGCTGTCCTGCTTGATCGAGTAGGAGACCTGATGGCTGTCCAGCGCGGCGTACAGGGATGGATCCGTGAGCCCGACGTCCGAGGGCACCGTCGTGTCGAACTGCGTGTTCGTGACGTTGTTGCTGCCGGTGACGGCGTGCCGAAGGTCACCCTGTGCGTCCTGGCCCTGGATCGTCAGATCGAGGACGTTCCCGTCGGCCACCTGCGTCTTGAGCTGGGAATAGCTGATGTCTGCCCGGGCCGGTCCACCCAATCGGGCGAGGAACGGGAAGAAGATGATCGCAAGGTAGAGGCTCAGGCCGCCGAGAACAGCGATGCGCAGCCACGACCCGGGCTGCCGTGGACTCGGTGGCGTGGGTGTGGGCGGATTCTGGTCCGGCCGGAACTGGGCCATAGTTCTAGTCTATGCGCGCCTCATGAGAATCAAACAAAGACAATGAAGAAAGCCTTCGGGGAACGGTATCACGTCCCTCTGCAACTCGCTGCAGGGCTATGGACCTATAATCGCGTGCCGGGGCGATAGCTCAGCTGGCAGAGCGCCGCACTCGCATTGCGGAGGTCGAGAGTTCGAGTCTCTTTCGCTCCACCAACCTCCCCTCCAAGAACCTCTCAAGTCGTGCTGCGCCGGGTGCGAGGACCAGGCCTATTGACAGTGGTACTTGTGGCCGTGCAGGACGGCCGTCGATCCATCCGGGCAGGTGTATGGGCTCGTCGATCCCGGGTCACCGGGATTCATGATTGCTTCCTGGATGTCCGTAAACGTCGCATTGACCTGGTTACCCACGGACATCAGGGTGACCAACACGACCACGGCGACCAGGACGAGGATGAGCGCGTATTCGACCATGCCCTGCCCTTTTTGCCGTTTGCGACCGCGGATACCTTTGATCATGCTTTTTCGCCTGGGCACTCCTGTGCCCCGCTATATCACATAACGCCGGCAACCATGCGGTGCGCGTAACAGCAGGCTATTGGAGTACAAGCGTCACCGCTGAGTTTCAGAATGGTTTCTTACGACTTGCGTTGCGGTTGACATCACGCTGCGGCCGGCAGCGCGCGGTTGTCGGCTTCGCCGGCCTCCGCTTGAGGGACCCGGGCGAATGCGGCCCAGATCAGGATGGGCGCCGCACCGGTAATCACGACGACGATCCGCGCCAGCAGCATCTGGTTCACCGGCGCCATGAGCAAGAGGAAACAGCCGATGCTGAGCACCCGGCCGACGCCAAGGCAGAGCTCGGAGTGGACGATGTAGTCATAGCGCATGGCGCGGGGAGCGGGATCGCGGTCGATCACCTGCAGCGCGACGGGTGCCAGCGCATTGCCATGCAACGGCCCGCCGACGGCTCTTAGCAAACCGAACAGCAGCAGCGCCCAGCCGGTCAGATACAGGGGAAGCAGCAGCGTCGACAGCACGAGCATCGTGCCGCCGACCAGCGCGTAGATCGTCCGGTGCTGCGGCTTGATGAACGCCGCCAGCCCGAGGCTCATCCCCACCCCGAGCAGCCCCACGAGCCCGTTGAAATTCCCAACCTGCTGCTCGTTTTTCAGCACGAGGTAGGTCAGGATTGTCAACACCAGGCCCATCAGGCTGCCGGTGAACCCGTCAGTCAACCGGGCCCGAGTAACCCACTGCCAATCGGGGTTCCGCTGGGCCAGGCGGATCACTCGTGAGAGCGACAGCCGCGGCCGCTCGGCGGAGGGCAGCCGGCCGGCAAGCACCATCGCCACCATCAACATCACCGCGGCGAGCGCGAAGATCAGTTCGTAACCGACATAGGGCCCGCCGGCATGACCACCGGCAACGATGATCGCGCCGGCAGCCGGGGGCAGGGCGGCGCCCAGAAACGCGTTGAGCGTGGCCTGGGCCCCGAAATACCGGTCCCGGTCCGCGTCGCAGGTGGTGTCGTAGGTGACCAGGTGGAAGCCCGACCAGTAAAAGCCTTCGGCAATTCCACGCATCAGGCCCAGCGCGACGACCCAGTGGGGCGCCTGGTTCCCCAGCAGCAGGACCAGCAGGTAAACAAAGCCGTTGCCGAAGAGTCCCATGCGGATCGAGGCGCCGGCGCCGACGCCCCGCCAGACCAGGCCATTGGCGATAAACGCCAGCGGGATCATGACCGCGCTCAGTCCGCTGAAGATCGCGATCGGCGTCAGATCATGGCTGGCGCGCCAGAGAAAGATCGAGAGAAAAGTCCCAGCGAGCAGGTTGGCCGCCGTATAGGCGCCATTGATGAACACCAGGAACCTGGCGC
>CAZRMD010000344.1:0-2871 GCA_964601135.1 uncultured Actinomycetes bacterium | reverse complement strand
GCTGACGGACTCCCTTGCCATGGCGACGCCGTCCTGCCAATCGCGGGCACGACCGGCCGCCAGCATCGCCGCCGCCGCGTTGAGCAGGACAACCTCCCGTCGCGGACCGGCTTCACCATCGAGGATCTGGCGCAGCAGCTGGGCGTTCTCCGGTGGGGTGCCGCCCTTGAGGTCTTCTGAGCGAGCCCTCGGTATTCCCACGTCCTGCGGCTCGAGCTCGTACTCGCTGACGACCCCGTCCTTGAGCTCGAAGACTCGCGATGGACCAGTCGTCGTCAGTTCGTCAATGCCGTCCTCACCGAAGAAGACCAGCGCCCGCTCATGGCCGAGGTCTTTCAAGACGCGCACCATCAGCGGCGCGAGCGATGGCGCGCCCACGCCAAGCGCCTGACGTCGCACATGCCCCGGGTTCGCCAGCGGACCGAGGACATTGAAGACGGTGCGGACGCCGAGCTCGCGGCGTGCCGGGCCGGCGTGTCGCATCGCCGGATGAAACGTTGGCGCAAAACAGAACCCCATGCCCGCGACGTCGACGCAGCGCCGAACGCCATCGGGACCGAGCGTGATGTCGACGCCGAGCGCCTCGAGGACGTCGGCGCTGCCGCATCGGCTCGACGCGGCGCGGTTGCCATGCTTGGCCACCGGAATGCCGGCGCCGGCGGCTACGATGGCGGCGGCGGTCGAAATATTGAACGTGCCGGACCGATCGCCACCCGTGCCACACGTGTCGATTGCGCCCTCGGGCAGCTGCAGGGGCGTGGCATGCGCCCGCATCGAGTCGACGAACCCCGTCATCTCTTGAACGGTCTCGCCCTTGGCACGCAGCGCTATCAGCAGGCCGGCAATCTGGGCCGGCGTTGCTTCGCCCGCCATCACCTGGTCCATCACGTCTCGCGCTTGCTCCCGACTGAGGGGAGTGCCTCCCAGGAGCTGTTCGATGGCATCGGTGAGCGTCATGGACGGGGATATTGATAGGCGACGGGCGACGCCATCGTCAGCAGCGCCAGCAGCATGCGGTAACAGGTCCGGTAGTCGTCGCTGCGGTAGCGAATCGTCCGGCCGCCGGCGCGCTCGACCACCGGGATCTGCTCGCAGAGGTCGGCCATGCTGGCATTCATCCAGTCGATCTCGAGTTCGAACGGACCCTTGGGCTGAGAGAGTGGGCGACCGTTCTGATTGGCATAAGCCCGATAGGCGCCCTCCTCGATCCGCCGGCAAGCCTCTAGCGGATGCAAGGAGCGGGCAGCCTGCCGTCCCAACGCCTCCTTCACCACCACCCCTTCGATACCCGGTAACGCGGCCGTCGCCTCCTCGACGGCGGCACGGTCGCCGGTGATCAATGCGGTGCGGATGCCGAAGCTCCCGGCGAGCGCGGCATTCAGCGTGGCCTCGCTTTGAGGCTGCCCGTTGAGACGCAGCGCATAGATGGTGCGGCCGCCATAGGTGTGATCCATGATGGCCCGCTCCGTCCCGATGGACGCGTGATAGCCCACGAAAAATGCGACTTCAAAACTCGGGTCGAGCCCCGCGCCCATCGAATACGGTTTGTCGCCGCCACTGATGACCTCGACGCCTTCATCCAGCTCATCGAGAAGGAAATTGCGCATGTCCCCATGAGAATCGTTGACCACGAAACGCGTGGCCCCGGCCCGGCGCGCTCCGGCGACGGCGGCGTTGGTCTCGGCCGTCATCAGCCGGCACGACCGTTCGTACTCCGGCGTACCGCGCATGACCTGGTGGAGGTGCACGATCCCGGCCATGCCTTCCATGTCGACCGAGACGAAGACACCGTTGCGTTCAGGGGAGGCCAAAGTCCCCCAATTTTAGGAATCAGCCCCTGGCGGCTAGCCGCTGAGCCCGCTGAAAAAGAAAGTGGGGTCCTGGTTCCGGGGGGCTTGGAACAGGTACCCCACGGCACAGTATAAGGCGAGAACTGAGGCCCGAATCAATAGCGGGCGAGGCGGCGCAGACCGTCCGCAACCTTGTCCGGATTCAGCATGAACGCATGTTCGAGGGCCGCGTTGAAAGGCATCGCCGGCACGTCCGGGCTGGCGATCCGGCTGACTGGCGCGTCCAGGCTGGCGAAGCATCGCTCGGCCAGTTCGGCGGCGATTTCCGCGCCAAAACCGCCGGTCCGGTTGGCCTCGTAGACGACCGCGACTCGGCCCGTTTTCTGGACGGATTGCATGCAGCAATCGATATCCCAAGGGCGAAGGGTGCGCAGATCGATCACCTCCACCTCGATGCCGTCCTGGCTCAAGCGCGCTGTGGCCTGGAGCGTCACCGAGCGCATGTATCCGTAAGTGATCGCCGTCAAATCTGTCCCTGGTCGGACGACGGCTGCGCGACCCAGCGGCAGCAGGGCCGGCTCGCCATCGGGAATCTCCTGCCGCTCGGCGCGATAGAGCTTCTTGGGCTCGAGAAAGATGACTGGATCGGGGTCACGGATGGCGGCTTTCAGCAAGCCCTTGGCGTCCGCTGGCGTCGACGGCAGCACGACCTTCAACCCCGGGACGTGGCAATAAAACGCCTCTGGCGATTGGGAGTGATAGAGCGCGCCGCGCACTCCCCCACCGGTGGGCGCCCGAATGACGAGCGGGCAGCCAAAGTCGCCGTTGGATCGATAGCGGATTCTCGCGATCTCGTTGACGATCTGGTTGAAGGCCGGATAGCTGTAATCCGCGAACTGCATCTCAGCGACCGGCAGGAAGCCCTCGAGCGCAAGCCCCTGCGCCACGGCCGCAATGCTCGACTCGGCTAGGGGCGTATCGAGCACCCTCTGGGCACAAAAGCGGCGCTGCAGCCCCTCGGTCGCCTTGAAGACGCCCCCATTCAACCCGACGTCCTCGACCATGATGCAGACACGCTCGA
>CAZRMD010000343.1:0-2922 GCA_964601135.1 uncultured Actinomycetes bacterium | reverse complement strand
GGCGGCCTCCCGGCGGAGAAACGCACTGGGATCACCGCTGCCATCGATCGTCGTGATGCGGGCGGTCTTCAAGGCCCGGCTGACTGGACCTTCGCCAATCCTCGAAGGATTGGCTTCGGTCGCCTGGCGGAAGGGAGCGAACCGAGCGACGTCGCTCATATGCCAGATCGGGCTGCACACGAGCCGGACGGGCTCGGGCGATGGCGGCTCGCCGTCGGACACGATCCAGGCGTGACCGACGGGCCAGCCGGTCGCCGCACAGATATTGTCGACCCCGACCTGGAGCGCCTCATCGATGCTCGACGTCCGGTTCGCGGCCTCGGCCACGACGGCCATGAGCTGCGTCAATTCTTCCGTTCGCTTCAGCGGTGTGATGTCGACCAGGACGCCACGGATGTTGACTGGTTGACCGTCCGCAAAGGTCACTGAGTAGTGATCACGCACCCAGATGATCCGGCCATCCGCGGCACGCATCCGGTAGGAGGATTCGCCGGAACCCGCCGCTGCGAGGACAACCTCCGAGTGAACGGCGACCTGGTCGCGATCCTCCGCCACGATGTGCTGAAGCCAGAAACCGGGGTCGGCGAGCCAGTCCTGGACGGGATAGCCCAGCAGTGTTTCGACTCGACGGCTGATGAAGGTGAGTCGGCGGCCAGGCAGCTGCTGCTCCCAGACGACGCCGGCAACAGAGTTCACCAGTTCTTCGTATCGCCGCTCCGAGGCGCGTAGCTCCGCAAGCACCCGCTGCTCGCGTTGACGAAGCGCATGCTGCTCGATGGCGTTTTCCACTGCGGTGCCCAGTCGCGCCAGGCGATCCTTGAGGACATAATCCGCGGCTCCCTCGCGCACGGCGGCGACGGCGGTCTCCTCGCCGATTGCCCCGGACACGATGACGAAGGGCAGGTCGAGGTGCTGGGCCCGCATGATCCGAAGCGCGCGCAGTGCGTCGAAGCCGGGCTGGTGGTAATCCGCCAGCACCAGGTCGAGGTCGGGGCGCAGCGCCGCGCGGAAGCCGGCCTCATCGTCGACTCGCACCCAATCGGGCGCGTACCCGGCCCGCCGCAACTCGTGGACGGTCAGCTCGGCGTCATCCGGCCGGTCCTCCAAAACCAGCACGCGAAGTGGCTTTCCCAGCATGCCTACTTTTGCAGCAACGTGCAAGCCGGCATTCCCCGGCGCGTTGTGCTGTGGTCACGTGAGCGTTACCGATCTGCTGCAGTGGCTGTCGCTTGCCACGGCAGCCGGCTTCCTCCTCATCGCCGGCCTCTCATTCTGGGAGTGGCTGCGATTTCGGGACGCCGGTCGCGGCTGGCTGGCGGTTGCCATCGGCTCCCTCGGCCTGGTCAGCGTAGCCGGGCAGCTGGCCAAGCTGCTGCCGCAGGGTCCCGCTTGGTTAACCAGCGACGTCAGCCTGGCTCTGTTCATGCTGTCCGGCCTGGCCCTGCTCCTGTTCCGGGACACGCTCATCCCGCTCGGGCGTCGCGTGCGGTTGGCGGCCATCGCGATCACCGCCGCGGTGACAGTGGCCGTGATGATCGTCGGCCTCGGGGCATCTGGTACAGCCAAGCCGACGCCCCTGCAGTTTGTCATGCTGGTCGCCCTGGTGGTGGTCTGGTCGGTGAGCGTTGGCGAACCGAGCCTTCGGTTCTGGCTCATTTCCCGACGGCTGCCGACGGTGCAGCGAGCGCGCCTGCGAGCGCTCGCCGCCGGCTATGGCGCGATCGTCGCCATCCTCATCATCGACGTCTTCGCCGGTTCAAATGCTTCCAGCACAGTCTTCCGACTGATATCGGCGCTGGTCGCGCTGGCTATCGTGCCGCTGCTCTATGCCGGGTTTGCTGCGCCCCGTTGGCTGCGGCGTCTGTGGCGTGACAGTGAGGAGGCGCTGGTATGGAGCGCGATTCATGACATCCTCTTGTACTCGCCCGACCGTCGGACACTGGCCAGCCGCGCCCTGCAGTGGGCACTCCGGGTGGCCGGTGGCGATAAGGGATTCATTGCCTACCCGGCCGACGAGTTTCTCGCCCTCCACGGCCTTTCCGAGGACGATGCCTCGGCCCTTCGGCGGACGGTCGGAGCCTCGACACCGGCCCGGGTTGCCCCCACCGGCCTCAAGGATGAGCCCGCTGCCATTGTCACCCCCCTCGAAGCCGGCGAGACGAAGGGCCTGATGGTCCTGCTTTCCGGCCCCTTCACCCCGGTGTTCGGTGCTGACGAGGTCGCCTGGGTCGCCCAATACGGCAGCCTGGTCGCGACCGGGCTCGACCGCGTCGCGCTGGTGGAGGCGGTCCGCCGGCAGACCGCCCAGGCCGAAATCGCCAACCGTCAGCTGGCGGCCGCCAACAAAGAGTTGGAGGCCTTTACCTACACGGTCTCGCACGACCTGCGCGCGCCGCTCCGCGCCATCAATGGGTTTACCGCCATCCTGATGGACGAGCATTCGACTGAGCTCAGCCCCGAGGCGGCGAATTATTTGCGGCGGGTTGCCGAGAGCGGCAAGCACATGGGGACGCTGGTCGACGACCTGCTCGCGTTTTCGCGGCTGAGCCGGCAGCAGCTTTCAAAGAGCTCGATCAACACCGGCGAGGTGGTGCAAACTGCCTGGCACCGGGTCGAGCCCAACCTGGACGGGCGAGCCGTGGAGTTCCGCCTGGCTGAGCTGCCGCTCACACTGGCGGACCGGGTCCTCCTCGAGCAGGTGTTTCTCAACCTGCTGAGCAACGCGGTGAAGTACAGCGCGAAGCGGGAGCGAGCAACGATCGAGGTTGGGACATTCCCCGACAAGACATCAGGGGAGACCGTCTTCTTTGTCAAAGACAACGGCGTCGGGTTCGATATGCGATATGTCGGCAAGCTCTTCGGCGTTTTCCAGCGCTTGCACAAGGCGGAGGACTATGAGGGCACCGGGGTTGGGCTGGCGAT
>CAZRMD010000342.1:0-2939 GCA_964601135.1 uncultured Actinomycetes bacterium | reverse complement strand
TCACCCAAATCTACGAGGGGACGAACCAGATCCAACGCATGGTCATGGCCCGCCAAATCCTCAAGTAGTGCGCTGACCTGCTGAAACTCTGCGGTAGGGTGCTGCTCCCGGCGCGACGTTGACGCGATGCCGTGACCTCGGCGCGGACGGGAGCCGCCCGAGTGCGAGACAGACGAGCATTATGGGAGACCGCGCAATAGGTAGCGGGCCCACTGCCGTGCCCAGGTCGCGATGTCGGCGGCCTACGGCAGTTCGGTGGAGTCGGCACGGCCGCGCCGCAGTTCAGCGTTTGCCTGTGTAAGGCGGCGATCGTCTGCGGGATCCGCGGCCTGCCACGAGGGGAGCCGGGACACTCACGCCTCGGCCTGGGTAGGGGTGTGGCCGCCGCTGATCAGCCAATGGACGATGATCGCCAGCTCGACCCATGCCGCGCCGCAGGATGTCAATGCCCAGTCGCCAACGAAACGCGCTCGGGGCGAGCAGTTCCCAGCCGCGGAGGAACCTTAACCAGAACTCCGGCCAGTCCGGCAACCAGCCTGAGCCAATACGAATGGTCCTGGCCGAGGAACTATCGGGCGATGACGTCGATGTTCGGCAGGGCCTCGGCCTGTTGGCTTTCGACGCTCGGTTCGGCGGGTGTCACAGGCCTGCGCCAGAGGCTCTTGATCGCGCTGACGGTGGCGACCAGAAGCAGCATGTTGCGGGTGACGAGAACGAAGGAAATGAACGTGTGGCCGCGCAGGAAGCCATCGAAGGCGAACGGGAAGACGGCTTGGGTCAGTAGGGCCGCGATCAGGATCAGTGCGACGCTCAGCCGCTGCTGCGAGCCCTTGAAGGCCATGCAGGCAGCGGCGAGGCCGATCGCCCAGATCAGGTACTGCGGGGACAGGACCCGGCTGGTAGTGATCGAGACCATCGTGATGGTAAGGGCGAGGTCACAGGCGAAGGCAGGGCTCCATGTGGCCGGTCTGCGACGCCAGGCGAGGAAGGCCACGAGCGCGAACCCGATCAGGGTGGCGGCCATGCAGAGGGTAGCGACGGCGTTCATGTACGGAGAGGCGAACTGGAGGCAGCCGTAGGCGTACCTGACCTTGACGTTCAGGCCGAAGGCTCTGCCGAGTTGCCAAGGGGCGACCGCGACGGCCTCGACCTCCATGCCGCGGTTCGACTGGCCGTGGAGGAAGCTGAGCTCGTTGTGACCGATGAGTCTGCTGCCGAGCAGGAGGGCCACCGCCGTACCGGCGAAGGCGATAACACCGCTGACCAGCCGGCGGTCCCTGGGCAGACTCAGAAGCAGGAGTACTGGCCAGACTTTGAGCATGGCGCCCACCGCCGCGAGGCCGCCGAAGAGGCGCTCCCTCGGCAACATCAGCAGGGCGGCTACGGCGGGCAGCGTCACGAAGAGGTCGTAACGCAGGTAGACGATCGTGCCGAGCAAGGGCAGCCCGAGGTTCCACACCCAGGCACCTGCACGCCGCTCGCCCTTGCGGAGTAGCAGGATTACGCCGATCAGGTCCACGAGCAGGGCGAGGACCTCGAAGGCGTGCTGGTAGCTCATGAAGGACAGCAACCGCGGGGCTGCCATGACCAGTGCGGCCAGCGGCGGGTACTGCCATCTCAGATCATGGGCCGGGTAAGCGCCATGGCCGACGATCGTGCTCCAGCCCTTGTAGAACTCCACGTCCCCCGGGCTCACCGTGATCGCGTGAAGAGCGGGGATGAACCGTGGGCGCTCGATCAAAAAGATGACCGTCGCTCGGCTGACCAACCAGAAGGCCAGGATGGCGACAGCACTGTCGCACCAGCCGTACGCCCTGCTCGCGCCGACCTTGACTCTGGCATACGCCGACCACCTGGAAAGGTCGGAAACGGACGTGCCCTGCGATGCCAACGCGCCCACCTGGTCATCTAGATCATCCGGGCATCGCCCATTTATCCCATGGAGTTCTGGTGAGTCTGAATAATAGAGCATTGTGCCCTATCGCTCCATCGCTCCAGCACGATCACGCCGACCAGTTTGCCGCCCCAGTCGGTCATGTGGGCAAGGTCGTTGCCGGGCCGAAAGCGCGGCTCGGTCTCGGCGAGTAGGCGGATCACGCCCGCCTCGGCTTCAGGGCTCGGTGGGCGACTGGGAAGCCGTGCGGCGTGCGCTTGAAGGTCGGTCCTCGGTGCCGGGCCGAGGGGCGAGACTCCCGCCGGGGCTCAGCGGGAGGCCAGGCGGATCGACTCGAATGAGCGGTTGAGCTGGGTACCGAGCAGCCGGGCGCCCGGGCGCTCGATGTAGCGCTGGAAGAGCCAAGACAGTACGAGCATGAAGGCGAACAGCGCAATGACCAGCGGGATCGCCGGAACCGTGCCGCGGAAAGTGGCGATCAGGCTGAAGCCGATGGCCTGGTGCAGCAGGTAGAGCGGGTAGGTCAGAGCGCCCAGGGCCACCAGTCCGCGCCAGCGGACGAAGTCGAGCTTGTGATGGGCCACGAGTGCCATCAGGGCGAAGAAGCCGAGAAGCGCGACCTGAGCGGGCCAGACCGGGTAGTGCGGCATGTGCATGCTCGAGGCCTCGATCGCGGTGGCGGCACGGATCTGGTGCTGGGCGATGAGGAAGGAGAAGCCGACGATGCCGTACAGCAGGAGAGTAGGGCCGAACCGGTAGATCAGGTAGAAGCCGATCCCGGCGATGAAGTAGGGGGCCACATCGGGCTGGGCGGCGAAGTTCAGAAGATCGTTGTGCGTGGCGGAGGCGGCCATCGCGGCGATCGACCATCCCACGCAGAAGAGCACAACCCGCCGGTAGGTGACGCCGAAGGCCACCACCGCGGCAGCGAAGAGGATATAGAAGATCAACTCCCGGACGAGCGTCCAGTACACCGGGTCAATGCTCTGTACCCCGTAGAAGTTGTGGATCATCGTCAGGTTGGTGAGGACGTCCCCGACCAGGC
>CAZRMD010000341.1:0-2964 GCA_964601135.1 uncultured Actinomycetes bacterium | reverse complement strand
TCACCTGGCCCCGCTGGCGGGCGATGATGAGAAAGCGTTGTATCCGTGTGACGTGCTGGCCTGGCAAATCGACGTGGCTCTCGCTCAGGTACCGCGGAAACGACCTCTCGGGTGAGGACTCGGGCGCCGTTTGCGACCCCGCAGTGCGGGTGTCTGGAATAGTGAGGCATCGGGATGAGTGTGCCCAACCTGATCCAATATGGCCTCTTCCTTCTGGTCGTCACCGCGCTGGTGAAGCCGGTGGGTGGCTATCTCCAGCGTGTCTTCAGCGGCCAGTGGACGCCGCTGGACCCGGTGCTCCGGCCCATCGAGCGCGGCATCTATCGGCTGGCCAGCATCGATGCTGAGCGCCAGATGGACGGCCTGCAGTATGCTGTCGCCTTTGTGCTCTTCGGCCTGATCGGGACTCTGCTGCTCTACGCGATCTTGCGCCTCCAGGCGATCGTGCCTGCGGTGAATGGGGCCTACCTGACGACGCCGCTGACACCTGACCTGGCGTTCAACACCGCCGTCAGCTTCACGACGACCACGACATGGCAGGCATACGCTGGCGAGACCACCATGAGCTACGTCAGCCAGATCCTCGGCCTGGCGGCGCAGAGCTTCTTCGCTGGAGCGGCAGGGTTGGCCGTCGGCATCGCCTTCATTCGCGGCTTCGCGGGCCACCGCACGAACGTGCTCGGCAATTTCTGGGTCGACCTGGTGCGCGCGTTGCTGTGGGTGCTGCTGCCCGTCTCGCTCGTGGGCGCTGTGTTTCTTATTTGGCAGGGCGTCGCGATGAACTTCAACCCGTATGTGCACGCGGCGACGCTCGATGGGGCCCGCCAGACGATCGCGCAGGGGCCGGTCGCGGCGCAGCAATGGATCGAGCTGATGGGCACCAACGGCGGCGGGTTCTTCAACGTCAACACGGCACACCCCTACGCGAATCCCACTCCGCTGACCAACTTTGTCGAGATGCTGGCCATCATCGTCGTCCCGGCCGGCCTGACCAACACCTTCGGACGCATGGTCGGGCGTCCTCGGCAGGGCTGGGTGCTCTTCTGGGTGATGATGGCGCTCTTCGTCGGCGGCCTCGTCCTCTGCGGGACGGCCGAGCAGAACGGCAATCCGCGGCTCGCCCCGTACGTTGCCCAGGTCTCCTCGGATGCCTCGCCGCTCACCACGCAGCCGGGCGGCAATATGGAGGGGAAGGAGGTCCGCTTCGGCATCGGCGGGTCGGCGCTCACCGCTGAAGTGACCTCCAATACGTCGACGGGCAACACGAACTCGATGCAGGACAGCTATACACCCGTCGGCGGGGCGGTCCCGCTGGTGAACATGCTGCTGGGCGACATCATCTTCGGGGGCCTCGGTGGTGGGCTGTACGGCATGGTCATGGTGGCGCTGCTGGGCCTGTTCATCACCGGGCTGATGGTCGGCCGCACGCCTGAGTATCTCGGCAAGAAGATCGGCGAAAGGGAGGTCAAGCTCATCGCGATCTATACGCTGATCGCCCCGATAGCCTTGCTCCTCCTGACCGCCGTGGCCGTCGTCGCGCCTGCCGGTCTGGCCGGGTTGACCACCAACCACGGCCCGCACGGCCTGACCGAGATCCTCTACGCCTATAGCTCCAACTTCACCAACAACGGGCAGACCTTCGCCGGCCTCAGCGCCAACAGCCCGTTCTACAATCTCACCACCGTCGTCGCGATGTTGCTCGGCCGCTTTGGGCTGGCGATTCCTGCCCTGGTGCTGGCCAGGCGCTTCGCCGCGCAGCCCCGGCGGCCGTCGACCGCGGGCACCCTGCCGACCGACACGCCGCTCTTCGCGGGTGTGATCATCGGGACAGCCATCATCCTCGTCGCGCTGACCTTCTTCGCCGTTGTGGCGCTCGGCCCCATCATCGAGCAACTCTTGCTGAACGCGAGCCGCTAGGCCAACAGCGTCTCGCGGGCGCCACAGGGCCTCCACCGCCACGGCCACGGGGCGGCACGGGACATGCCGGGAGACAGTGTCAGCGGGCGTGAGAAAACGCCCCAGCTTAACGCATGCGGCATCCGGCTGAGTAGGCGCCATTCGCGCGCTCTGCGGCCCTTCGGGCCAGGGGCAATCCCGCAATCCCGCGGCGGGACGTCCCGCGAAATGCCAACACCGCATGCGGATTCGGTATTCATCAAGGCGCCCTCGGCGCTTGTCGTTCGGCACGGAGGCAAGCCCGAACAATTCGTGGGCTGGCCGAAGGTTCCCGCGACGACCCGGGGCAACTTGAAATGAAGAGAGGCCGATATGCCCGGCTCGTTTCGCATCGCCAAGATCGCCGGCATCAGCATCGAGGCCAACGTGAGCTGGCTGGTCATCCTGGTGCTGCTCACCTGGTCGCTCGCGGTCGATTGGTTCCCCGCCGCGGTCCCCGGGCGGCCTGCGGCCACCTACTGGGCGCTCGGCCTCATCGCGGCGCTGCTGCTGTTCTTCTCGGTGCTGCTGCACGAGCTGGCCCACTCGCTGGTGGCCAGGGCGCGCGGCCTGCCGGTGAAGAACATCACGCTCTTCATCTTCGGCGGCGTCTCGGACCTGGAACGGGAGCCGCAGAGCCCCGGTGTCGAGTTCCAGATGGCCTTCGTCGGCCCACTCACGAGCCTCATCATCGGGGGGGTCTCGCTCTACCTCGGGTTCCTCATCGGCCACGGCGCGCTCCCCGTCGCCGCGACGCTCAGCTACCTCGGCGTGACCAACCTGCTGCTCGGGGCCTTCAACCTGATCCCGGGCTTCCCGCTCGACGGCGGCCGGGTCCTGCGCTCGATCATCTGGAAGGCGACCGGCAGCCTGAGGAAGGCGACCCGCTGGGCGTCGCTCGTCGGCCAGGCGGTGGCCTACCTCTTCATCCTGTGGGGCGTCTGGCTGTTCTTCGACGGCAACGTCATCGGCGGGCTCTGGATCGGCTTCATCGGATGGTTCCTGCTGCAGGCGGCGCAAGCCGCCAAC
>CAZRMD010000340.1:0-2995 GCA_964601135.1 uncultured Actinomycetes bacterium | reverse complement strand
GGTGCCAATAGGGCTGCAGTCCGACGGGGTCGTGGAGGTCCTTGATCAGTACCTTGCGCGCATTGTTCTCGAGGAGCAGCAGGGGTACCTCGCACAGGCTGGTGTCCGCGCGCCGCAACAACGTCAGGACTGCTGCGCGTAACAACTCGTCGGTGCGCGGACCCCAGAACCGTTCGTAGGTCTTGTGAAAGATCGTGACCAACTGGTCGCATACCAGTTCGTGCTGGTCCGGGTCGTCGCACTCGAGCAGGTTCAGACCGACCGGCTGGTCGCGGAGCGACGGATCGATCAGGACCACCCGATCCCAGTGGCGGCGAGGGATGCGCTCGAGCAGATCCCTGACCAGGTCGCCCTTGGGGTCGATGACTGCGATTCCGCGCCCGGCTTCGATGTCGCCCAGCGCGAGATTCATCATCAGTGTGGTCTTCCCGACGCCCGTCGGGCCCATCAGCTGCATGTGGTGGAGAGCGTCGGCGGGCGAGATTCTCATCGGCGTTCGGCGCTCGTCCTCGAGGTGACACACCATGTTTCCGTCGGGACTCGAACGCTTCGCTGGAGCAAGACGTGGCGGTGCCGCGCCAAAGCCCGGGAGTGCGACTGGCAGATGGAATAGGCCGGCCAGTTCGTCGGGGACCAGGATCATGTTTCCTGTGGGACCAGACCGGCTTGCGACTGCCTTGTCGAATCGGCGGCCGAACCAGACGCGCGCCGGTCGTAGGCCGTTGACTATCCCGTCGAAGCCGCGGAAGGCAGCCATCAGCCCGTCCATGCATGCCTTTGCCTCGCTCGTGTTGTCGGCGGTGACCCTCACTCGGAGTTCGGCGTGATAGCCAGGCGCAGCGGCTTTGGTCGCCGGCGGCAGAGGTCGCGAGTTCCGCTCGTGAGGAGCAGGCGGCATCCGTTGTTCTGGCAGTACGAGATGGAAGGCTCCGTTCAGCACCCAGCTGAGGACAGAGGAGATCAGGCCGTGATCCGGTGGCAGCCCTGCCAGCGCGTCGAGCTTGCGTCGCGCCCTGGTCTGCCACGTTTCGTCAGGGCTGATCGCGAGCTGGATCAGACCCGATGGGGCTTCGGCGAGTGCCCGGACCACAGATCTGAACGCCTCCGGCTGGGGCTCGTCGAGCGCATGCAGCGAATCGACATCCAGACGAAGACGTGCCCGTGCTGCGCAGCCCTCGAGATCTACGTCCGCAGCCGATCGCTGCAGCAGCACCCCTGGCAGTGCAGCGCGCAGGAGAGTCGCGACCATCCCCGCCCGTCGAGCCGGTGCCCAACAGCGCGCACCGAGGTCGCCGTCTTTGGACCAGAGCTCGAAGTGGATGGACGGCTGTCCGTACAGCAGCCGCTTCAAGGGCGAATACGAGATCCCGAACAGCTTTCGGTAGAACTTTGACCAGGTCCGGAGGTCTGCGGTCGTGCCTTCCGGAGGCACGATGTCCAGCAACACGCCAGGCCTCCCGCGCTCGCGATCACGCGCGACGGCGAGCGCGATTGCGATCGCCAATAGAGTGAGCTCGATTACGGCGGCCGCGACCAGAAGATGGCGAATCATTGGAGGTCCTCCTTACTGAGCGGGATGAATCCCGCGATGTGGGGGTCCGGCCACCAGATCGTTCGCGTGTCGACCTCGCCGAAGGCGAGGAAGTACATCTCGCTGATCGTGTAGGCGTGGGCCGAAACCGCGATCACGACCGCAACGTGGCCGAGCTGGCTGTAAGGAGATCCCGGCCGATAGACCGCGATTGCGCCGACCGTGGGTGATGCCGCGGTGGGGAAACCCTGTGCAGAGGCATTCTCGAGCCAGTCGGCGGCGTTGCCGTTCCAGGTGACGTGGCGGTTGTAGGCAGCCCACCACGTGCACCAGCCGTAAGGGAAATGGTCGGGGTAGCCGCCCTGCGGTACCCAAGGAAAGAGGCGGACTGCCGAAGTGGGGTGGGGCGCGGTCGCGATCGTCGCGGCCGCAGACCCCACCAGCGGAGGGAAGGTGACGAGGAGGATGAGCCCGGCAAGCAGCATCTTCATGCGGCGACTCCTTTGCCCGCGATCAGGCGGGCCTCCTCGTCGGTTGCAACGACTTGAAACGGCACCCGCCGGCCCTGAGCGACCATCAGCGCTTCGCCGCGCTGCGCATTGAGCAGCCAGGACTGCTCTGCCGGCGTCAATCGGAAGAGCTCGGCGAGGCGCGGCATGGCCTGGGACGCCTGCTTCATCAGGATCTGCAGCGCCGAGTTGGCGACCACCGCTTCGCCCTCAGCGCGTGCCAGCACATCGCTCACGTCCTGGGTGACCAGGGTCAGTCCGGCCCGGCGCTTACGGGCGGTCTTGGCCAGCCGAAAGAGGAATGCGGCGGTGTCTGGATGGCGCATGAGCCACCAGGCCTCGTCGACGACGACCAGCGTCTTGCGGTCCGAGCTCGCAAGTCCGGTCCAGATGCGCTCGAGGACGAGGAACATGGCGGCGACTCGTTCCTCGTCCGGCAGCCCGGCGAGGACGAATGCCGCGCTGTCGCCAAGAGAGGCCGATTCCTGGCCCGAGAGGAGCCAGCGGCCGGCACCAGTGATGAAGCGCTCCAGCCTTTGCGCGACATCCTCGAGTCCCGCCGTTGCGCGAAGGCGGCCCTGGACATCGACCAGCCGCGGTGGAGTCAACCCAGTCGACGTAACTCCATCCGCAAAGCCAGCCCGTGCGTAAGTGAGCGCGATCGCATCCTCGATCGCTCCTCGCTGGCGCGGCCTGACCTGTCCCGCGAGCAGGCAGACGAACGTGGTGAGCGTCGCGATCCGAGCGTCGAGCGCGCCCGGCGCGGTTCCGGTGAAGGCGAATGGGTTGAGGCTCACCGGAACGCCTGGCCTGACATGGAGGACATCACCGCCCAGAGCAGCGATCACGTCCGCGTACTCACCTTCAGGATCGACGACCAGCGCGCGAGTGCCGCCGAGTACGGCGCGGATCAGCTCGACCTTGACCAGGTATGACTTGCCGGCGCCGCTCGTCG
>CAZRMD010000339.1:0-3003 GCA_964601135.1 uncultured Actinomycetes bacterium | reverse complement strand
TGCGCGAGGTGCTGCGCGCCGGAGCCGACTGGATCAAGCTCTGCACCAGCGGAGGCGTGCTGTCGGCGACCGACGCTGCCGATGTGGCGCAGCTGACGGTCGACGAGATCGCTGCCGCGGTCTATGAAGCCGGTGCGCAGGGCAAGTTCTGCATGGCCCACGCCATGTCGGCACAGGGAATCAAGAACGCGCTGGTCGCCGGCGTCAAGACGATCGAGCACGGCACCTTCCTGGACGAGGAGGGGATGGCGATGATGAAACAACGCGGGGCAACGCTGGTCCCCACGCTGGTCGCTCCACGGGACGTGATCGGGAGCGCCGAGAAAAACCCGGGAAGCCTCCCCGTGGAGATGCTGGACAAAGCTCACAGCACGGTTCATCGCCATTCTGCGGCGTTCCGCGCCGCGGTCGAGGCAGGGGTTGACATCGCCATGGGAACGGATAGCGGGGTCGGGCGGCACGGCCAGAACGCGCGCGAGATCGCGTTGATGGTCGAGCATGGCATGACTCCCATGCAGGCCATCCGCGCGACTACCCAAACGTCTGCCCGGATCCTGGGACTCGCGGATCGGCTTGGCACGCTCCAGCCCGGAAAGCTCGCCGACGTTGTGGTCGTGCGAGGTGATCCGCTGGCGGAGATCGGCCTCTTCAACGATCCGGATCGAGTGGAGCTGGTCGTCAAAAACGGGGAAGTCGTCCACGACGTTAGATCGCGGGCCGGCGTAACGATCTAGAAATCAGTTCGGTTTCGATCTCGAGCCGCGAGTCCTCATAAGATGGGCCTCGAATGGAGCGCGCGCTCTGTCCCGTCCTGATCGGTCGCGAACGAGAGCTCAGCCTGCTGGAGGCTGCGTTGGTGGCTGCCTATAGCGGCCGCGGCCAGGTCGTGGTGGTCGGCGGCGATGCCGGTGTCGGCAAGACCCGGCTTGCCGCTGAGCTAGAGCAGCGGGCGCGACGATCAGGGGCGGCCGTCATGCTCGGCACCACGACGGAAGCCGATGTGGCGCTGCCCTACCTGCCATTCATCGAGGCCATCGGCAATTACCTGGCCGGCGCCGACATCGAGCAGCTCAAGCTCCGGCTTGGCGCCTCAACCTGCCGTCAGCTGGGCCAACTGTTGCCGCAATTCGAGTTGCAGGGCACCCTGATCGACCCCGGGGAACCGACGCAGGCAAAGCTGCGCCTCTACGAGGCGATCGTCACGTTGCTGCGCCAGGTGTCAGAGCCCACCGGACTGCTGCTCGTGCTCGAAGATCTGCACTGGGCAGATATGTCCAGCCGAGAGCTGCTCGAGTACGTCGCCCGTCGGATCCGGCCCCGGAGTCGAATCCTCCTGCTCGCCACCTACCGCACTGACGAGTTGAATCGGCGGCATCCGCTCGTTCCGCTCCTCCAGGGATGGCAACGGTCTGGTCTCGCCGAGATGGTGCAGCTCCAGCCGCTGCCCGCCAGCGGCATCGCTGAGATGGTCAGCGCCATCTTCGACAACAAGCATCTCGGGATGGAGGCGGAGCTGCGTGATTTCCTCCACGCGCGCAGCGAAGGCAATCCCTTCGTGCTCGAGGAGTTGCTCAAAGCCGCCCTCGACCAGGGCGACATTTTTCCGACGGCAGGCGGCTGGGACCGCAAAGCCATCCACATGCTTCGACTGCCGTCCACGGTCAAGCAGGCGATTCTGCTGCGCGTGGAGCGGATGAGCGATGAACAGGCCGAGATCCTCCGGGCGGCTGCCGTCCTTGGACGAACCTTCGATTACGACCTGCTGGTCAAGGTGTCCGGTCGCAGCGGCCCCGACGTGTTGAGCGCGCTGCGCAGTTTCGTTCAGGAGCAGCTCATGGATGAGGAAGCTCCTGGACGGTATCGATTCCGGCACGCGCTGACGCGGGAGGCCATCCACGACGACATGATTGCTCCGGAGCGTGAACGGTTGCACGCCTGCGCGGCCGATTGCCTCAAGGAACAGCCGACGGTGGAGAGGCATGAGCTCGCCTATCACCTGATGGCTGCCATGCGCTGGGACGAAGCGGTTCCCGTGGCGATCGATGCGGCGGCCTCGGCGGAATCCGAAAAAGCCTACGCGGACGCCGCGCACCTCTATGAGCGGATCGTCGACCGGATCGAGGATCGATGTGAACGTCACGATATCCTCGCCAGACTCGGACGGGCGTATTTCTTCAATCTCGAGTGGCGGCGCGGCCAGCGATACCTCGAGGAAGGCATCCAGGGTCTCGAGGAATTCGGCAAGTTTCGGGAAGCGGCCGGCTACCGCCTGTGGCTTGGTCGCTGCTACTGGGTACAGGCTCGGCCGGATCTCGCGCGCCACGAGTATGAGTCGGCTCGCGATACTCTCGAACCTCTGGGTCCCAGCGCTGACCTTTCCATTGCCTACGTTCGCCTGGCAGGTCTGGCCGCATTCAACAAGGAGACTGAACGCGGTCTCGAGCTTGCCAACCGAGCCGTCGAAATCGCCGAAGCCGCAAACGCTGACGCGGCGCGAATCTTCGCCTACGGCTACGTTGGTGACAACCTCGTCGCCCTCGGGCGAGTCGAGGAGGGCTTCAAGTGGCAGGACCGCAGCTACCGGGAAGCGGCCGACCACGGCTACGACTGGATCGCCAGCGTAGCCCTCTACAACTCGGTGATCGCCAGCGTCCACTACGGTCGCATCCAGGAGGCGAAAGAACGGATGGCGGATTTCCGCTCACGCTTCGACGCTCTGGTCCAGCGAGATCCGTCAACCCTTCAGTTGCAGGCGTTCATCGCGATGCGAGCGGACGGTGAACCCGAGCGGGCCAGGACGCTGCTCGAGGCTGCCATTGTCCAGGCGGAAGATCTCGGCGAGACCTTGTTCGGCAGCCGCATGCGTCTCGACCTGGGGTACGTCTACACGACACTGGACCGGCTCGATGACGCTCGTCCGCTGATTGGCAACGAACCGGCCAGCCCCGAGCGTGAAGAGGTGATGTACCTTCTCTACAACCGGCTGGCATTCAACCTTGCCGC
>CAZRMD010000338.1:0-3007 GCA_964601135.1 uncultured Actinomycetes bacterium | reverse complement strand
ACTTTGAAGTAGGCAACCGCGGAAACGTCGATGCTGACGTTGTCCCGGGTGATGATTCCCTGCGACTGGATCGGCATCGTAACGATCCGCAAGGAAACCCTGCGCAGGACATCGATGACGGGAATGATCGGTCGAAGACCCGGGGGGCGGACGCCGATCACGGTGCCGAGCCGGAAGTGAACGCCCATCTCGTACTGCTGCACGACGCGGATCGCGAGTAGCAGGCCGAGTAGAACCAGACCGATGACGGCGATGGCGGTGATGACGATGGCACTCATGACTTAGTTCCTCATCTGGGTGATGCGCGATTTTGCGCGCCGGCGCATTCACAACTCACTGTGACCAACATATGGCCGGCCGTCATGAAGTTTCCTCATGTCCGGCTCGGACCGGGCGCAACGGTCTCGTTAAGCCGGGCAGGGTGAGAGCGCGACGGGCTGCGGATGCACTTAATCTTCGCCAGCGGCGGTCTTGACCAGTCGCTGCTCGACGACCCAGGCGGCAACCTGGGCGCGCGAGCGAAAACCAAGCTTCGACAGGATGTGCGCGACATGGGAGGAGACGGTGCTCGAGCTGAGGTTGAGCCGCCGTGCAATGTCGCTGTTGGTTAGCCCGGGCGCGAGCAGATCTGCCACCTCGTGCTCGCGGCGGCTGAGCGCTTCAGGCGGCTTTCGGTCGGCTGAACCCGCAGCCACACCAAAGATCCGAAGGACACCGGAGGCCTCTTCACGGCTGCGGTTCGCCGCCTCCCGCTGCGCGGCAGAGGGCCGGCCCTTCTTCGGTGGGGGCTGGCTGACGTCCATGATCACGTTGAGCAAGTGCGTCACGCCGACACCCGGGCCGCTAAGCGGGTAGATCTCCCAGTCCCAGCGGCTCGTTTCGCTCACCTTGCTTCGCACCGAGAGGCCGAGTTCCCGAAATTCAAAGTTCTTGAGATGCTGCGGCTGCGAGCTGCGACAAACCTCTCGCATGATGTCGAGAACACCCGTTTGGGCGGCCGTCGGTAGGACGTCCACCAGAGCTTTGCCCAGAACCGGCAATTTATCCCGCGGCAGCCACCGCTCCCAAACCTGGTTACCGTACAGGATTTGGAAGGAGGGAGCGCAATTGGTCACATGAAATCCGATTGGGAGCGAATCGAGCAGGCGGCCGAGAATAACCAGGGCATCGGATTCGGGCGACGCCCGTAAAACCGCTGCGAGTTGAAGCAGCGACGATCCTGACTGCTGCATCTGGCAGAGCCGACTGCGACCGTTATACCAGAGCGGACCTCGCTGAGCATGGGTCGGCCGCCTGATCACCCAATGACGCCAAGTTAGTTCGCTCAGCATGGTTCCGTCGGGCCGATCTGGTGCTGCCGTTATTAGTGCATGAAGGTCCATCGCCCTGGTCATGCACCGGCTCAGCGCCGGGATCACGAGCCAGGGCAGGGCGAGAGCCGGCCGAGGCCGGGGCGCTCAACCAAAAGAGGGTGCCGACGCACCCTCTCTGATTCTCGGCGGCAAGTTCGTTGGGCGTCACGCCGCCTCGGGTACTCCGGCAACCTCGGCATGTTGCGGACGGCCCTTGATTACCGCAATCGCAACCACGAACCCAACGAGCGCGATTCCAGCGGAGATTGCAAACGCGCTGCGATACCCGGCCGTAAAGGCCTGGTTGCTCAGCGCATGCGTAGGAATGCGAATCGCGAGCTGGTTGCTGGTGACGGTGGCGGCGATTGTTCCCAGGATGGCGATCCCGAGCGAGCCGCCGAGCTGCTGGCCCACATTTAGAAGCGCGGAGCTCAATCCCGATTCCCTGGGCGAGACTCCGGCGACCGCGACAATCGTGGTCGACACAAAGATCAGCCCGAGGCCGAACGACAGAGCGAGCACCGGACCCAGCACGCCCGAAGCGTAGCTAGAGTGCTCGGTGACCCGGGACAGCCCGAATAAACCGACGGCACCGACGAGGGCCCCCGAGCGACATCAGGGGGCGGGGACCGATCCGACCAATCAGCCGGGAGGCTGCCTGGGCGCCGAGGACGACGCCCACTGTGATCGGCAGAAAGGCAAGGCCCGCCTTGAGCGGGCTATAGCCCAGGATGTTCTGCATGAACTGGGTCAGGAAAAACAGCATCCCCGACAAGGTGGCACCGATGGCCAGCCTGACCGCGTAGGCACCCGAGCGATTGCGATTGGCAAAGATGCCGAGCGGCAGCAACGGCTGTTTGCTGCGGAGCTCGATGATGATGAAGCTGGCAAGCAGCACGACGGCGGCTACGAGTGATCCGCCGGTCAGGGTGTTGGTCCATCCGCTGCTGGCGGCGCGGCTCAGTCCGTAGACCAGGAGCGTCATCCCGGCCGTTACCGTGGCGGCGCCAGGCAGGTCGAGCCGACCCGGCCGGCCGTGGGTCGCCGCCAGCACCCGGCGCGTCCTGCGCGACGAACGACGGAAACTGTAGTAGCCATTGGTTTTCTCCTTTACGCGGTTGATGCTGAATGCGCGATGCGAAGCCGAAGGTATTCGTTGATGCCGATGAGGCGGAACTGCAGCCGCTCGTAGCGGGGAAAGGCCGCCGAGGCGGCGCGCGTCGATATCGACACAGGTTTCCTTCCGCTTCCACTCCGCATCTTTCTGGCGCACGAACTCCGCAGCACTGATTGGATCGGTCATTGAAGCTACTCCCCTCCTTACTTGTCTGTGCCCACCAGCGGTTTCGGCTGAAGCCGCCAAACGCGTTGTCCGGGGCCCAGGACGCGAAACCCATCTTCCTCGCGGATCATGACCGCGGCCAACTCGTGGAAGGCGGTGAGTATGGCTTCGTCTCAGTACCCATCGTTGCTCGACGGTAGCAGGAGGCTTTGACAACTGCCTGTCGCCCTAATAGGCGGACGTCATGCCACGAATGCCGGATGCGGCCCTCGTACCGGCGGGCATAAGTCCGCGTTGCTACATCCGTTGCTACAGAACGCATGTTCAGCGATGGAAACCTGCTAGCAATCCCGGGTGAAACGTGAATGCCGGG
>CAZRMD010000337.1:2326-3031 GCA_964601135.1 uncultured Actinomycetes bacterium | reverse complement strand
CCGAACTCTGCGCCGTCGTCTTCGATCCGGAGGACGATCTGGTGGTGGTCGCGACAGCCGACCCTGCCACCGGGGGCCTCCGGTTAAGGCGTGTGCCGCGCTCCGAGCAGCGGAGCGTCGATCTCGCGTCACCGGTCATCTCGACCGTCGTCACCGACGGGTGGAGCGCCCACAGCGAACAGGTCAGGTTAGAGACGAGCGCTGAGGCAAGCGATGAAGAGATTCTCACCGCGTTAATCACGGCGGCGGCGGGCGACGCCAATTCCAGTTCCTCCTGCTATGACTGGTCGCGGACGCCGGACGGCAGGGTGGTGGTGACAATGGCGGCCCGTGAAGACGTCAACCGGGCGGTCGCCGGCTGCGAACGATGGCTGAGCGCGCAGAGGCCCGCCTTTGCCGACGACGCCCTGTCCGGGCCCCGGGTGAGTGTTGAAACACGCGCGCAGGCGATCGCCCGGCTCTACGTCGATGGTCTTAGTGATCATGAAGCCGATGAGCTGACGGTCGCTTTCCTGATCGTCGGTCGCGGCGGTTACACGATGGCTTTCTGGAGCGGTAGGACCGGGCTCATCTACGGAACCGATCAAAAGTTTGAGCCGGGCGCGGGCAGGGGGATCCTCGTTGAGACGGTCCGCAGGTCCTTGAGCGACTTTATGGCTCAAGAGAGTGTTGCCAGGGCGGGGTTGGACGGGCCCGTCACGAAGA
>CAZRMD010000337.1:0-2316 GCA_964601135.1 uncultured Actinomycetes bacterium | reverse complement strand
GGCCTCGACGCGCTACTCTTTGATGAGTTATCCGGCGCGGTAGAGTTCGCCGGCACCCCGGTTGAAAGGGTGCGCGCGAACTTCGAGGTAAGCGGAGACGACGCCGGGGACGGGACCGGCGTCGTGGACCAGCCGGCGGCGCTTGCGCTGGGCGCGCTCTTCGGCCGGCTTCAAAGCCGCATCCCTCCGATCGATCTGGCTGAAGGTCTCGAAGCCCGGCTGGAAAAAATCAGGAACCGGCAGAAGCTGGACGCCCTCCTCGAAGAGCAGAGAAGCCGCCGCCGTGCGCTCGTCGCCATGCTCGCGCCGTGGTTCAGTGTTGCCGCTATTCTGACGGCCGCGTGGCTCAACGATAACCTCGGCATCGCCAGGCTCAGCCATCAAAAGCAGGTTGAAGAAAGGATCAGCGCTTCACTCAGGCAAGAGAACACGGAATACGAAAAGTCCAAACGGAGCTACGGGGTGGTCAGGGGCTTGTTCGACCGGATCCTGCTTTTACGCGACAGGCAGCCTGCCACTTACCAACTCTTTATCGACCTCAACGGGCGCTGGCCTTCAGACCCCTCCTGGTATGTATCAGAGGTACGAACCGCCGGCCCCGACGTGACGATCAAAGGAAGAACCCGTAACGAACAGGCCGTCACCGCCCTGACTTCCGCCCTTGAAAACTCCAACGGCCTGTTCACCAACGTCACCCAAAACAGCGGGGTGCCCGGCGTCACCACAGGCGGGTCAGGTTCTGCTCCCCAATCAACGATTGACCCGGCCACCGCCGATCTCCGGGAGTTTGAGGTTAAAGCGGTCTACACGCCGATTCTAAATCCGGGACAGGGGGCGGGCTGGCGCGGGAACAGTCGGCCCGCGCCAGCGCCCCAAGCGCCGGTCCCTGCTGCGGGCTTTCCCGCGCCACCAACAGAACCATCAGGAGCAGCCAAATAGCTATGAGTCAACCAGAAGCATCGAGAGGACGTAAGGGCCGGGGCCGCCCGTTAAGCCTCACCAAACTCCGGGAGGGGTTGATCAGGCGCGCCGTCGCGGCAGGTGTTTTGAAAACCCTGCTCGTCTCCGGATCTCTGGCGCTCGCGCCGGGCGGAGCGGTCTACCGGCAGTGGGTGTGGCCGCTCGGGGACGTCCGGCAGCAGCTTCGCGCCGAGCGAGATCAACTCCGCAAACAAAATCTGGTCGCGCGGGTGATCAAGGAAACGCGCCCCGAATTCATTAAGGAATGGCGGCGGCTGCTCACGAACTATTTCACCGCCCGGCAGATGCTGCCCGATGCGACAGAGCTTTCCGCTTTCATGGCGAGCCTGCAAGAGAAGGCCCGCCGGCATCACGTACAGATCGCGCGGCTCGACGCGTCAACTCAGGGTGTCAGATCGACCAGTTTCGCCCCCGTTTTACCCGCCGCCCAGCCGCCGCAGGTAACGTCGGCGCCGGACCCGGGTGTCAACGCAGCGACGGCACAGCCGGGACCGCCCGAGCCGCCGCCAATCAATTTGAACGAGCGCGTCATACCGGCTCTTTTCATCGGCGATCACCCGTCGATCGTGCGGCTGATGGGTGATATCGCCGGCGACACACGGATCATCCACGTTCGTAATCCCAATGTCACCGCGCTCAACCGACAGGAGAATGTCGAACTGACGCTGGTCACCTTTGACGCGCCGACCTCGGCCGAAGTCCTGTCTTATGTTCCGCCCGAACTCCGGTCAGAGTTTCAAGACCCTCGCGTCGCGAGTCAGTGAAAGAAGGTGGTAGCGAAATGAACTCCGGCAGGAACAGACAGTTTCTCTCAGGGCGATACCAGGTGGCGTTCTGGCTGGCGCTGACTTTTACCGGCTCGGCCCTGCTCGCCTCTGGTGTCCTCCGCGTGAGCGGCGCCGCCTCGATTGAGGATGGCGCGTCAACGCAAAGATTCGCCGTCCAGGCAGAGCACGACGCCGAACAGACCGTCCCCAGGCTTCCGGCCGGATCGGAAGAGAAACTGGCGAAGGCCCGGTTCCCGCAGCCCGTCATGGCCGCCGACATCAACAATCCATTCGTCGATCGCACCAATACTTCCGGCATGAAGGCGGGCGGCGTCGTGGCGGGGCTGCCTGGTGGCGCGGGAACGCGTGGAAGGCTTAGGCGGGAGGCGCCTGGTGATGCCGGTCAAGCCGTCTCCGTCCCGCCCGTACCTGACCTTAACACCAGATTATCAGCATGGCGGCGAGAAGCAGCTCGCGCTTACAAAGAAGGCCGGACGCCGCCGCCGGTAACCGGCGCCTATCTCGTCTCAGAGCTCTCGCCGACCGGGACGCTCAACACGCGCGGCGG
>CAZRMD010000336.1:0-3034 GCA_964601135.1 uncultured Actinomycetes bacterium | reverse complement strand
GCAAGTCTTTTCGGAAATCGAGAACCGGATCAAATCCAAGCCGGACAAAACGGCGGGTCTCAATGCGACCTACCAGTTCGATCTGACCGGCGAGTCCTGGACGTTGAAGATCGCAAATGGGGCAGCCAGCGTTTCGCCTGGTGCGGCCCAGAGCCCGAACACCACATTGATCGCCTCGACCGACGACTGGATGAATATCGCCATGGGCAAGCTCAACCCCGTGCAGGCGTTCATGCAACAGAAGTTGAAGGTCAAGGGTGACATGGCATTGGCGATGAAGCTGCAGGGGCTGCTGCAGTAGTGACCGACCCGCGCTGGGTGGGGCGTAGTTACGAGACGGCTCCCTTCCAGGTGACGGAGCAATCGATCCGCGACTACATGGAAGCGGTCGGGGACGTCCGTCAGGATGGCGAGCTGATTGCACCTCCCACCTACGCCATGGTCTATGGCTTCGATGCCTTCTGGCAGTTATGGACCGACCAGGAGGTGGCACTGGACACCGCTCACCTGCTCCACGCCGAACAGCGCTTCGCCTTCCACCGGCCGGTCCGCCCGGGCGACCGCCTGATCACGACGGGCCGGATCACCGGCATCAACCCGCGGGGCGACATGGAGTTCGTGACCTTCGAAGTGGCCGCCCGGGACGACAAGGACGAGCCGGTGTCCGACGGCACCGCCCTGTTCATCATCCGCCAGCCATGAAAGCCGTCAGCGCTGCCCAGGATTTCGAGAGCATCAAGAGCGGCCAGACCCTCCCGCCGTTGACCAGGGAGGTCACGGTGGAGCAGATCCAGCGATACGCAGAGGCATCCGGCGATCGCAATCCGATCCATGTCGATGACAGCTTCGCTCGATCAGCCGGCCTGCCGGGCGTGATCGCCCATGGCATGCTCACCATGGCCTTTGTCAACCAGATGGTCACTGACTGGCTGGGGGACCGTTCCCTGCTCAAGCGACTTCAGGGTCGGTTCGGCGCGATGGTGCTTCCCGGGGACCAGGTGACCTGTTCGGGAAGCGTGACGTCGAAGGACGATGCCAGCCGGCGCGTCGTGATCAGCCTCGTTGTCAGCAACCAGCGCGGCGAAAAAGTCTTCACCAAAGGAGTCGCCGAGGCCGAATTCCCGCCACAAATCAGCGGCCCCAGTGTGGAAAGGCCGCGAGAAAGGAGCGATACGCATGCCACTTGATTTCACGCTGACGCCAGAGCAGGAGGACATCAAAGGATTAGCTCACGAGTTCGCCGAGAAAGAGATCCGTCCGGTTGCCGCGCACTACGACGAGACCGAAGAATTTCCCTGGCCGGTTCTCAAGAAGGCGCATGAGGTTGGCCTGACGCCGATCGCAATCATGCCCGAGGAATACGGCGGCGGCGGGCTGGACATCATCTCCAACATGCTGATCGCCGAAGAGCTCCACTGGGGATGCGCGGGAATCGCCGTGGCCATCACGGGCACCGGCCTGGCAGCGACCGCCATCCTGGCCATGGGCAACGAGGCCCAGAAGAAGCGCTGGATCGGCGAGTTCTGCAACGCCAAGACGCCGGTGGTTGGGGCCATGGGCCTGACCGAGCCCGGCACCGGTTCAGACGCCATGGCGATCGCCACCACCGCAAAAAAAGTGGATGGTGGTTACGTCATCAACGGGGCCAAGCAATTCATCACCAACGGTGGGATTGCCGACCTGCACGTGATCTTTGCCAACACCGACCCCGGGGTAGGACCGGCGGGCATTGCGGCCTTTGTCGTGGAAAAGGGCAATCCCGGTCTTTCGATGGGTCGGAAAGAGAAGAAGCTTGGCGTCCGCGCTTCGCATACGGCGCAGGTAATACTCCAGGATTGTTTCGTTCCCACCGAGAACCGGCTCGGTGGCGAGCCGGGCGATCCGGATGCGGGGCCGGGCGCGCTCGGCGCCCTCCTGATGCTCGAGCACACGCGCCCCGGCGTGGCCGCCGGGTCCATTGGGATCGCGCGGGCGGCCTACGAATTCGCGCTCGATTACGCCATGCAACGCGTCGCTTTCGGCAAGCCGATCATCAAGCACGAAGGCATCGGCTTCAAGCTGGCGGAGATGGCGATGAACATCGACGCCGCCCGGCTGCTCACCTGGCGGGCGGGCTGGATGGCGCAGAACAACATGCTCTTCACCCGCGCCGAGGGTAGCATGGCCAAAGCCTTCTCGGCCGACATGGCGATGCAGGTCACGCTGGATGCCGTCCAGGTGCTGGGCGGGTATGGCTACATCCGCGAGTATCCGGTTGAGAAGTGGATGCGCGACGCCAAGATCTACCAGATCTGGGAGGGAACCTCCGAAATCCAGCGACTGGTCATCAGCCGTGCCATCTCCGGCGAGCGGCGCCCCTTGACCCGTGAACAAACGCAGCCGCAGATTCGTAAAGCGAGCTGAACCATGATCGATCTGAAGGGGAAAGTCGCCTTGGTCACCGGTGGCTCGCGCGGACTGGGCAGCGCCGACTGCTTGGCGCTGGCGCGCGCGGGCGCCGATGTGGTGGTGACCGACATTTTGATCGAGAGCGACCCGGAGCTGGAAAAAACCGCGGAAGCTTCGCAAAGCGTCTTTTCGCAGCTGATGGCATCGCAGCACGTCGTCTACGCAGAAAAGACGTCGAACGAGATCCGCCAGATGGGCCGGCGTTCGATCGCCATCAAGCTCGACGTGACCGATCGGGCACAGGTGAAGTCTGTGGTCGAGCAGACGGTCAAGGAATTCGGAAGCGTCGACATTCTCGTCAACAACGCCGGCACGCTCGATCACGCCGCCGGGCTGGAGAACCAGAACGATGCCTTGTGGGACCGGGATTTGAAGGTCAATCTCACGGGCGCATACAACTGCTCGAAAGCCGTTTTCCCCGTGATGAAGGAGCGCAAGTGGGGCCGGATCATCATGATGTCGTCGATCGCCGGACGCCTCGGCGGATTTGGCCAGGCGAGTTATTCGAGTAGCAAGGCGGGCTTGATCGGCCTTGCGAAGACGATCGCTATCGAAGGGGCACGCTACAACGTGACCTGCAACACGA
>CAZRMD010000335.1:0-3057 GCA_964601135.1 uncultured Actinomycetes bacterium | reverse complement strand
TTTCCGGGGAAGGGGTTTTCCCCAGGTGTGTCTACATAACTTGAGAGCTGTTCAGGCTAGAGGGTCGGCCCGGATACAAAAATGCCTACACCCAAAAGGTCGACGAGTGGGTCTCGAGCCACCCGATTAAACCGGATCCCCAGATCATCCAGCAGGGCGAGCGGGTCATCGACCGCATTATGGGTGAGAAGTCCGAGCTTCGGGAATTGTGGGACGACAGTGACAACGGCGAGGAATGGCGCGCCGCGGTTTCAGATCTCAGGAATCGGCTGGTCGGCTAAGTAATCACTCGGGAGCTTTCTGGACCGCTTCTTGCAATTCGGGCATGTGGCCGACCAAGGTGGCGAAGTCCTGGCGGGCGATCGCCAGAACGGTGGTATCGGTGATGGCCCGGACGCTTGCGGTTCGTTTGCTGTTCTGAAGCAGCGCCAGCTCGCCGAAATGCCGCCCTGGCCCCAGCCGGCGTAGCTGCTGCTCGTTGCCATCGGCATGCTGGACGACCTCAACCTCGCCGGAAGTGATGACGTAGAAGCGGCTCGCGATCTCGCCTTCGCGGACAATCGTCTCGCCAGCGGCGAAGCGCATCGGCACGATGGCGTCGGTTCGGCCCATGCGCAGCTGGCTGATATCCCGACGGAAGATGGCGCTCGACCACCAGTGGAGCACCAGCGCGAGGCGGCGCCGCCAGGTCGGCATATAAGTAAGGAAGCGGGTGCGGGCGAAGAGTGCGGCCGGCCACCCGTCCAGTCTCATCCCCCGGATCTGAGCCAGCCCGTAGCCCCGACTCAGTAGCGCGACCTCGGCGTATCGCTTGGAATGGAAGGGCGTTGGAGGCTGCCCACGCACCGTTGCCAGGATGTTGTCCGCCACCTGGCGACCCTCGCCAAACGCAATCAGCAGCATGGCGGGGTATGGATCGCCGCTTGGGCTGGGAACGGCGGCATTGTCGCCGACCGCATAGACGTTGGGCCAGCCCTCGACGCGGCAGTATTCGTCGCACTTCACACGCCCGCGGACCAGCTGGATCGGGAGCTTCGACAACAGCGGGTTGGTGCCGACGCCAACCGTGACGATGATCGTCCGGGTCGGAATCCGTTCGCCGTTGGCCAGCGTCACCGACCCGGCGGTCGCATCGGATAGGCCGACCCCCAGGCGCAGGTCGATGCCACGTTCGCGCATCCTCCGCATCGCCCGGTCGGCGAGGCTCTGCTCGAACGCGGGGAGAATGCGGGTCAGAATATCGACCTCGATCACGCGGACTTCGGAGCGATTGATTGTTGGGTAGAAGCGCAAGGACGAGCGGATAAACTCGTTGGCCTCCGATGCGATCTCGATACCGGCGAATCCGGCGCCTGCGACGACGAACGTGAGCAACCGTTTCCGCTCTTCGGCATCGGTCTCAACCGCAGCCATCTCCAGCATGTCGATCAGGTGATTGCGCAGATAGATGAAGTCGCCGATGGTCTTGGTCTGCAGCCCGTGCTCTTGCAGACCGCGAAAGCGCGAGAGGTCGGTGATCGAGCCGAGCGCCAGCACCAGGTCGTCGTAGTCGAGCACGATCTGCCGGCCCTCTTCACCGCGCGATAACGTCACCCGCCTGGCCTTGAGATCGATTTCTTCGACGTCGTAGGTGTAGACGCGTACCCCTGGCAGAAACTCGCGAAGCGGGACGAGCACGTGCTGCGGCTGCAGCACGCCGGAGAGGATCTGCGGCATCAAGCCATGCCAGACCTCGGTGTTTTCTCGGCTGACCAGGATGACGTCGATGTTGTCCGACACGCGACGGCGGCGGGCCAGCTCCTGCGCGCAGCGAACGCCGGCATGGCCGCCGCCAACGACGACGACCTTTCGTAGCTGTCCGGTCATCGAAAGGCGTGCCGCAGTGCGGTCTGGGCCGCGAAGTATCCGCATAGTCCATGGACGCCACCGGTGGGCGGCGTTGACGATGAGCAGATGTAGACCTGCCGGTTGGGGGTCGCGTAGCGGCGCCAGGTCGGACGCAGGAACCACTGCCGCAGGTCGCCGCTGCCGCCGTTGATGTCGCCGCCGATGCAGTTGGCGTTGTGGCGCTCGATATCAGCCGGCGTCATCACGCTGCGGGCCAGGACGCGATTGCGAAATCCGGGCGCAAAGCGTTCCACCTGTGCCTCGATGCGCTCGGTCATATCCACGGTTGAACCATTTGGCACATGACAGTATGCCCACACCGTGTGCTTGCCCGCCGGCGCGCGGGTGGGGTCGAAGAGCGTGGGCTGGGAGAGCAGGACGTACGGAGCCTTCGGCGCCTGGCCATTACCGACTTCGGCTTCAGAGGCTGCGACCTCTTCGAGAGTTCCGCCGAGGTGGACGGTTCCGGCGCCCAATGCCCGTTGATCACGCCAGGGAATTGGCGCGTCCAGCGCCCAATCGACCTTGAAGACACCGGGGCCATAGCGAAACTGCTTGAGTTGCCGTCGAAAGCCGGCCGGCAATGAATCGCCGGCGATCGCCACCAGCTGGCGCGGCGTGACGTCGAACAGATAAGCGCGCGCCGGCGGCAGCTCGCCCATTGCGGCGATGCGCCTGCCTGCCTCGACACGACCGCCCAAGGTGTGGAGGTGCGCCACGAGAGCGTCGGCGATTTTCTGGGAGCCTCCGCGCGCGATCGGCCAGCCATATGCGTGACCACTGGCGCCGATCAAGGCGGCATAACCGGCGGTCGACAGGTTGCTCAATGGCTGGATCGAATGCCCACCGAGGCCAGCAAGAAGTGCCCGTGCCGGCGCCTGCTTGAACAGGCTTCTGGCCAGGCCGACGACGGAGCGGATCGAGACGGTTCCAAATCTCGTCAGCAACAGGGCATGGGCGGGCCAGGTTGGTGACGGCCGCAGCGGAGCGAAGAACTGGCCCATCAGATAGTCCATGTTTCGAACGAGCGGGCGCATCAGCCGCATGTATGAACCACCATCAGACCCAAGACCTTTGCTCGTCTCCTCGATTGATCGCGCCAGCTCGACCGTCGTGTCATCGAGCGGATGAGCGACCGGGATCTGTGGATGAACGAACTCAAGGCCATAC
>CAZRMD010000334.1:0-3065 GCA_964601135.1 uncultured Actinomycetes bacterium | reverse complement strand
TCCGCCAGGTTCACCGGCTACGGCACACCGAGTTACTCGTCGCGCTGGCGCGCGCTCGGCGACGCCAGCTACGAACCGAGCAGGGCCGCCTCCGGCGCCAGGCGCGCTCGATCGTTTCCGAGATTCAGCGTCAACTCGAATTGGCAGGATTCCGTGCCGCGCGGCGAGATCCTCGCTGGGACGCCTCGGGTGCGCAACAGGGCCGGACGGCGAGGGTCGCTCTTGTTCGCGACCTGCGACGTGATCAAGCTCTGGCCCTGCTCGAAGCTGGTCTCACCGCCGATCAAGTCGCCGCGGTCTCCCTGGTCGGCATCGGTTCCGATGAGTACCACGAGTTGGTCGTGAACGGCTTGCCGACACCTGGCGTGGCGGTCAGTGTGGAAGGGCCGGCATCAGAGTCATAGGATCAGTCGCACCTTCGTCTTCGCTGGGCGACCCACGGTTGAAGGGATGACTTCCGAGTGTTTCAGAAGCTATTGCCTGACGGGCACACTCTATTCTTGCTGACGCAAGAAGGGGTCCTGC
Organism: uncultured Actinomycetes bacterium; assembly: GCA_964601135.1. Lineage (GTDB taxonomy): Bacteria > Chloroflexota > Dormibacteria > CF-121 > CF-121 > CF-13. The sequence goes on along the minus strand of CAZRMD010000334.1, from coordinate 2,540 downwards.
TTAGTTCCCGAGCGGCACGTCAACGAGAACCATGTCTGCAAGAATGGGCTGTTCGTCCATCGCCCCTACCGGGCTCAGGTCGATGGCTCTCACAGATGCTGCCTCCACTAGCGACGTAGCGAGCTGTGTAGGGGGCTCGCACGTCTCGGTGGTCGTGTTGTCGGCCACGCGCGGGCCTATGAGCTCCAGTGCCTGGCTACGATGCTGCGCCTGCAACCAGTGGGCCACGGCGTGCGCGCGAGAATGCAGACCGTACCGCACAAACAGCCGTTCAAGGTGAGTCGAAACGGTTCTACGCGAGACGCCCAGTCGTAGGGCGATCTCTTTGTTACCCAGGCCGAGGGCCACCAACGCAATGATTTGCTCCTCTCGCTCAGTTAGATACACGCCGTTGTGCTCCCTCTACGACCCATTCAAAGCGTCACCTGTATCTATGCGGCTGACAGCGTCAATGTCAAATTACGCGACTGCGCAAGGGACAAACGCTTTCGGCCAATGGGACTAATACGCACATCAGCTTGCGAAGTCCTGCCTGCAATGTTGTCCGCTGCTACTTCGGCCGGGAACTTGAGCGATTAGCGTCGGTCAACCGTCCGACTTGACGCACCTTGCCTTGCCGCACACGATGCTCACACGTTGATTGGAGGGCCAGCGGCACAACACCAGAAAGGCCGCCGGGGGACGGGGGCCGGGAATGGAAAAACGGCGACTACTTGCTTATCTGGCGTCAGCGCTCGCACTCGCCACATCTCCCCTCGTAGACATCTCTGAAGCCGACGCATCGACAGCAACTGCCGCTCGAACTCCAACTCCATCATCCTCGACCGGCTCGCAACCGTACCCTGCCTCGAGGGCTCTGAGTGCACAGAGGACGAGCACTTCGAGTGCCGCCAGCCAGCCGACGGCGCCGGCGGCTGCGTCGGTGGGCCGCGAGATCACTAGCCTGCGCACGCGGACGTCCAGGACGTACGTCGGAGCACACGGCGGACTGCGCACAGAGGTTACGACGGGTTCGCAGAACTACAAGGACGGAAAGGGCACGTGGGAACTGATCGACAACCACCTGGTGGCGTCCAACCAGTCCGGCTACGCCTTCCAGAACCGGGCAAACCAGTACAGCGTCTACCTGCCGGGCGATCTCCGGACAACACCACTCAAGGTGACGCTTGGCAGCGCATGGGCGACCGTGCAGGTGGTCGGAGCATCTGGTGCGCCACAGGTGAGCTCAAACGTCGCTACCTACGCGAATGCGATGCCTGGCGTGACCGTCCGCTACTCCGCGCTCAATGATGGTCTGAAGGAGGAGGTCGTCCTCGACAAGTCGGCTCAGACGACAACCCTGCGGTACAACTTGAAGCTGAGCCAGGGCCTGTCGGCCGTGCTCACGCCACCGAGAGGGATCGACGTACGCTCCTCGAGCGGCCTGCTGTTCGAGGTGCCTGCCGCCTTTATGTACGACAGCGCTCAGATCCCTGCCAGCTCGACGGCTGTCCAAACTCAGCTAACGCCATCCCAAAGCGGGTACACGATCACGGTCGCGCCGGACGCGGGCTGGCTGAGCGATCCCAGCCGCATCTGGCCGGTTGTGATTGATCCGACCGACAACTTCACGCTGAACACCGACTGCTACATCGTTAACGGTTCCAACGCCAACACGAACTTCTGCACTGGATCGAGTCTGAATGTCGGCTATGACGGGACTAACATCTCGCGCAGCCTGCTCCTCTTCGACATGCCGATCTCGCCAGCGGCCACCATCGTTGACGCTAGCTTGAAGCTCGAACTCTCGACTGCCCAGTCGACGCAGGCTCAGAGTGTCGAGCTTCATCAGCAAACCCGCGACTCGACTAGCTCTGTGACCTGGAACACTTATGACGGCACCAACAGCTGGTCTGCCGCGGGCGGCGACTTCAACGCCACTCCGCAGAGCACGGCCTCGGCCGGCCCGACGGTCAACACACACTACGCTTGGCCGCTGACGTCGCTCGTCCAGAGCTGGGTTGACCAGTCAATCGACAACGACGGCCTGGTCCTGAAGGCGGCCAACGAGAGTGCCGCCGGGCAGCTGCAGTTCTACTCCGACCGCGCTCCGTGCGTGTCGGCAGGCACCTGCAATGGTCCCCGGCTGATCGTCGAAAACTTCTACGGCCTCGGCGAGCAGAGCTTCTACAAGCTCGATACGCGAGGGCTCAACGACCGCATGCACCTGGCGGTTAACTCAGGGGACGGCAACGTGGTGATTGGCGCGACCGATCTCTCGGCGCACGGGACCGGCCTCAACCTGAGCCTGGTCAGGACTTACAACAGCCTGGCGTATTTCGACGGCCAGGTGGGCTGGAACTGGGTACTCAGCCTGGGCAAGGACGTCTTCCTGGAGACGGGTACCGGCACCGGCAGCTGGGACGGCCCGATCTACCACGGGCCTGACGGCCACGTCTTTAAATTCACCCAGAACGGAAGCACGTTCACGGCACCGGCGGGAGTCAACGCGAAGCTGGTCCAGAACGACAGCACGCACTGGACGCTGACTTTCAACCGGA
>CAZRMD010000333.1:0-3065 GCA_964601135.1 uncultured Actinomycetes bacterium | reverse complement strand
CGAGCCGGATTCGAGTGAAGAGGTCGGGAAGATTCGCATGCGTTTGCACCGACTCGTAGCGCAGCGCGAGCACTGCGAGTGAAACCGCGAGCAGCCCGGCCACACCGGCGACTGTCAGCCAGAGCCGGCGCCACGAGAAGAGGCCGTCACCGCCCCTGGAGACGGCGACCCGAGTGGCCAGAAAGGAGCTGAGCCCGAGCACCAAGGGGAAGAGGAGAGCAGCTCGAGTCGCCTCCACGATGGCGATGAGTGTGGCAGGCAGCAGCGGAAGGGCCGCCAGCAACACGTGCCACCTCCCCTTGCGGGTTGCGAGGCGCAGGCCCGCGAGGAGGCCGCCCAGGTAAACCGTCGGAATCAGGATCCGCGGGCCGATCGGCTCCGAGCTGTGCCGGTAGCGATCGGTCGAGTACTCACTCCCCAGCTGCTGCAGGTCGTGGAGGGAGAAGAGCGCCAGCGGCGAGTAGCCTTTGGCCCGAAGCAACAACACGACGATCGCTAGGCCGACACCGACGGTTGCGAGCAATAGTTGGTTGAGGAACCGCCACTCTGGAGCAGCACCGGCAGGCTCCGGACTGTGTAGCCGGGCCCCGAAATGGCCGCCGACAACAACCGTCGCGCAGGATGCCGTGATCCATGCGACCGCCGGCGGATAGGGCGGCAGGCCTGGCAGCAAAATCATCGGCAGCCAGATGAGTAGCGTCCAGATCAGAGCGAAGAACGGACCGGGGGCAAACCAGGTGCCCTCGTGCAGGCGCGCGAGTGCCGTGAGGGCCGTTAGGAGCAAAGCGGGCATCAGACTGATCCACCAGTCTTGCCCCGCGCTCAAGGGAACGAGCGCCGAGGTTGCCGAGCTCACGCTCAGGCGGCCGTTCCCACCGCGTAGAGGTTCTTGAAGCGTGCGGATTTCGTCTTCGGATCGATGGCGACCGGGGCCACGTATGCGGCCATCCCTTCGCGCACTGCGCCCAGCTTCGGCAGCTGCCCGTAGAGGACGCGCTTGACGAGACTCTTGAGGCGCATCGAGCGCGGAATCAGGTGATGGCGGACGGCGAACTGGCGTATGGGTGCGAGCATGTTGTCCCTTTGCGACTGCTCATCGATTGGAAACCCGCCCATCACCTCGACCTCGAAGCCGGTGCTCATTAACAGTTGTGCCAGCGAGGGAACATCCAGGTAGCGAACGGCGAAGGGGCTGGGATTGAAGTCGGGCCGGTCCGGGTTCGGCATGCACATGAAGAGGTGTCCACCAGGTCGGAGCACGCGCCGGCATTCCCGAAGAGCCGCTTCTTGGTCGTTGAGGTAGTAGACCATCTCGAGCATCAGCAATACGTCAAAGCTGGCATCGGAGAACGGCAGCCGATGGGCGTCGAACCGAACCAGGTTGGCGTCGGGCAGGTGAGCACGGGCCTGCTTGATGATGCCGTTCGTGTAATCGCCTCCCACCGTTATCGCGGCCCTTTCACGGAGATAGGGCAGCCCCATGCCGGTGCCGCAACCTACCTCCAGCACGCGGCGACCTGTCGCCAGCTCACCCGCGATCCGGTAACGGCAGTACTGCATCGACAGCTGCTCCGGAGACGCGGACAGTCCCCATGTCTCTGTGACCGTCGTGTAGTCGCTCATGTGCGCGCGGACGCGTCACCCCGCGCCTTCCGGAAAGGAAGCAATGCGGTGTCCGCTAGGATCCGGAGGTCGTCCAGGAAGGTTGACTCCGTTACGTACCGGCGACCGAGCCGAAGCTTCTCAGGCTTGATCAACTCGTCGTAGGCACGGTCCGGATCGGGATGGGCCGCAAGGATCTCTCCCTCGTTGTGGAATCGCAGTGAGGCCCAGTCGGTGATCCCGGGCCGCATCTTCAGCACCTCTCGCTCCTCCAGCGTCCACTTCTCGACCTGCGACGGCACCTCTGGTCGCGGGCCGACGAAACTCATGTCACCCCGGAGGACGTTCACGAGCTGCGGCAGCTCGTCCAGCTTGTATCGGCGCAGAAAACGGCCGGTGGCGGTGATCCGCGAGTCGGCGTCCGAGGTGTTCGGACCGCCGATCCGGTCGGCGTTGGTGACCATGCTCCGGAACTTGTACATCCGGAATTCGCGCCCGCCCTTGCCGACTCGTTTGCCGGCGTAGATCAACGGTCCGTCGCGATCGACAAATCGCATCTTGAGAGCGATGGCCGCGATCACCGGGGAGAAGACGACGAGTCCGGTCGCGGCGAAGGTGACGTCGAACGCCCGCTTGAGGGCCAGCGAACGCGTCAGGAGTAGAACTCCCGGATAGACCGCGCTACCTCGATCGCCTGCTCGTCGGTCACCTCTGGCGTCAGCGGCAAGGAGAGAACGGTGCGACACAGGTCCTCGGTCTTGGGCAAGCTGTAAGACTCGAGCCCGAGCGGTTGTTTGTGGTTAGGCACAGGGCCGGGCGAGATCAGCGTCTCGATACCGCGGTCCGCAAGATGCCGGGACAGGCCGTCCCGCCGCTGCGCTTCGATCACGTAGTTCTGGTAGACGTCGAAGTGCCGGCCGCCATCCGGCGCCGGCGGACGCGTAACTTCTGCGATGCCCTCAAGTGACTCGTCGTATATGGCGGCGAGCTGGCGGCGGCGCTGTATCCACGCCGGAACATGCTTCAGCTTCAGGTCGAGTACCGCCGCCTGCACGTTGTCCAGTCTCGAGTTCCAACCCCAGCCCGAAAACTCTGTCTTTGAAACGCGGCCGTGGTCGCGCAGCTCACGAACCCTCCGAGCGATATCCGGGTCACTTGTCACCACCGCGCCCGCATCACCGAAGGCGCCGAGCATCTTGGCCGGATAGAAGCTGAAGGCGCCTGCCACCCCCCACGCGCCACCACTCACACCGTCGAACGAGGCGCCTAGGGCCTGAGCGGTGTCCTCGATCACGAGCAGCCCGTGATGCTGCGCTATCTCGGTGATCCGGTCCATCTCGCAGAGTCGGCCGTTCAGGTGCACCGGGATAATCGCCTTTGTCCGCGGGGTGATCGCTGCTTCGACGACGTCCGCTCTCATGTTGTGGTCGGCTCCGACGTCTACCAGGACCGGGGTGGCGCCG
>CAZRMD010000332.1:0-3094 GCA_964601135.1 uncultured Actinomycetes bacterium | reverse complement strand
GCGACGGGTGATGTCCTCATTCTGGCACCAGTCGGCCGCGACGCTGGTACCTGCGCCAAGCTCGTCGAGCAAGCCGGGCTCGCCTCCCGGGTCTGCAGCGACATCTCGGATTTGATAGGCCGGCTGGACCTCTCGGACATGGTTCTGATTGCGGAAGAGGCGCTGTACGGCAAAGCCCTCGGCCCGTTGGAAATATGGGTGGCCGGCCAGGCTCCCTGGTCGGACCTGCCCTTCATCGTGCTCACCAACCACAACGAGGGCGAGCGGTTCATCCAGTTCCGCCGAGACCTGGTTCGCAAGCTTCGGAATGTCGCGTTTCTGGAGAGACCCATGCAGGCGATCTCCCTGCAGGCGGCAGTCCTGACCGCGCAACGCGGACGCGCACGCCAATACGAAGCTCGAGCTTACCTGGAAGCACAGCAACACGCCGCTGTGGAACTGGAGCGCCTGGTTGCCCAACGTACGGCTGCCTTAGAGACGGCAAATGAACGGCTCCGCGCCGAAAGCGAACAACGCGAGCGTGCGCAAGCGGCTCTGTTGCAGGCGCAGAAAATAGAGACCATGGGCCAGCTCGTCGGCGGCGTGGCGCACGACTTCAACAACTTGCTCATGGCGGTCATCGGCAACCTCGATTTGCTCGCCAAACGGATCGGCGAGGATCCTCGCAAGGCGAGGTTGCTCGAAGGCGCCATGGAAGGCGCACGCCGTGGGGCCACCTTGACGCAGCGACTTCTTTCCTTCGCACGCCGGCAGGAACTGCTGCCCCGGCCGACAGACGTGCTGGCTCTGATCAACGATATGAAGGACCTGATCGGCAGGTCGATCGGACCCATGATCGAACTGAAGATCATCGCGCCTCGGATCGCACCCGCAGTCATCGTGGACCCGAATCAGCTGGAGATGGCTCTCCTGAACCTTGCCGTAAATGCAAGAGACGCCATGCCTGCCGGCGGCGTCTTGAGCATCACACTGGACCAGGAGTCCATAAGTGCGGCAAGCGAGTTGCGCCTGTCACCCGGTCCGTACGTGCGCATTGCGCTTCGGGACACGGGCGAGGGCATGGACAGCGAGACCCTTGCCCGAGCCGTCGAACCGTTCTTTTCGACGAAGGGAACCGGCAAGGGCACCGGCCTCGGTCTGTCCATGGTGCATGGATTGGCCGAGCAATCCGGGGGCGCGTTCCGGCTGCAGAGCCGATTGGGCGTGGGGACAACGGCCGAGCTCTGGCTGCCGGCAGCCAAGAGAGCCGCTGAAACCGTCACCCGCTCTCGGGTGTCTCAACCGAGAACGCCGCCGGTTACGATCTTGGTGGTCGATGACGACGCGTTGGTCGCGTCGAGCACCGTTTCGATGCTGGAGGATCTGGGCCATCGCGTCATCGAAGCGCATGGGGGCAAGGAAGCTCTTGCCATCCTGGACGACGGGTTGCGCCCCGATCTCGTCATTACGGATCATGCCATGCCCGGCATGACAGGGGTCGAGCTGGCGCTCACGATACGCAATCGTGCGCCTCGCCTGCCGATCCTTCTGGCCACGGGGTTTGCCGAAATCCGAAACGATTTGGAGATCGACATCCCGCGGCTGGCGAAACCCTACAATCAGGAGCAACTGTCATGTGAAATCGCGCGGCTCTTGTCCAACCACGGGGCAGGTGTCGAGTCAGACAAACGACTCGTTTCTTCTTCAAGCAAAGCCTAGGGGAAAACCCCGAAGTAATGGGCGGAAATCACTTAGAGCCCGGTTCGAGTCTGGTCTCCCCCTACGGGGGCCTTATAAACTGTGGTGCATTGATAATGAGCGCCGCCGGCTGGATCGTGGCCGCCGGAGCGTGATCCCGCGCCCAAGCCATGCAACGCACCGTAAGAGCGCCCGCTGACGGCCCGCATTTTCTCAACGGCAATGGCGACATTGCTGCGCTCATCCGCTCCATGGACTGGTCGCAGACACCGATCGGTCCGGTCGAGCAATGGTCGCCTACGCTGAGGATGATGGTCAGCTTTCTGCTGGCCAACCGCTTCCCGCTGCTGCTGTGGTGGGGCCCGGACTACGTGTCCATCTACAACGACGCGTATCGGCCGATCCTGGGCGCGAAGCACCCTGGGTCGATGGGGCAGCCCTGCCGCGAGTGCTGGGCGGAGATCTGGCATATCCTGAAGCCCTTGATCGATGCGCCGTTCACCGGCGGGCCGGCAACGTGGATGGAAGACATCCCGCTCGAGCTCAATCGCCACGGCTTCGTCGAGGAAACGCACTTCACCATCGCCTACAGCCCGGTGCCGGATGAGACCGCGCCGCGCGGCATCGGTGGCGTGCTGGCGACGGTGCACGAGATCACCGAGAAGGTCGTCGGCGAGCGCCGGGTGGTGGCGCTGCGCGATCTTGGCGCGCGCGCGGCCGAGGCGAAGTCAGCGGAAGAAGCCTGCGTCATCGCCGCCGAAACCTTGGCCGGCCACGCCAAGGACATGCCGTTCGCGCTGCTCTATCTCATCGACGCGGACCGCAGGACCGCGCACCTCGCCAGCGCCGCAGGCGCCGTCCCAGGCGACCCGATCGGTCCCGCCAGCGTGGCTCTCGACGATAGGGCGGCGGGCGCCGCTTGGCCGCTGGCCGAGGCCGTGCGGCGCGAGCAGATCGTCGTCGTCGACGATCTCGCGCGCCGGTTCACCCACGTTCCCGGCGGGCCCTGGTCCGACCCGCCGCACACGGCCGTCGTCGTCCCAGTGCGCTCGAACAAGGCCCACCAGCTCGCCGGTCTTCTGGTCGCCGGCGTCAGCCCGCGCCTGAAGCTCGATGAGCTCTATCGCAGCTTCTTCGATCTGGTCGCGGGACAGATCGCGACCAGCATTGCGAACGCGCGCGCGTATGAAGAAGAACGTCGGCGCGCCGAAGCGCTGGCCGAGATCGATCGCGCCAAGACCGCGTTCTTCTCCAACGTCAGCCACGAGTTCCGCACGCCGCTGACCTTGATGCTTGGGCCGATCGAGGACGCCTTGCAGAGCAGAGAGGCCGGCAGCCTCAAACGCGAGGACATCTCCCTCGTGCATCGGAACGGCCTGCGGCTCCTACGGCTGGTCAACACGCTCCTCGATTTTTC
>CAZRMD010000331.1:0-3110 GCA_964601135.1 uncultured Actinomycetes bacterium | reverse complement strand
ATGACGTCGATGTTGTCCGACGGGCGACGCCGGCGGGCCAGCTCCTGCGCGCAGCGAACGCCGGCATGGCCGCCGCCAACGATGACAACCTTTCGTGGCTGTCCGGTCATCGAAAGGCGTGTCGCAGTGCGGTCTGGGCTGCGTAAAATCCGCACAATCCATGGACCCCACCGGTCGGTGGAGTCGATGAGGAGCAGATGTAGATCTGCCGGTTGGGGGTCGAGTATCGCCGCCAGGTAGGACGCAGGAACCACTGACGCAAATCGCCGCTGCCCCCATTGATGTCGCCGCCGATGCAATTGGCGTTGTGGCGTTCGATATCCGCCGGCGTCATCACGTTGCGTCCCAGGACGCGGTTGCGAAATCCGGGAGCGAAGCGTTCGACCTGCGCCTCGATGCGATCGGTCATATCCGCAGTCGAACCATTGGGCACATGACAGTATGCCCACACCGTATGCTTGCCCGCTGGAGCGCGAGTGGGATCGAAGAGCGTCGGCTGGGAGAGCAGGACGTAGGGTGCCTTCGGCGCCTGGCCATTACCGACTTCGGCTTCAGAGGCGGCGACCTCTTCGAGAGTTCCGCCCAAGTGGACCGTTCCGGCGCGCAAGGCCCGCTGATCGCGCCAGGGGATCGGAGCATCCAGTGCCCAGTCCACCTTGAAAACGCCGGGTCCATAGCGAAATCGGCTCAGTTCCCGCCGAAACCCGGACGGCAGAGCATCGCCCGCGATCGCCACCAGCTGGCGCGGCGTGAGATCGAAGAGGTAGGCGCGCGCCGGCGGCAGGTCGCTCATTGCAGCAACTCGCCGGCTCGCTTCGACGCGACCACCCAAGGTGCGAAGGTGGGCCACGAGTGCGTCGGCGATTTTCTGGGAGCCTCCACGCGCGATCGGCCACCCATAGGCGTGACCACTGGCGCCGATCAAGGCGGCATACCCACCCGTCGACAGGTTGGTCAATGGCTGGATCGAATGCCCACCGAGGCCGGAAAGAAGGGCTCGCGCCGGCGCCTGCTTGAACAGGCTTCTGGCAAGGCCAACGACTGAGCGGATCGAGACCGCTGCAAATCTCGTCAGCAGCAGGGCGTGGGCCGGCCAGGTGGGTGATGGCCGCAGCGGGGCAAAGAACTGGCCCATCAGATAGTCCATGTTTCGAACGAGTGGGCGCATCAGCCGCAGGTACGCGCCGCCATCGGCGCCGAGTCCTCGCGCTGTCTCCTCGACCGATCGCGTTAGCTCGACCGTCCCGTCATCGAGGGGATGAGCGACCGGGATCTGTGGATGCACGAATTCGAGCCCGTATCGGTCCAGCGGCAACGTCCGAAAGAAGGCCGAGCCGACCGCCAGTGGATGAACGGCTGAGCAGACATCGTGGATGAAGCCTGGCAGCGTGAGCTCTGCGGAGCGCGTTCCCCCGCCGATCGTGTCCTCGGCCTCGAGGACGGTCACGGACTTGCCGGTTTGCGCGAGTCGAATCGCAGCGGCCAGGCCGTTCGGGCCGGCGCCAATCACGACGGCATCGAGCACGTCGCTGACTCTAGCGGTTGCCTCTTATGGCTTCTCCTCGCGGCGGTGGCCGCCCGCGACTTCGGCGAGCGCTTCGGGCGACACCTGATCGGCGGTTGCCACGGCGATGCGAACTGGCGTGAGCGCCTTGAGGGTTGCGGTTCTGGTGCCTCCCTCGAGCAAGGCGCGTTCGCCGAGAATCGCACCAGGCCCCACTTCGGCCAAGGCCTTCCCATCAACCTCAACAGATAACACGCCATCAAGTAAGAGGAACAGCTCCTCGCCCGGCTGGCCTTGCTCGACCAGCGTCTGCCCGGCCGCGAGCTTGCGGTACTGCGGCTTTGCGCCGCCGCGCATGATCTGCTGCGAGAGCTCGCGCTCGACGGCGGTCTCAACCTCGGTCACGAACGCGGGCGAGTCTTCCTTGCCCCAGGGGGTCCGGTCGCCGAAGATATCGCCCGACCAACTCTTGAAATCGGTGACGGCAACTTTGTGCGCCAGCTTGCCTGAGTGGTCGTAGATCCAGTGGCGAGGGAACGGGCTGGCGCCCGTGACCTCATGCTTGACCGAGCCATCCGCATTGATGCTCAGCGCCAGGCTCGTCCACACGAGTGGCGGAATGATCTGGACGAAAGGCGGACGGTTGAGTTTTCGGGGCAGCGGCATCGCCACTCGGCCTCCTGTCGTCTGCATGAAGCGCACGGACAGCTTGCCCGCCTCCGGTTGTGGACGGAGGTCGGGCATGGGAATCGTCGGAAAGAGAATCTTGCGGGAGCCGAAGCCGAGCTTCGTCTTGCCCATCCAACCGCGCCCCGCCTGGCCATGCCGAACGATCAATCCGTTTTCGACCTCTACCCACGCCCGCAGCTCATTGATGAACCGGACGGCACCGGACCGGGCAATGGCCTGGACATCATCGATGCGATCCGGTGGCGGGTCGTCGTAGTGCACCGGTCCGAGATCGAACGGCAGGCGCATAACTCCTGGAATCGCCTCCGAGGGAATCCAGGACAGCGATACGACGGATGACTCGTAACGCATGGCCAACCTCCTCAGTGAACGAGAACTGCTAGCGCCAGCGTATCGGCAACGAGGTAGCTGGTCGAGCGTGGAAGCCTGCCGACTGCCGGCGGCTACCATCCGGCATATTTGGCATGCTCGCTTCCCTTGACCCGGGTGCCCTCTGGAAGGGTAACTTAGCAGAGTGCCAGACGACCACAAGATCCAGGTATTTCTGGCCGACGACAACCTGATCGTCCGAGAGGGGGTTCGGGCGTTGATCGGCACGGCACCCGATATGGAAGTGGTTGGCGTGGCCGGCGATTATGAGGGGCTGGTGACCGGGGCGGGGAAAGCCGCGCCGAACGTGATCGTGACCGATATCCGAATGCCGCCGGCCTTCCAGCGCGAGGGCATCGATGCCGCCAAAGAAGTGCGAAAACGGCATCCGGGCATCGGCATCGTGGTCCTCTCACAGTACGACGAACCCGACTACGCGATTTCGCTGCTCAGCGAGGGCGCCGCCGGGTACGCCTACCTGCTGAAAGACCGGGTGGCGGAGGGCGATCAGCTGTTCCGTGCCATCCGTGAGGTGACGACCGGTGGC
>CAZRMD010000330.1:0-3119 GCA_964601135.1 uncultured Actinomycetes bacterium | reverse complement strand
CTAGAGGAAGCCAGGTGCGCCCTGGCTTCCTTTGTTATGAACTCTCGACCCGACTGGCTGCCGAGCTCGATGACAGTTGGCGATCGGCGGCGGCCAATTGGTACTTCGCAAAAATGACGCCTTTCGTTGTGGTGACGCTCTCCACCAGTCGAAGCGGCGTCAGGCCGCCGTCGTCAGGAAACATTCGGAGTCCTGAGCCGAGCAGCAGGGGGTGAATAAACAGCTGGACCTCGTCGATGAGGTGATGCGGCAACAGCGATCGAATCAGGGCGCCGCTGCCCATGATCAGAAGGTCGCCGCCCGGCCGCTCTTTAAGTTCCTTTACCGCCTTCGGCACGTCACCGTGCAACAAGGTTGAGTTCGGCCAGGCCAGCTTGGTCGACGCGCTGTTGGATGCCACGAATTTCGGAGCGTTGTTGAGCGCATCCTTGAATGGACCGCCCCGCTGGTTCCAGGCGCTCAGCATGCCTTCGTAGCTGCGCCGTCCCAATAGAAGGGCTCCAGCTGGTGTTTTCCCCGGGCCCGCGAGGCTCGCCATCACCTCGTCGCTGTTGGGAACCGCCCATCCGCCATGCGCGAACCCGCCACGCGTGTCCTCGTCCGGCCGGCCAGGCGCCTGCATCACGCCGTCGAGACTCAGGTGATTAAGGACGACGAGCTTCATCGGTAAGTCACCCCCCTCCCTGACCCTCCCCACCAGGGCGACGGACAATCCAATCGAATTAGAGGAAGCCGAGCTCCATCTTGGCTTCGTCGCTCATCATGTCCGCGCTCCACGGCGGCGAATAGACGAGCTCCACGGTGCAGGACTTGACCCCCGGAACCTCCTCCACCTTCGCCTTCACCTCATCGAAGAGGTCCTGCGCCCAGGGGCAGCCGATCGCGGTCAGCGTCATCTTGATCAGTACGTTTCCCTCATCGATGTTGAGCTCGTATACCAGGCCGAGCGACATGATGTCGAGGCCGATCTCGGGATCGCGGCAGGTGGCCAGCTGGGCTTCGATCTGCTGGCGCAGGTCGCCCGACGCCGGCGCCTGGGTGGTCTCCATGGTGTCTGCCATAGTTCGAGTTTACCCTCGCACCTCGACGTAGATCTCGCCGTTCTCGACTGTTACCGGGTAGGTCTTCGCGGGGATGACGGCGGGAAGGCCGGTGACAGCACCGGTCCGAACGTCGAAGCGCGAGCCGTGCCGTGGGCACTCAACGGACATCTCCCAGAGCTCGCCCTCGCACAGCGAGTACTCCTCGTGGGTACAGGTGTCGCCGATGGCGTAGAAGTTGTCGTCTTCCGCGTGGATCAGGCAGATCGGTTCGCCGTCGACCTCGACCCGCATCATCGACTCCTTGGGCAGGTCCACGGTCGCCGCGACTCGTTGCCTGGTCACGCTGCTGAGGTCACTCAATGCGGGCCGTCAACTCTCTTTCAACGGCATCCCTCACCTGCTGCACCGGGAGCCGGTCGAGCACCTCGCCCAAGAATCCCTGCACCAGCATTTGCTCGGCGACGCTGCGCGGGATGCCGCGGCTCTCGAGATAGAAGAGATGTTCGGGATCGACTGGCCCCACCGTCGCGCCGTGGCTGCATCGCAGGATGTCATTGTTGAGGATCTCCAGGATCGGTTCCGAGGTCGCCCGAGCTTTTTCCGAAAGCAACAGATTCCGGTTGGCCTGGTTCGATGAGCTGCCCCTCGCTTCCGGCTCGACCCGAACCACGCCGACGTAGACACTTCTGGCATGGTCCCGAAGCGCTCCCTTGAAGAGCAAATCCGAGGTCGTGTGCGGGCCGACATGATCTTGCAGGGTGCGGAAGTCGTAGGCCTGCTCGCCGGTTCCGAAGAACAGACCACGCAGGTCGGCGCTGGATCCGGCCCCGACGAGCGTCGCCTCCACCCTTACCCTCGAGAAGCGGCCGCCGAGCGCCACGTCGACCAGTCGCAGCTGGGCGTCGCGTCCGAGCTGGAAGTGCTGGTTGGCGAACTGCCAGGCCTGATCACTCCAGTGCTGGAGGGCGACGTAGCCGACGTTCGCCCCCTCATCGAGGAAGACTTCGGCTGAACCGCTCGCCAGCAGCGCCGCCTGCCGATCAGCGCTCAAGAACTCGTCGACATACTGGAAACGCGAGCCTTTGCCGGCGATCACCAGCGAGTGCGGCAGCACCGCCGCATCACCAGCTCCCGACCAGAACTGACCGATCAGCGGCTGGTTCACCGTCACACCGTCGGGGACATAGAGCAGGGTGCCACCGCTGAACAGCGCGGCATGCAGGGCGGCGAACTTATCCCGGTCGCCCTTGATGCCGGTGAAGAGGTACCGTTCGACCAGCTCACGGTGCTCCCGCGCAGCCTGGCCAAGTGGCATGAATAACACGCCCTGCCTGGCCAGCGCCGGGTCGAGTTTGGCGACGGGGGCGGAGGTGCCGCGCTGCAAGAGCATGCCGCTCACCTCGCCAAGCGACGAGCTCGCCGCCCGGCCGTTGGGCTGCTGGAAGGGCGCGTAGGCACTGAGATCGAGCCCCTTGAGATCGACCTGCCGCCAGTCTTCCTGGCGTTTCGTATCGGGCAGGCTCATCCCCTCGAAGATCCCGAAGGCTTCGAGCCGGCGGGCACGCAGCCATTCCGGTTCGCCGTGAAGAGCGCTCAGCTCTTCAACGGCAGACTTCGTAAATGCCATTTACCCGACTGAGCCGGTCATCTCGAGCTGGATCAGGCGATTCAGCTCGACGGCGTACTCGATGGGAAGTTCCTTGGTGAACGGCTCGATGAAGCCGTTGACGATCATGGTCTCGGCCTCGGCCCGGCTGATGCCGCGGCTTTGCAGGTAGAAGAGCTGCTCGTCCGAGACTTTGCTCACGGTCGCCTCGTGCCCGATCTTGACCTGCTCCTCGTCCACCTCGGTGGTTGGATAGGTGTCCGAGCGTGACGCATCGTCGAGGAGCAGCGCGTCGCAACGCACGAACGATTTCGCGTTCTTGGCGCCTGGGTAGATCTTGACCAGCCCGCGATATGACGTCCGCCCGCCATTCTTCGAGATCGACTTTGAGACGATGTTCGAGCTCGTGTTGGGGGCCACGTGGACGGCCTTGCCGCCGGCGTCCTGGTGCTGACCCTTGCCGGCGAACG
>CAZRMD010000329.1:0-3127 GCA_964601135.1 uncultured Actinomycetes bacterium | reverse complement strand
TGATCTACACCGATCAGGAGCTCGACAACCAGCAGAGTCCTGAGGAGCAGCAGGCCGTGATGGCCGGGTACAATGCGTTCGGCGAGCGGTACAAAGACAAGATAGGGGCGGGAGAAGCGCTCTTGCCGACACCTTCGGCAACGACGGTGCGCGTGCGCGATGGCAAGACGCTCACGACGGACGGCCCCTTTGCCGAGACGAAGGAGCAGCTTGGTGGCTTCTATCTGGTCACGTGTGACAACCTCGACGAGGCGATCCAGATGGCCGCGCAGATCCCCGGCGCCTTCAAAGGGTCGATCGAGGTGCGCCCGGTCATGGAATTCGAATAGGCCCGGGTAGGCAGGGGCTAGACAGCAGTATACGCGCGGTGTTAGCGCCGCGCGTATACTGCGCTATACGGAACTATAGAGAGAAGGGACTTGTGGATGTCCGCGAGTGAACCGGGTGCGGCTACGAAGATTGGGAGCTTTGGCGATGTCGATGCGAGTGGCGAGACTGAGCGCTTCGTCGCGTTCCTCGAACACATCGAGAACCTGCCAGCTTCGGTGGAGACGCGGGAACACTCCTACGCGCTGCTCCAGCCGCAGATGGGTGCGGCCATCATCGATGTTGGCTGCGGCACAGGGAAAGCGGTCGAGGAACTCGCGGCGCGCGGCGCTACGGTGGTCGGCGTTGATGTCAGCGAGCGTATGATTGGGCTGGCACAGCATCGTTTTCCCGCGAATGACTTCCGGGTGGCATCGGCCGAGGAACTACCTTTCGGCGATGGCGCGCTGCAGGGGTACCGCGCAGAGCGTGTCTACCAGCACCTGCACGATCCCGCCGTCGCACTAGCCGAGGCCCGGCGCGTGCTCGCCCCTGGTGGGCGTATTGTCCTGATCGACCAGGACTATGATATGTGGGCCGTCGATTCGGCGGATCGGGCTACCACGCGCACCCTGGCGCGGGCATTCGCCGACAGCATCACGCATCCCTGGATAGGTCGTCAGTATCGCGCCTTGCTCCTCGACGCCGGGTTCACCGATGTCGCCATCGACATCAAGACGTTGACCTTCACCCGATTCGCCGATGCCGCCCCCGGTCTGAACGGCTCGGCACAGGCAGCCGTCATGGCAAATGCCGTAACGCAGGAGCAGGCCAACGCCTGGCTCGACGAACAGCGGCAGCGCGACGAACAGGGACGCTTCTTCATGGCGATGACGCTCTTCCTCGCCTCCGCACGCAGGCCTTGAGAGTGCTGGACTTCGCTGACCTCCACGCCCCGCTCGCCCAGTGCAGCCCGAACCGGCTCGAGGTCGGACACGACGAGTTGCAAGCCCTGCACCGAGGGTCGCAGCCCTGACGCAACCGACCTCGCCCACCGCCGAATCCGCGGCGATTCGGATCAGCTCTCGCCGAGGGCCTTCGTCACGATCTCCGCGATGCGGGCGACGGTGCTGAAGTCCGCGGCGGTGAACCGGTTTTTAGTAAGTGCGAACGTGATCCCGGTGGCAGTGTCGGCGCTGGCGTGGCTGCCGCCTACGCCCGACCACCCCAACACGGACGAGATATCTGGCGGGTTCGGCAGCGGACTGACGATGGCATAACCCAGCGCCATCCGGGCCGGGTTGCCGAAGATCTGGTCGACACCGTTGACGGCTTCAGCTGATATTTCGCGCAGTCGTTCGGGTGAGACCAGCCGGACGCCGTCCACCTGACCCAGCAGTGCGGCATACAGACGTGCTACCGCTCGAGCGGACATGGAGCCGCCGGCTGGGACGTCGGAGGTCAGGAAGTCGGTACGATTGTATAGCTCGGCGCTCGGCTGCACAGCTAGCGGTATCGCTTTGAAGAGCATGGGCATCATCTGCTCAAACTGCTTGATCTGTTCGGCATCCATCGGCTTTTCGCCTTCTTCCAATCGGGCCAGCCGTCCCAACTCCGACTTCGGCACGCTGAAGAACAGCTCGTCGGCGACGCCGAGTGGCTCGGCCACCATTTCCCGCAAGACCTGGGAGATAGGTTTGCCGGTGGCGCGGCGGACGATCTCCCCGACGATATAGCCGAATGTCAGGGCGTGGTAGCCGTGCTTGGTACCTGGTTCCCACCAAGGCTCGGAGTCGGCGATCGCCGCGCACATCTTCTGCCAGTCGCACAGATCCTCCGGCGTCGTGTCGGCAGGCACGCCTGGTACGCCGACCGTGTGGGTTAGAGCGTGCCGAATGGTTGCGGCCTGCTTGCCGTGCGCGCCGAACTCGGGCCACAGCTCGACGATCGGGGTGTCGTAATCGAACACGCCGCGCTCAGCGAGCACGTGCACCACGCTCGAGGTCATGCTTTTGCCGGTCGAGGCGCTGAAGAACGGCGTGTCGGAGGTGACAGGGCGTCCGGTCGCCGGGTCGGCAACGCCCGCGACGGCGTCAACGACCAACTCCCCGCGACGGTACACCGCGACCTGCAGACCCCTCTCGACTCCGGATTCGACCAGTTGGTTGATGGCTTCCTGGACTTGCTTCTGAGCGTCTCCCATGATCTTTCTCCTTGTGCGAATGCGGATGGGACATCGTCGCGCGACCAGCAATTGTAGCCTGTAGCGGCATTCTTAAAATTGCCAGCGTGTCGCACCATATGGCTCGGCCGCACCTAAGGCAAACACCGTCTCGGGCGTTAACTCGTACACGTCCCAGGGGGGCGGCCCGGCGCTCGGCGCACTGTAGTCGGCGGTGAGCGAGCGCCCGTCGTCGGTCACGGTCGCCGGCCATCCTTGGGATCTGTATAGCTCAGCGATGTGCTGGACTTTGGCTTGATCGGTCACCCTCACGGCAGTACCTTCAAAGACGAGGTCGAAATCGTGCGTGGCGACGGTGATGACGCAGTGCGAGTTGTGCGCGAGGTTGATCGCTTTGCGGGTGGTCGCGCCTGATGTGAAGTACAAAGCGCCATCGGCCCAGAGGGCTCCCACGGGCATGACGTGTGGCCTGCCATCCGGGCGCACCGTCGCCAGCCAACAGGTGTGGCGATCAGGTCCACCCGATCCCGGGGGCTGAGCAAGGAGGGCCTGCTCCAGACGCTCGCGCGCCTTCGTCCAGGGGATCAGAGGCGCGCCATAGCCATCGAGGTTCCGCTCAGTCGTTGGCTCGCCCTTTGC
>CAZRMD010000328.1:0-3142 GCA_964601135.1 uncultured Actinomycetes bacterium | reverse complement strand
CACGCGGATTGCCGAAACGCCCTCCGGGATGCTGAACGCGATCGGGCTACAGAACCCCGGCGTCGAGCGGGTCGCTCGCGAATACGCGCCGATCTGGGCTACATGGGATCTTCCAGTCATTGTCAACGTCGCGGGTGACTCGATCGATGATTACGTGGCGGTCGCTCGAAGGCTCGACCGCGTTCTTGGCGTCGCCGGGCTGGAGTTGAACATCTCGTGCCCCAACGTCGCTAATGGGCTGCAGTTTGGCATCGATGCGGGCCAGGCTGCGGAGCTGACCTCTGCCGTGCGCCGGGTGACGCGTCTGCCGCTCATCGTCAAGCTCACCCCGAACGTCACCGACATCGTCGCTATCGGAAAGGCGGTGGAAACGGCCGGCGCCGACGCGGTCTCCGCGATCAATACCTTTGTGGGGATGGCGATCGACGTTCGTCGCCGCCGCCCGGTATTGTCGCGGACCAGTGGCGGGCTGAGCGGTCCGGCGATCAAGCCGCTCGCCCTCCAGGCAGTATGGCAACTGGCCGATGAGCTGAGCATTCCGGTGATCGGGATCGGAGGCATTACGACCGCAACAGATGCGCTCGAATTTCTGATGGCCGGCGCTGCGGCGGTCCAGCTCGGAACCGTGAACTATGTCCGGCCACAGGCGGCACGCGAAATCCATGAGGGGATTGCGGACTACATGCGAGTCCACGGATTTCAAGACCTGCGTGCTTTGCCGCTCCGTCCAGCTCGGGAGGCCGCGCGTGTCTGATCGGGAGTCTGCGGCGTATCGGGCGTTTGACTCAGCCGGCGCCTTCCTGCGTGGCCACTTCGTCTATACCAGCGGCCGGCATGGATCGGATTACCTGGAAAAGTTCCGAATTCTCGAAGATCCACGAGCAACGACTGAACTGGCCGGCATGATCGCCGATCGGTTCCGTTCGCTCCATCCTGAGCTGGTGGCCGGACCGACGACCGGCGGAATCATCCTGGCGTACGAAGTTGCACGACAGCTCGGTCGTCATGCCGTCTATGTCGAGCGTGGCGACTCTGGCGGACGGGTGCTCCGCCGCGGTTTTGAGATCTCGCCGGGCACTCGCGTCCTGCTGGTCGACGACGTCGTCACGACCGGCGGCTCCTTGGTGGAAACCGCCGCCTGTTTGCGAGACGCCGGGGGTTCCGTGATCGGGATGGGCGTGCTCGCGGACCGTACGGCAGGCCGCTCGCTGACCGATGTGCTGTTCTTTGCCTGCCTGACGCTGGACTTCCCTTCCTATCCGCCGGACGAATGCCCCCTGTGCGCATCCAGAATTCCGGTCGCACCGCCACGCGGCAGCGGCAAGAAGGTCCTCGCCTAGGCCGAGTCCCGCCGGCCGCGGCGCGGGCTCTGCGGCTCCGGCCCTTGAAGTGGCTTCCAGCAGCTTGTATGGTTAATCGGGAACATCGGCCTGGTTGGCCGAGGGAGGGAATCGTGGACGCACGCGAAGGGCCGCGCCTGGAATCCGCAGTACTCGGGCCAGCCGTCACCGCCGACCATGTGGGACGACCTCGCCGCTCGGGTCGCCGCTGGCTGATCATCGGGGCGATCGCCGTGCTTTTCTTGGTCCTCATTGGCTATGTCCTCGCTGGTGCAGCCGCCGCAGGCGGCGAGGTTAGTCGCGCCGACAGCGCCCTGAAGACGACCGTAAGCCACAACAACACGATCGTGGGCATGTTCGACACCGACCCATTCAAGAACGTCAATCTCAACGGCAACAGTCCCGACATCGCGGGGGCTAAGAAGGCGGTCACGACATTCAAAGGCCAAATCGCGACCTGGCAGGCGGACGTCACCGCGGACCGGGCCGCACTGCAGAAGGCCAAGGATGACCTGCAGAGCTCATTCCTCACCGTGCCGGAGCAGTCGACCATCGACAACCGGCGCCATCGTATCGACGCCGGCCTTTCGGCACTTACCTCAGCCCAGCAGGGCATCGACATCTATAACAAGCAGGTCGCCTTCATCGAACCATTTCTCGATGCCGTGGCTGGATTCGAAGCCCTGGGCAACGCCCAGGATCTTGCCGGCGTGCAGGCGCAGCTACCTGAAACCGGGGCAAACCTGCAGAAGGCCCTCGGGTTAGCGAAGCCTCCGGCCATCCCTGCTGCGATCACTCCCTTGCTGACGGCCATGCAGAAGGCGGTCACCGACCTCCAGGCCATGGTGGCGGCGGTTCAGGCCAATAACGAGGTTGCGTTCAACCAGGCCAATGCCGCCCTCGATGCCGACGTCAAAGCGGTCACGGACTTCGACACCACCGTGCTGGACAAAGCCGACAAGGCGACGTTCCAGCCGCTGGTCGACGCCTACAACCGCAACATGGACATTGCAGCGGGCAAATAGCCGGCGATTCTGATTACTGCAACCAGGACGGGGCGGCCGCGGCGGGCCGATGCAGCTGCTCGCGCATCTCCCGACGGTGATTCCGGCGGCTGGGAATGGGTTCCGCCGGTCGGGCTCCTGGCGCCGTAGTGATCGGACGGGCCGGCGCCTCCTCAACAGGGGCCGTGCGAGAGGCGCGCAGAACCTGGCGAAGCCGAACCGTCCATGCGACCTTGCCGAAGTCCCACTTGCCGAGTATGGGCGACTGCCCTGGCCGGCGCTCGATGTGGGCCGTGAGGCTCTGCTCATGATCGAGATCGGCCACTTGAAGAGCGGCCATCGTTGCACTTGTGGGAGCTACAAGGGCCACAGCGAACGCGCCCGTGTCTCGCACGATCCGCATGATGGCCTGGGTGGGCACCAGGTTATCGAGCGCGATTTCTGGGAGCAGGAACAGTTGCACCGCCGCCGCGGCCGGTCGCGCAAGCGCCAAATGGTTGAGTTGCCAGACGGATTCCTTGCCGCTGCGATCAATGACGAAGACGGTGGTCGGCAGAAAATCGGTTGGCTCTAAGACCTTGGCCTGGTCGCGGGTCGTCTGATCGGCGAGATCCCGGAGGCGATCCAGTTGCGAGCGCTGCGTAAGGCAGCCATAGTCCTCGATGTGTTGCATGTTGTGCCTGCCCTTCTGAACGTGGGTGCTGCGATCAAGCAGCGCTGGGAAAATACTATCAGAGTCTGGTCGGGATGCAACAGATATTTTTGCTGCCAGCGCGTGCCACACGTCAGTCTAAACGG
>CAZRMD010000327.1:0-3144 GCA_964601135.1 uncultured Actinomycetes bacterium | reverse complement strand
TGCGGTAATGCTCATCCGTCTTGACGTAGCCCTTCTCGATCTGAATATCGAGCTTTTCCAGCCCGAATCCATCAGTAATTCCCTCACGGCCGACGGCGACCAGCAGGCGCTCGCCGCTGACGGACTCGGTCTTGTCGCCGACTTTGACGTCGACCGCCATCTTTCCATCCGCTGACTTGAAGGTGTTCGGCTGCACCTGCGCGCTGGTCATCACCGTGATGCCGCGCTTGCTCAGCACCTTCGCCAGCTGCTGGCCAACTTCGGCGTCCTCGGCCGGGAGCAAGGTGGGAAGAAACTCGATCAGCGTTACGTCGGCGCCATAGCCGTTGTAGACGCAGGCAAATTCGGTGCCCACCGCGCCAGCGCCGACGATGACGATCGACTTCGGCATCTTGTCGAGGCTGACCGCGTGATCGCTGTTGATGACGAGGTTGCCGTCCATCTCCAAACCGGGAAGCGACCTGGGCCGGGATCCGGTGGCGACGATCAGGTTCTTGGCCTTGACGACTTCACCGCTGCCCTTGACCGTCACCTTGTGTTCGGACTCGATGACGCCCTCGCCCTTGAAGACGGCGATCTTGTTCTTCTTCATCAGGAATTCGACGCCGCGCCACAATTGGTCGACCACCGATTGCTTGCGCTTCAAGACCACCGGCCAGTCGATTTCCAGCCCGTCGCTTTTCAGGCCGAGCACGGAGCCGGTGCGGAGCTGGTGCACCAGCTCGGAGGAGTGCAGGAAGGACTTCGTTGGGATGCAGCCGCGGTGCAGGCAGGTGCCGCCCAGCTTCTCCTTCTCAATGACCGCGACCTTGAGACCAAGCTGGGCTCCTCGGATGGCGCCGACATACCCGGCGGAGCCGCCACCGATGACGGCTACGTCGAACGCCTCATCGGGCATACGGATCGATTGTACCCACGATGCCGCAACAGGCCGTCAGGCCGCTCAGCTCTCGAGCATGGAGAGGGCCGCCGCCAGCTGGGTGTCCTTCGAAAAGTCGTTCGGCGTCTCCTGGACCGCATACTCGTCCTGGGCGCTCGCCAGGGTCACGGTCTTATCCGGCGTGATGCCCTTCTTGTCGATCGAGTTGCGGTTGGGTGTTTCCCAATAGGCAATCGTCAGGTGCAGGTCGCTGCCGTCGGGAATGTGGAAATCCTCCTGCACTGAGCCCTTGCCGAAGGTCTTGACGCCGACCAGCTTGGCACGGCCGTGGTCTTTGATGGCGCCGGCAGTGATCTCGGAGGCGCTGGCTGAGTTCTCGTTCACCAGCACGACCAGCGGATTGTTGAAGGCCAGTCCCTGGCCGCTGACCTTTCTGACCTCTTCCGAGCCGCCGCGCTGCACCAGGATGGTGGTCGTCCCGCTGCTGACGAACTCGCTGATCACCGAGTTGGCGGCGTCGACGTAGCCACCCGGGTTGTCGCGCAGGTCGAGCACCACCATGTTGACCGAACCCTTGAGGTTGGCTTTCAGAGCCTGGTCGAATTCGGTGGCGGTTCGACTGCCGAAGTCGAAGATCCGGACGTAAAGGACTCGATTGTCGAAGATATGCGTCGCGACGCTCGGGACATTGATCTCGGCCCGGGTCAGGTTGAAGCTCAACGGCTGCCCGTTGCGGCTGACGTCGACGCGTACCGACGTGCCGGCCTTCCCTCGGATGTGA
The DNA here is from genome assembly GCA_964601135.1 of uncultured Actinomycetes bacterium. GTDB lineage: Bacteria > Chloroflexota > Dormibacteria > CF-121 > CF-121 > CF-13. The sequence continues at coordinate 1,483 of CAZRMD010000327.1, read as the reverse complement.
TTGACGGCGTCATCGGCGGTCCAGCCTTTCGTGCTCTGACCGTCCACCCCGGTGACGACGTCGCCGGCCTTGATCCCTGCCTTCTGCGCCGGCGTATCCGGCAGGATGCTGACGATCAGGATCTGATCGCCTTTTTGCTGCACCGAGGCCCCAATCCCGGCGAACTGCCCATTGAGGAAGTTCAGATTGGACTGGTATTCATCGGGGGTGAGGTAGCGCGAGAACTGGTCGCCCAGCCCGCCCACCATGCCGGAGGCCGCTCCCTGGGTGAGCTTGACCCCATCCGGGTTGGTCTTGACGTAGTGCTGCTCGATGGTGGTGAACACCTGGTCGAGCGTCCGCCAATCGACCTGCGACTTCGGCGCCTGGTAGAACAGCAGGCTCCTCGCCCAGTCCGGGGCGTAGACGCCCCATTGAAATTCCGATAGGCTGCCGAGGTAGAAGGCGCCAAGGGCGACCAGCACGAGGACCGCGATATTTCTGACCCGGGGCATCAGAGGATTATCGCGGCTTACTTCTCTCTCAGAGTTCTGGGGAGGGTTCGGGCCCGCCGGCCCACGCGAGCCGCCTTTTAGTGCGTCGCGAGGGTTTGAGGCGTTCTGGGGAGAACCCGCTGGATCAATCACGAGGCGGGAAGGTAGGCGAGTGGATCGACCGGCGTGCCGCCGAGATCGATTTCAAAGTGCAGGTGCGGACCGGTCGAGTTCCCGGTCGAGCCCTCGTAGCCGATGACCGCGTCCTTGTCCACCTGTTGCCCATCGCCGACGGCCCAGCTAGAAAGATGCCCGTACAGTGTGGTGAAGCCGCCGGCGTGGACGATCACGACATAACGGCCGTAGCCACAGAGGCCGCCGCCCCAGGTGCACCCCATCGTGAAGTTGTGGACAATCCCGCCGTCCGCGGCGTGGACCGGGGTTCCATAATCGGTCGCGATATCGATGCCGCTGTGGAAGTGATGCGTCGGACAGCTGGGATCGTAGGGCTCGAACGGATAGCTCGTGCAGCCAAAGCCCTGCGTGATGACGCCATCGATCGGCCACTTCCACTTACCGGATGACCGCGCTCGGAAGCTCTCGCTGATCAACGCCGCGATCTGCGCCTGCAGGGCGGCGCGCTGGGCCTCCATTTCTGCCAGCTGTTGCTGGAACCGTGCCTCGATGGCAGCGATCTGTTGTTCCGCCGCGGCTCGCTGGTCGCGGACCGACTGCAGCTGGGCCTTCTGATCCTGGATCTGCTTGACGACCTGCGCCTGCTGGGCCTGCTTGGCCTCGAGGTCGGCCTTCATGGCGGCCACCGCCTCGCGCTCTTTCTGCAGCTCGGCGACCTGCCGCCGATCTTCGCGCACGATGTCATTGAAGAAGAAGACCCGGTTCATGAGGTCGGTGAAGTTGGCTGCCGAGAAGACGAGCTCGAGCCCACTCACCTGGCCGCTCTTGTACATGATCCGCATCCGGTGCCCGAAATCCGCGATGTGCTGTTTCAG
>CAZRMD010000326.1:0-3165 GCA_964601135.1 uncultured Actinomycetes bacterium | reverse complement strand
GAGCGTGATCTTGACGGGACGCCCGGTAACGATGGCCAGCTTGGCCGCCACCAGCTCGTGAGAGAAGATGTCGCTCTTTCCGCCGAAGCCGCCTCCGTTTGGCGTGGCGATCACCCGGATTCGGCTCATGGGTAGCTTCAGCACCTTTCCCAGAGCTCGATGGACGTAATGCGGTGTCTGGGAGGACGTCCACAGCGTCAGCTTGCCGTCGACGCCATACTGGGCGACGGCCGCATGCTGCTCCATCGGCAAATGGGTGTTTCCTTCGAAAAAGACGGTGTCTTCGCGGACGTGGCCGGCGTTCGCAATCGCCTGGTCCGTGTCGCCGAATTCCAGGGCAACGGCCTTGTGGACGTTCGACGTCCCGTGGATGGGCTCGCCCCGGCCGGCGATCGCCTCATCGATGGTCATGTATGACGCCAACTCGGCGAACTCGACGTCGATCAGGTCAAGGGCCTCGTCGGCGACCCACTCATCGGTGGCGGCCACGGCAGCGATCGGATCCCCAACGTAGCGGACCTTCTCCCGAGCGAGCGCCTCCTCGTCCTGGCTGACCGGAAGGATGCCGAATTTCACCGGCAGATCATCGCCGGTGAGCACGGCCAGCACGCCCGGCAACGCGCGCGCTCGTCCGATGTCGATGTTCAGGATGCGGGCATGCGGATGAGGACTGCGCAGGATGCGCCCGTAGAGCATCCGTGGCAGCGACAGGTCATCGGCGAATTTCGTCTGGCCGGTTACCTTGGGAAAGGCGTCGGGCTTTGTCAGGGGCTTACCGATGATCGCCAAGTCGTCAGCCACGGCCAGCGCCTCTCGAAGCCGCCAGCTCGACCGCCTCAAAGATTTTGACGTAGCCGGTGCAGCGGCAGAGTACGCCCGCCAGCGCTTCTTTGATGGCCTCGCGGGTGGGATGCGGGTCGCCATCGAGCAACGCTTTGGCAGTCAGGAGCATGGCTGGTGTGCAGTAGCCGCACTGTGCCGCGCCAAGCTCGGCGAAGGCAAGCTGCAGTGGGTGCGGTTCGCTGCCCCGAGCCATGCCTTCGATCGTGGTGATATCGCGTCCTTCGAGGTCGAGCGGCATGGCCAGGCAGGACAGAAACGGCTTGCCGTCGACGAGGACTCCACAGGTCGAGCATTCACCGAGCTCGCAGCCATGCTTGGTGCCGGTCAGGCCGAGGTCTTCTCGCAGAACTTCGAGCAGGGTCTTGTAGGGCGGCACCATGACCGCCATCTCTTCGCCATTGATACGCAGGCGGACGGCAACCCTGTCCGCGATTGACACGCCCCTACTTTACGAAGTGGTGGCTGGGCTTTCTCGTGAGACTATTTCACACGATGGATTGCGAGATCGCCCGCTAAGAAGATTGCCAGAAACAGCGCTGAAACCAGAAGCTGGGCCCAGAACGGCAGGTGGTACTGGTAAATCAGCCCCCAGCCCACAATAAACAGCACCGACGATGCCAGGAACGTCAATGGTATGGTGACCAGACTTCGCTTCGATCGGTAATAGCGCAGGGTACCAGCGGGGTCTCGCGCGACGCGGACTGCGGCGACGACCAAAAGGATCACGATCCCGATCACGAGGGATAGGAGCGCTAGTCCGACCCACCAGTCTCCCCAGCAGGTGGTGCCTTCCGGGCCGCTGTAGCATCCGCCACCCACGGGTCCAGTTTAGGTGGCCTTGTTCCCGGGACACCAGCGCGGGAACCTAGATTGGAAGGCGTGGAAGCTGGATATCGGCCCGTCGCGGGGGCGCCGGCTCAGGCGGATTGACGACAGCTGCTCGCATGCATTCTTCCGGAGCGATCTCGGGTTTTAGCCCGCTGAAAATGGGAAAGCGCAGCTGGCCATGGCGGTCCCACTCACTGAACTTGATGTTCACCACGGTCTTTGGCTTGACCCAACAGATTCGTTCGTCGGCCCACCGGGGATCCCGCTGACCAGGCGCGGAGGGAAGCGCGTCCAGCAATTTCCTCAGCCGGACCGATGCTGCCGGATCGAAGCCGCCAACGACCCGCCCCGCCGGCTGAAACGAGCGACCGTCATAGGTGCCGACGATCAGCGCCTCCAGAAGGCGCTCACCGGCAGCGGGAATGAATCCCATCACCGCGAAGTCCTGCCGGCGCACCGCATCGATCTGCAGCCAGTCCGGATGGCGGTGTCCGGCCCGATACGGACTGTCGAGGCGCTTGGCGACGACACCGTCGAGGCCCTTTTCACGGGCGGCGTCGTAAAAGGCCAGGCCGTCATGGGCGACCGGTTCCACGACATAGATCCGGCCCGATGACCGGATCGCCTCGAACATTCGCGCTCGCCGGCGGACGAGCGGCTCCTTGAGCAGCGGCCGGCCATGGAGATATAAGAGGTCGTAGACGACGTAGGTGACTGGCTGAGCCACTGCCGCGCGTGTAACTGCCTCCGGTCGTGTGTGCTGCCGAGTCTCAAGGGCGACAGAATCCGGACGACCATCGACGTCACTCACGATCAGCTCGCCATCGACGATCGTTTCCGGTGGGGCTGCGGCGGCGAGTTCCTGTATCTCGGGGTACAGGTTCGTGAGATCCGAAAGATCCCGTCCCCAGAGGCGGACCTCCCCACCGTCGATCGACGCCAGCGCGCGCACACCCTCCCAGGCAACATCGAAGGCGTACTCCGGCGAATCGAAGGGCTCCGACGCCGGCATCGGCAGCATCGGGCGCAAGCGATCCGGCAGCACCCGCGCGAAGGGAAGGTCGAGCTCAACGGTTCGAGGACGCGCCGGCATGCTAGCCGCGAGCGTACTACGCCAGGTTAGGCCGTGCGCCTTTTGGCCGCAGGTCGTGCCGTCGAGGTTTTGGCGGCCACCCTGACTTTTGCCGGGGCAGGCTTTGCCGCGGGCGCTTTCTTGCCCTGTTTGGTGGCCTCAACCGATGCCTTCAAGGCCGCCATCAGGTCCATCACCTTCGGCTCCTGCACGGCCACCGGTGTGGTCACCTGCAGCCCCTTCATCTTCTGGTCGACGATCTGTTGGAAGGCGGCCTTGTAGTCGTCGGTGTAGCGCTCGGGCTGGAAGCTGTCCGTCAGGTTGTCGATCAGCGAGGTCGCCATGCTGACCTCTTTATCGCTGATATTGACGTTTTGGGGAAGGTTGAGCTCCTCGGATGACCGGATATCATACGGCCAGTT
>CAZRMD010000325.1:0-3167 GCA_964601135.1 uncultured Actinomycetes bacterium | reverse complement strand
GCCGCGTCGTGAAGTTGATCGCCGCCGCCACCATGCAGGACTCCAGTCGCATCGATGCTGATGTGCGGCCGCGTTTGATCCCACGCGATTTACCTCTGGCTCAGGTCAGCGGTCCGATGAATGCCATCGAGCTCGACACGGCCTTTGCCGGACCGCTCGTCCTGACAGGTATGGGTGCGGGTCCGGACGCGGCCGCCAGTGCGGTACTTGCCGACCTGATCCGGGCCGTGCGCGGTGCACCCGCATCCGCCGGGGCGATCCTTGCCAGCCTTGCCGACAGTCCGGCCGTCGCCATCGGACCCCTGGGACCCATGACACCTTATCCCGCTGCCTCATGACGTATCCAATATGTCCGTCTCACTAACCCTCGAACAGGTCAGGGACCGCGCGCAGCGGGCGCCCATGGTGCCGATCTTTCGCGACATGCTGTCCGATGCGCTGACGCCGGTGACGGCCTTTGCCGCCCTGAGCGACGATGCACCAGCATTTCTGCTGGAGAGCGTTGAAGGCGGCGCGCACCTCGGACGGTATTCCTTCGTCGCCACGGATCCAATGGCGATCATCGCCATCGACGGTGGTCGAGCCAGGGTGCACGATGAGAAGGGCGCGCACGATCTGCCGGACGCCGATCCCTGGAAAGCTCTGGAGAGCTACCTGCAAAGCTACAGGGCCGAACCCGCCGAGGGGCTCCCCGAAGGATTCTGCGGCGGCGCGGTCGGCTACTTCGCCTACGAAGCGGCGCGCTATCTGGAGCGACTCCCGGTTCCAGATGCCGATCCACTGCAAGTCCCCGATGGTGTCTTCATCGTGACCGACACCCTCGCGTGTTTCGATCACGTTCGCCACCGACTCAAGCTCGTTACGCACGTTCGAACCCAACAGGGCCCGATCGAAGAGCGTTATCGAGAAGCGGTTGCCCGCATCGATGCGCTGGCTCGCCGACTCCTGAAACCGGTCGTTCTGCGTCCGCTCGAGCCGGCCGATCGTCCGATTGCCAGCGAGCCACGGGGCAGCATGTCCGAACAGACCTTCTTCGACGCTGTGGAGCGGGCGAAGGGGCACATCCTGGCCGGCGACATCTATCAGGTGCAGGTGGCCCAGCGGTTCACTGTGCCCCAGCAGGGGGATCCATTCGACGTCTATCGCTTGTTGCGCGCCTTGAATCCATCGCCGTACATGTATTTTCTGCGCCTGCCGCAGCTCACGATCCTCGGGACCTCGCCCGAAATCCTGATCACGGTTCAGGGCCGCGATCTGCGCTACCGGCCAATCGCTGGTACCCGCCGTCGCGGCCGCGACGCCGCGGCCGACCAGCGCCTGGAGAACGAGCTGCGCGCCGACGAGAAGGAGCGCGCGGAGCACGTGATGCTGGTCGACCTCGGTCGCAATGATCTGGGACGGGTGTGCGAAATCGGCAGCGTCAAGGTTACTGAGCTGATGGCGGTCGAACGCTATTCCCACGTCATGCACCTGGTCTCAAACATCACTGGCAAACTACGCGCCGAGTGCACGCCGATGGACGCCCTGCGTGCCTGCTTCCCTGCGGGCACGGTCACCGGCGCGCCCAAGATCCGCGCCATGGAGATCATCGCCGAGCTCGAGGGTGAGCGCCGCGGCGTCTACGCCGGCGCCATCGGATATCTGAGCTTCACCGGTGACCTCGATACCTGCATCGCGATTCGCACCATGGTGGTCAAGGATGGATGCGCCACCATCCAGGCTGCTGCCGGTATCGTGGCGGATTCCGTTCCAGCGGAGGAATTTCTCGAAACTCGCAACAAGGCATCGGCGTTGCTCCAGGCGCTGGCCGGCGCGGGCTGACATGACCGCTAGCGACCGCGTCCTGGTGATCGACAACTACGACTCCTTCACCTATAACCTGGTGCAGTATCTCGGCGAGCTGGGCGGATCGGTCACGGTGCGCCGAAACGACGAGATCAGCCTGGCCGAAGTCGTCGCGATGAATCCGGTCGCTGTGGTTCTCTCTCCAGGCCCAGGCACGCCGGCGGACGCCGGCATCTGCAAGGATCTTCTGCTCGAGCTCGGACCCACGCTACCGACGCTTGGCGTTTGTCTTGGCCATCAATGCCTCGGCGAAGCCTATGGCGGTAGGGTCCAACGGGCCGCCCAGGTGATGCATGGCAAAGTCTCACGCGTCGTGCACAAACAGCAATCCGTTTTCCGCGGGCTTCCAAGCCCGTTCAACGCGACGCGCTACCACTCACTTGTTGTGGATGCGACGGACGTGCCGAGCGAGCTCGAGGTGACGGCATGGACGGAAGACGAGACCGTGATGGGCCTGCGTCATCGACGCTATCCGCTCGCAGGTGTGCAGTTCCATCCAGAGGCGATCCTCACGGAGCATGGACATCGGTTGCTCACGAACTTCCTCGAAGATGCCCATGCGTGGCATCAGGCGAAGACCTGATCTAGTTTCCAATTTTCACCAGGCGTGATCAGGCGATGTGCAACCGGGTCAAGGTTGCATTCAGTTTTTTGGAGCGAGGATCCGATGCGATCGCGCACAGTTTCATTCACACTGAAGGCATGACGACCATGTCTCGCACCCGTCGCATCGTGCCGACTAACCAACTGATCGTTTCGAGATTGTTTCGCCTGTACGGTCCCAACGCGTGGTACCGTGGTTGATCGTCAATGAAAACTATCGTTGGAGGTTTGTCGTCGATGGCAACATCTGATCGGCCGCGCCTGGCCATCATTGCGCACGACGGCAAGAAGGCCGACCTGGTGGCTTTCGCCACCTTTAATCGATCCCGCCTGTCCGAATATCAGCTGGTTGCAACAGGGGCGACCGGTGATCTGCTGCGCGACAAGGTGGGACTCGAGGTGGACGTTGTTACGCCGGGCCCGCATGGGGGAGACGTGCAGATCGCCAGCCGAGTGGTTGAAGGGCTGGTCGACGCGGTCATCTTCCTGGTCGACCCGCTGGACAAGCATCCCCATGATCCCGACATCCAAACGTTGCTGCGCATCTGCAATGTGCGCAATGTTCCGCTGGCGACCAACATTGCGACCGCCGACGTCCTGATCAGCTCGCCGCTGCTGGAAGCTCTGCGCGCGGCGAGTTAATTCGCGATCCGCTGAGCGGCACCTAAATCGAGTGTCCCGCCCAGCAGCGCCTTTCCTACGATCGCACCTTCGGCACC
>CAZRMD010000324.1:0-3186 GCA_964601135.1 uncultured Actinomycetes bacterium | reverse complement strand
TTCACACTTTCACTTCTTCGAGGCCAATCGCGCATTGGACTTCGACCGTTCGGCGGCCTTGGGCATGCGGCTGGACATCCCGTCCGGACAGTCGATCCGCTTCGAAGCAGGCGATGAGCGCGATGTCGATTTGGTCGAGTTCGGTGGAATGCGCCGCGTGATCGGCTTCAGCAATGTGCTCGACGGCGCGACGACGGCGAAGTGGACCGTCAGGAGCGCGATGGAGCGCGCGGCCAGGTTGGGGTTCGCTGGCGTGGCGGACGGGCAGCGCCGGCCCGTTGAGACTCCTGAGATGGCCGCAGGCGCTGAACAGCCGGCGCCGGCGCCGACCAGGGGTGGACGGAGGAGCCGGTCTTGAGCACCGTCACCCGACAGCAGTACGCCTCGCTCTACGGTCCGACGGTCGGTGACCGGTTTCGTCTGGCGGACAGCACCCTGATCGCACAGGTCGAGCGGAGCCTCCTGCTTCCGGGCGAGGAAGCGATTTACGGAGGCGGCAAGTCGCTGCGCGACGGCATGGGGCAGATGCCCGGCCGGCGCAACGCCGACGGCGTGCTCGACATGGTGATCACCGCGGCCATCGTGATGGACCCAATGCTAGGAATCGTCAAGGCGGACATCGGAATCAAAGATGGGCGCATCGCCGGTGTTGGCCAAGCCGGAAACCCGTACGTCCAGGACGGGGTGGATCCCAACCTGATCGTGGGGGCGGGTACTGAGGTGATCTCCGGCGAGGGCCTGGTCGCGACCCCGGGCGCCATCGACAGCCATGTCCATTTCCTGACCCCCGACCAGGTTCCGCATGCGCTGTCAAACGGCGTGACTACTTTGATCGGTGGAGGTACTGGTCCTGCAGATGGCTCCAAGGGAACCACCTGCACGCCCGGGCCGTGGAACATCGCCCGCATGCTCGAGGCGACCGCGGTGCTGCCTGTGAACATCGGGCTTCTTGGCAAGGGCAACAGCAGCCGGCCCGAGACTCTGGAAGAAGAGCTGCAGGCTGGTGCCTGCGGATTCAAGGTCCACGAAGACTGGGGCGCGACGCCGGCAGCCATCGATTGCGCGCTGACCGTTGCCGACGATTACGACGTGCAGGTGGCGCTGCACGCCGACACCTTGAACGAGGGCGGTTATCTCGCCGACACGATCGAGGCGATCAACGGGCGCGCCATCCACAGCTATCACACCGAGGGCGCCGGTGGCGGCCACGCTCCCGACATCATGGCCATCGCGTCGCTGCCGAATGTGCTGCCTTCTTCGACGAATCCCACCCGGCCCTACACGACGGATACGACCGACAACCTCTTCTACATGATCGTCGTCACCCACCATCTGAATACCGGCAACCCGGAGGATGTCGCGTTCGCACAATCCCGCATTCGCGCCGAGACCGAGGCTGCCGAGGATGTGCTCCACGATGTCGGAGCGCTCAGCATGTACTCATCGGACTCTCAGGCGATGGGCCGGATTGGCGACACGGTGGCGACATGTTGGCGCACCGCCGACAAGATGAAGAAGCTGACCGGGAGCCTGGACGGTGACCCAGCAGAGAACGACAACCAACGGATCCTGCGCTATCTCGCCAAGCTGACAATCAATCCAGCAGTCACGCACGGCATCGCTCATCTGGTGGGTTCGCTCGAGCCCGGCAAGGTCGCCGACATGGTGCTCTGGCCGACGAACACATTCGGCGTCAGACCGAAGTACGTCATCAAGGGAGGATTCGTCAACTGGGCGATGATGGGCGACCCGAACGCTTCCATCCCCACTCCGGAGCCCGTGCTGATGCGACCGATGTACGGAACTCTGGGAAACGCCATCGCCCGCACCTCCATGACGTTCCTCTCTCAAGCGGCGGTGGATGCGGGCGTGCCGGAACAACTGGGCCTGGATCGAAGGATCGAACCGGTGAGGAACTGCCGAGGGGTCGGCAAGGCCCAAATGGTGCGCAACGACGCCATGCCTGAGATCCGCATCGACTCGGAGACGTACCAGGTGAGCGTCGACGGTCTACCGGCCGCGGTGGGCGCCGCCGACGACGTGGCGATGTCTCAGCTGTACTACATCGTTTGATGCGCAACGTTGCTCCCGAATCGCCTGGCGGCGGTCTAGCTGCGGGCAGCGGCGAATGGCTCACCAGTTACCTGTCCGTCTTGCAGTTGAGTGACTCCGCCTTCCCGAGCGGGCGCTACACCCTCTCCTACGGTCTCGAGGCCTTCGCACAGAGCGGGTTGCTGGCCATGCCCACTCACCCGTCGACGCTGGTGGCGCTGCTCAGCGATTGCATACGCTTCGGAGTCGCGCCCTCAGACGGTGTGGCGCTGGCCTGCGCTCATCGCGCCGCCGATCCGGGCGGAGTCCACGATCTCGAGCTGGCGACCCGCGCCGATCAACGGCTGACCGCCGTCAAGCTCGCGCGCGAAGCCCGCGAGTCGTCGATGCGATCCGGCCGGGCGCTGATGAGCACCGCCACTGCCGCCTTCGGGGGATGGGCAATGGAAGAGTACGTGGAGCGCGTCAACGACGGACGCTCACCAGGCAACTATGCGGTCGTCCTCGGCCTGCTCTGCTCCAGTTTGGGTGTGCCGCGTCTGGAGGCGGTGGCGGGCGCCGTGTACGCCTTCGCCGCTGGCTGGGTCGCTGCCGCGGTGCGACTGGCATTTACTGATCATCGCGCCGCTCAGAGCGTGCTCTATCGAGTGCGGCAGGTGACCGCTGAGGCGGCTTGGAAAGCGGTCGACAAGGAGGTCTCGCAGATATGGAGCTGCACACCTCTGGTGGATGTGATGGCGATGCGTCACGAGCAGGCGGACCCCCGGTTGTTCGCAAGCTGAGCACAAAGGATCCGTAATGAGCGAGCGACAGCCGCACGCTCCCGAGCATGCGCATCCTCATGACCACGATTCCAAGGCGTTCGACAAACAACCCTTGGCTGACATGCGCGCGCCTGGCGTTGCTCGGGTCGGCATCGGCGGACCGGTTGGCTCGGGCAAGACCGCTCTCATCGAGGCACTCGTCCCGATGCTGCTCGCGGGGGGCCACCATCCGCTGGTAGTCACCAACGATATCTTCACCAGCGAAGACGCACAGCATGTCCGGGCCACCCTTGCCGGCGTCCTGGCACCTGACCACGTGCTCGGCGTGGAGACCGGATCGTGTCCGCATACCGCTGTGCGCGATGACCCG
>CAZRMD010000323.1:2581-3212 GCA_964601135.1 uncultured Actinomycetes bacterium | reverse complement strand
CTCGTGGGCCTGCCGCGCCTTACGGCGAGAGTGTCGTGCGTGTATGCGTCAGGCACTTACTCGGCCATGCCTCCAGGGGGCAGCCCGACCTGGCGTGAGCGTGCTTCTGTCTCGGCCTGCCTGCAGGACGGGACACCGAGTCAGCTGTGGCAGCGATTGGACCCGCCGACGGGGCCATCGGCCGGCGTCCAGCTCGAAGTTAAGTACCAGCAGCATCCAGGATCGGAGTGAAGCACATGGCAATATCGAGTCGCGGCCATGCGTCAGCGGGCCGGGGAGACACGAGAAGGCGTGACTTCCTGACTGCAACCATCGGAACCGGGCTCTCGGTCGCCGCGGGAGCGGAGCTGTTAGCCGCCTGCAGCAATAGCCCGTCGGGGTCTCATCCCCAGTCGTCCAGTGATCAGATCGTGCGTGTTGGGAAGCGCCAGGAACGTGATCGTGAAGGGCGTGAGGTTGTTCTCGAAACCGTTCACGGCAACGGTCACTTCCCCATTGTTACACTTGCCGCAACGCGTGCGGCAGGGCTTGGGAACGGGACCAGGGAGGTCACCTTCGCTGCTTGGCGGGACGGCACTCGTCATTCGTCGGCATCAACTGACCGCCTACTTCGTCGGAGCCTGCTTGATCC
>CAZRMD010000323.1:0-2571 GCA_964601135.1 uncultured Actinomycetes bacterium | reverse complement strand
GGCAATGGCCTTTGTCGTGATAGTCGTTCCACACCTGTTGAGCGGGCCACCGGTGGGATCGGCATTCACGCTGTCCCTCTTCCCGGTGATGGAGATCACGACCTGCGCGGTGGCGATTGCGCTCACCGCCGTTGTGGCTGGCCGCGTTGGCCTCCAGCACCTTCGCGACCGCGTTCTGCGATGGCGTGTTGGTATCCAATCGTATGGCTTTGCACTGCTGACCCCGCCTGTCCTGATCCTGTTGGTTTTGGCAAGTCTCTCAGCGCTGGTGTCGCCTGCATTCGCGCCCAAGCTATTTCTGGTTGGGCTGGCCTTCGGCATTCCGTCCGGGTTCTTCGAGGAGGTTGGCTGGACAGGATTCGCGACGCCGCGGCTACTGGTGGGTCGCTCGCCAATAGTGGCAGGCATCCTGCTGGGGCTCGTGTGAGGCCTCTGGCATGCCCCTGTCGTGGACTATCTTGGTTCGGCAGCTCCGCACGGCCGCTACTGGCTGGCGTTCTATGCGGCGTTCGTCGCCTTCGTGATCCCGATGCGGGTTCTGATCGTCTGGCTCTTCGTGAGAACCCGGAGTGTCTTGCTGACGCAAGTCATGCATGCGAGTTCGACTGCATCGATCGTGACTCTGGCTCCCCTGCACGTGACGGCGGGCCAGGAAGCCGCGTGGTACGCGCTCTGTGGCGCAGCACTGTGGATCGTCGTGGCAGTGGTGACCGCCCTCTCATCGACGATGCGCTCACACACAATCATCTATCGGCTATGAAAATCTCGGGCCCTGCCGGCCCGGCACCACTACCCTGATGGCGCCGGGACAGGGGTCCATATGGGAACACCAGTGACGGGCAGGCCGACCTTCATATGGACCACGAGTCCGTTCATCTATCTGGCCACCCCTGCGACTGACCCGGTTGCGCTGCGAGCGCGGATCCGTAGTTGTCGTGTTGCCCGGCTGGGACCCAACTTCATCATCGAGGAGGCGTAGTTGCGAACAGTTGCTCTCGACGTCCACAAACACTTTGCTGAAGTCGCCATCCTGGCCCCTGGTCAAGGGATCCGCCGCCACCGCATCGACACCACCCCGAGCGGCCTGCGAGAGCTCGCCGAGCGCTTGAGGCCGGACGACCAGGTGGTGTTGGAGTCCACCTTCAACACCTGGGCGATTGCCGAACTGCTCCGGGCCCAGGCCGGGAAAGTGGTGGTCTCCAATCCCATGCGCACCAAGGCGATTGCCAGCGCCAAGGTCAAGACCGACAAGGTCGACGCCGCCATCCTGGCCCAGCTGATGGCGGCGGACTTCATCCCTGAGGTCTGGGTGCCTGACCCCCTCACCCGTCGGCTCCGGCGCCAGGTTTCCCACCGCCGGGGCCTGGTTCAGCAGCAGACCCGGCTGCGGAACCGAATTCACGGTGTCCTGCTGCGCAACCTGGTCGAGTGTCCCTACAGCGACGTCTTCGGCAAAGGCGGCCGGCAGTGGCTGGCGGAGTTGGCGTTGCCGGCGGAGGAGCGCCAGCAGGTTGATAGCGCCCTCCGCCTGCTGGCGGGCGTGGAGACCGAACTCGAGGAGGTGGATCGCACGCTGGCGGAGGATGTCGTCGTCGACAGGCGGGTCCGACACCTGCTCTCCATCCCCGGCGTGGGTTTGATGAGTGCCTTGGCCTTGGTCGCCGTGGTCGGCGACATCAGCCGCTTCCCACGCCCCAACCAGCTGGTCGGCTACCTGGGACTGGATCCTCGCGTCCGCCAGTCCGGGGACCGGCCGGCCTACACCGGCTCCATCAGCCGCCAAGGCCAGGCTCATGCCCGAGGGCTCCTGATCGAAGCCGCTCATGCCTCCGTGCGGGTGCCGGGACCGCTGCATGCCTTCTACGAGCGCATCCGGTCGCGGCGTGGCAAGCAGATCGCCTACGTGGCGGTCGCCCGCAAGCTGGCGGTCCTGACCTGGCACCTGCTGACCAAAGGCGTCGACTACCAGTGGTCGCGACAGACTCTGACGGCCAGCAAGCTGCGCCAGCTCGAGCTCCAAGCAGGTCAACCGAAGCGCTACCGCTCGCGGGCAGGTTCAGGGCCACCCCTGGATCAAGTGCGGGCCCAGGAACAGCAGGTGCTCCGACAGGCCGAGGAGGCCTACCGGACCATGGTCGCCGCACGCCGGGAAAGAGCGGACGCGGCCGCCTCACACGAGGAGCGACTGATGGGCTCAAGGCCGGATGCGCGGCGGAGGTCGCATCCCCTACCTCCGCTCTTCTCCACGAGGGCTGACCGCGCCCAGCCCGAGCATAGAACAGGCCAGCATGGGAGGGGTTGACTTTTTCATCCGTATTCGGTTGAAACCATGGTGAGCATGCGGTCGAGTGACCCAATCAAAATGGCGGCCGTCAACAGAGGCCATGAATTGGGACGGGTGCACTCCGATCGAGAGACAAGTCAATCATCGGGTCCGAGCCGGAAAGGCTCGGCAGCCCTGTGAGTTGCGCAGGGCGTGGAAGCAGAGAGTGGCTAGCCGACGCGCCAGGGCGACCCGGGCAATCTTGTCGCCCCGGCGGCTGGCAATGGGAGCGTAGAAGCGGGCCAGCG
>CAZRMD010000322.1:1628-3214 GCA_964601135.1 uncultured Actinomycetes bacterium | reverse complement strand
GCGCGCTCGTGCTGGTGAGATACGGCACGGACCCGATGCCAGGAATGGTGGGCGCTGCTGACCGCGGATCACGCTGACCGCCGATCGGCGCCCCTACGAAAGGACTTTTTTTGCTTCCTGCTGGAGCGCCGCCATCAAGTGGATGTATGGGATCGGTCCGTAACTGATGCGCGAAACGCCGAGCTCAGTCAGGCGGTCATTGGACGGCACCCCGTTCATGACCATCACGTTGACCGGCATCGTGACGCTCTCGCAGATCCGACCGATCAGGGCATCTTCTTTTAAGCCGGGAATGAAAAAGCCGGACGCACCCGCGGCCGCGTAGGCCTTCGCCCTGTCAAGGGCTTCGCCAACAGATTGAGCCTCATTCCTGCCCTGGCCGAGGAACAGATCCGTGCGAGCGTTGATGAAGAGCTTGACGCCTCTTTCCTCTGCGGTCTCGCGAACCGTAGCGATCCGGTCCGCTTGGCGGCCTATGTCGTAAAGCCCCGAGCCTTTAACGACCCGATCCTCGAAATTAATGCCGATCACCCCGAGATCGAGCAGACGTGCGATATTGCCGGCGAGCTCATCGTCGTCGTCACCGTTGTAACCCCCTTCGAAATCGACAGTGACCGGGAGATCGATCGTGGCGGCGATCTGCCCGACAATCTGCTCGGCAAGTGTGATCGGGATAAGCTCACCATCGCGGTAACCCTGCGCCTCGGCGACCGACCAACTGCTGGTCGCGATCGCCTTTGCACCCGCATCCCGGATAGCTTTCGCGCTGCCGGCATCCCACGCATTGTAAAGTAGCACCGGCGCGCCCTTCACATGCAACTCGGCGAAGCGCCTGGCCTTGTCTGTCTGGTTCATTCCGTCCTCCTGATGCGATGGTGCGCGGTTCTCGCTCAAGATCGTGCTCTAGCGAGTGCGCAATCTACCTATCGATAGATCGACACAACACGGAAACAGCAAGCGACTGATCTTTCGAGCCGTGACCGGGGCGAAATGTCCGCAAGGTGACGGAGTAGCGCAGCACATCCATCGCAGCGATGCTGTGCTGCCAGCTGTTACGCACCGTGCCGCTGAGCAAATACGCCGAGCGCGGCTCGATCCGCGCGAACCGGCGCTCCCAGTCTTCGCCGACTTTCCGGCGGAGCCGCAGGATGCAAGGTGCCAGAAACGACACCGCGACAACGTCCTCAAAGGTTGGGTGGTCGCGATGCCAACCAATTCCAGCGCCGGGCGCGTACTCCGTCACCATGAGTTGCTCGAATGCATCCGCGGGTGTTCCGCTGATCCGGCTTGCGATGTCAGTCAACGGCCGAAGGTAGTCCGGGATGCTCGCGTCAGCGCGAGGCTCCTGGCCCGCAAAAATATATCTGTGCCCAAAGCTGTAGATGCGACGGTTGCCGAGATAACCACGGAGTTCGAATGGCTTGAGTGGCAGCTTCTCAAGTCGCTGTACCAGGCCCTTCTCTTCCGCCGGTGAGAGAACCTCCGGCATGTAACGAAAGCCAGCGGGCAAATCCGGCTCACCAAACAGATTGCCAATAGCGGTATCAGCTGGCGGGGTTGGCATAACAGGCTTCAGTGTCTGTTCT
>CAZRMD010000322.1:0-1618 GCA_964601135.1 uncultured Actinomycetes bacterium | reverse complement strand
ATTCAGCTTTAGAGAGATCGCCTTCAAGAGTTCGAGCGTCCATTATCATTTTCCCGCAAAGGACGACCTAGCCGCCGCCGTGGTTCGACGCAGGGCCGAATACACCTCCAAGCATGTCGACGGGGAACTTGAGAAGGACCCCGACCCTGGCAAGGCGGCTGGTCAAGAGTACGCCGACGTCAAACCCCTTTGCCGCGGCATGTTGTTCGGCCTTGTCGAGCCAGGTCTCGAGGTTCTTCAGGGCCTGCATGCACTGTCTAATTATTCGGTAATACATGCGTCATCCCCGCTTTGGTGTGACATCCCATCGAAAGCAATGTGTTTCATGATCGTTGACGATGCCGACCGCCTGCATCCGGGCGTAGACGATGACGTGTCCAACGAAGTCAGCGAGGACCTGCGCCAGCGCCGACAAAATCGGCGACGACGCGGGTGACGGCTTTAGGCTGCTCTCTTCCCACCGCCAGTAAACCGGCCTGCGACCGCTGGGCTTACCGTTAGACTAGGCCGGCGTGACGGCAAAGCCGGCACGCGGAAAATGCACAAAGACCTCGCCAACAGCGGGGTCGTTACGCTTGATGGTAATCTCATCGACGCCTGAGGCTACCAATTCGCCGACGACCGGATCGCGGCCGGTATCGTCCGGTGTGACGGTGACGCGCTGCCCCGGCTGGCGACCGATCGGGTCGTCGCGGTCGGCGACGGTGCCGGTGGACGACGCGGCAGCGCTTGCGACCGCAAGCGCTTCCTGTGACGTCATCGGGCGCCGGTCGCCGTGGCCAATGGCGGCGACGCGCTCAGCCCAGCTCAATAGCCTTGGAAATCCGCCGAGCGGTGCTGCCGCCGGTCCGAAATTCCGCTGCAAGAACCAGATGGGGTGGTAAGCCGCGAGGTCGGCGAGACCGGCCGCCGCGCCCTGCAGGAACGAGCGCCCGTCGGCCATCATCTGATCGAGCCAGTGCAGATGCGCACGCAACTGATCGAGTAGATAAGGCAGCGCCGCCATCATTGCGGCCGGATCTATGTTGCGGCCGGAGAACTTGGCGCGGTCTTCAAGGAACCCGTCGGGCAACGAGTCCGGCCGCCTGGCGAAAACGATACCGGCCACCGGGCTGAACATGGTCTTCTCCGCCCACCACGCAAGCGCATCCGCCGCGCCGCGACCGGCCGGATAAAAACTCGGGCTCGGATGCCGGCGCTCCAGCTCGCGCATGATCAGTTGACTGTCGCAATAGATGTCGGCGCCGATTTGCAGCACGGGCGCCTTGCGATAGCCCCCGGTCAGCGCCGTCAGATCGGGTTTCGGCATGATGATGGGGGTCTCGACCGACGCCCAGGCGAGACCTTTGAGGCCAAGGCCGAGCCGGACTTTCTCCGAATAGGGAGAGATATCGTAGTGGTGCAGGATGATGTCGGTCATGAGCCCTCCTCATCGCGCAACAAGCGATCCACAAATGTGTCGTCGTAGCGCGGCATTTCGACTCCTCTCGTTCTTCCGCAAGCAGTCAGCGAGGCCCTGCGCCAGCGCCGACAAACTCGGCGACGGCGCGGGTGACGGCTTCCGGCTGCTCCAACAGCAGAAAGTGTCCCGCACGAGGCAGGTCGATAACCCGGACAC
>CAZRMD010000321.1:0-3220 GCA_964601135.1 uncultured Actinomycetes bacterium | reverse complement strand
CGTGGAGCGCCAGCGTCGTCTTGCCTGATGATTCAGGGCCGTAGATCTCGACAACACGTCCCCGCGGGATGCCGCCGACGCCGAGCGCCATGTCGAGCGTCAGGGATCCGGTCGGAATGACATCGATGTTGCGTTGGGTGGCCGCCTCGCCGAGTTTCATGATGGCGCCCTTGCCGTACTGGCGCTCGATCTGACTGACGGCCGCTGTGAGTGCCCGTTCTTTCTCCGACATGCTCTCCCTTCTTTCAGCTACGCGGCCCGGTCCAGCCCGCCTACTGTAATACAGATTTGTAGTACTGTCAACGCTAGTGCTCGAGAGCCTGGACCAGCAGCTCGAGAGCGGCAACGACCGAGCGACGCCGGTTGTCCCAGCGGTCGCCCGTCCACTGAACGCGATTGGTGGTGACTCGCCCGGCGGCGATCCCGATAAAGGTCAAGCCGACCGGTTTCGATCCCTCGGCCGCCGGCCCGGCTACGCCCGTGATCGAGGCCCCGATATCGGCGTGCAGCAGCTCGCGCACGCCGAGGGCCATGCAGGCCGCGGTCTCCTCGCTGACCGCACCATGCCGCCGCAGGATCTCCGCCGGCACCAGAAGTTGCTCGACCTTCACGCGATCGGCATAGCTGATCACGCCACCGAGAAAATACTTGGAACTGCCTGGCACATCCGTGATCGCCGCGCCCAATAGCCCGCCCGTCTCGGACTCGGCCACGGCGAGCCATTGCCCCAGCCGCTGTAACCGCCCGCCGACCTGCTGCGCGAGGGCGAAGACCTCGGGATCCGGCGGCACGGCTCACCGGTAATTGATGAACTGGAGCGGCACCGGCGTATCGCTTGCCCTCAAGCTCTGGATCACTTCCTGCAATAAGTCCTTCTCTCGGCTCGAGACCCGGATCGCGTCACCCTGGATGCGCGGCTGCACCTTGGGCGAGACGAGCTTGATCTGTTTGACCAGGTTGCGGGCTAGCTCGTCGTCGATCCCCTGCTGCAGCTCGAGCTTCTGCCGGACCGTGCCTTTCGCCGCCGGTTCGATCGGACCGGGTTTGAGGATCTTCAAGGACAGCTGGCGCTTGATCAATTTGCTCTGCAACACGTCGAGCATGGCCTTGAGCTTGAAATCACTGGGACCGTGCAGCGTGATGTCGCTCTCCCCCAGTTCGATGGTCGCGCCGGTGTCTTTGAAGTCGTACCGGGTGGCGATTTCCCGCTGCGCCTGGTTGATGGCATTGACCAGCTCCTGCCGGTCGAACTGCGAGACGACGTCAAACGAATAGTCTTGGGCCATGGGTCTATGCTACGGCCGTTTTGACGGGCAATAACATGATTGGTCCCCTTCTCAAGCGACGCACGCCCCAATGGGCCACGTTTTCGCTTGAAGGCTCCTGCCGAGCCGAAGAATGTTGCGCGCCGCGTTGATATCACGATCTAGCACCAACCCACAGGTTGTACAACAGTGGGTTCGCTCGGCTAGCAGCTTTGGCACTGCTACACCGCAGCTCGAACAGGTCTGTGAGCTTCCGCCGGGCGGCACCCGGACCACTTGGACACCAGCATCTTCCGCTTTGTATTCAAGAAGTCTCAGGAAACCCGCCCAACCTTGATCGCTTATTTCTCGGGCCAGAAAGCTACGGGTCAAGCCTCGAATGTTCAGGTCTTCCACGGCGATCAGACCGAAGCGCGAGACCAGTCTGCGGCTTAGCTCGTGCGCGTGATTGTTGCGACGGTTTCTGATCCGCTCGTACTGGCGCGCCAATAGTAGACGAGCCTTGTGTCGGCGTCGCGATCCTTTGACACGTCGAGAGAGGCGCCGCTGGGCTATGCGCAACCTCCGGGCAGCGGCCATGTAGGCCCGCGGACCGGGAACTAGTTCACCCGTCGACAGAGCTGCAAAGGTCTGGACGCCAAGGTCCAGCCCTACAGCGGGTCGTGCATCTGACATTGGAACCGTCGAAACTCGGAGCGACACGGCGAAGCATGCATACCAACGACCGACGGCGCGGCAGACAGTTACGGCGCAGACCTGGCTCGCGGCCGGCAGCTCGCGATGCCATTTCACCTTCAGGTGACCAATGCCCGGAAGCACCAGGCGACGGTCCCGAATCGACCATGCTGTGTCCCAAGTGAGGCTGTCGTAGCGACGCCGGGACCGAAAACGCGGATACCCAGGCCTATCTCCCGACCTCACTCGCCGGAAGAAGGCCTGGAATGCTCGGTCGACGCGGTGTAGCGGGTCACGCATCGCGGAGCAACTCATCCTCGGCGGACCATCACCCGCGGAACGTACCTGGGTGAGGTCCCGGCACTGACTAAAGTAACCCAGCCGGTGGCCAGCGCGCCAAGCATATTTGCGCTGCTCCAAAGCGGCATTGTAGAGGTCACATGCGAAGCCGAGTTGGGCCTCAAGCGCGATTGCTTGCCGCCTGCTTGGATAAACCCGGAACCGGTACGTCCGATGTACTTTTGTCGACGAGCGATCCATTGCGCCCATTTTCAGGGCCGGTTGCGACAGCTGCCTGTCGGGGTTTTCCACAGGCGCGAGGCACTAGTTGGCGTCGTCCAGGTCTTTGACCAGCTCGTCGACCTCGAGCAGGTTCATCAAAACCTCACGCGATTTGCTGCCTTCGTAGGGTCCGATCACTCGGTGCTCGGCCAGCTGGTCGATGATGCGAGCGGCGCGCGTGTAACCGACATTGAGCTTGCGCTGCAGCAGCGAGACGGAGGCTCGCCCCTCGGTGGCCACCACATGGGCGCCCTTGGCGAACAGCGGATCTCGCTTCATGCCTTCCTTCGCCCAGGAGACCGTGGCCTCGACGTTGAAGATCTCCTCCTGATACTGCGGCTTCCCCTGGCCTTTCCAGAAGTCGATGATGGCTTTCATCTCGCGGTCCGACACGAAGACACCCTGCAGCCGCGTGGCCTTGCCGGCCTCGACCGGCAGATAGAGCATGTCGCCGCGACCGAGCAGTTTCTCGGCGCCGGTCTCGTCGAGGATGACGCGCGAGTCGATGCTCGAGCTGACGGCGAAGGCGATGCGCGAGGGGATGTTCGCCTTGATCAGGCCGGTGATGATGTCCGCCGAGGGCCGCTGGGTGGCCACCATCAGGTGGATCCCAACGGCGCGGGCCAGCTGGGCGATGCGGCAGATCAACTCTTCGATCTCGCCGGCCGCCACCATCATCAGGTCGGCCAGCTCGTCGATCACGATCACGATGTAGGGCA
>CAZRMD010000320.1:0-3230 GCA_964601135.1 uncultured Actinomycetes bacterium | reverse complement strand
GGCGGGATTGGCAAAACCCAACTGGCGCTCGAATATGCCTATCGCTACCAGAAAAGCTATCACGACATCTTCTGGGCGAGTGCGGATACCGAAGAGGCGCTCATAGCATCATACGTTCGCTTTGCCGAGGTGCTACATCTGCCTGAAGTCAAAGAAGCAGATCAAACCAGGGTGAAAGCGGCGGTTTATCGCTGGTTCGAGATGCATACCAACTGGCTTCTCGTCCTTGATAACATTGAAGACTTGTACCTGCTCCCCTCCTTTGTGCCGGAGCACCGACAAGGAGCGAGCCTGCTCACCACGCGCAGACAGGTGACCGAGCCAGCAGCGCAAGTACTGGAGCTCGAAGTATTGCCGGAAGAGGAGGCTATCCTGTTTTTATTAAAGCGCTCCAGAGTGCTGGCTCTTGATGGATCTCTGGCGGATGCCACTAATGACGAGATCGAGGCGGCAAGAGTGATTACGCAACTCCTGGGCAACCTGCCGCTAGCACTTGATCAGGCAGGAGCCTATATCTTAGAGGCGACGTGTAGCTTTGCCGAGTATAGTGTGTTGTTTCAGACGCACCGGGAGCGCCTCCTGCAGCGACGGATAGGAGAGAGCATCCCAACCGATCACCCTGACTCGGTCACGACGACGTTCGAGCTAAACTTTGAGCAGGTCCAGCAGCGGAGCAGTGCTGCCGCTGATCTGTTGCGTCTGTGCGCCTATCTGGCCCCTGATGCCATCCCCGAAGAGATCCTGACAGAGAATGAGTTGGTGCTGGGGCCCCTCCTAGCTCCGCTCGCCTCAGATGCGTTTCAGCTCAATCAAGCTATCGAAGCCTTGCGAGCCTATTCGTTGGTGCGACGTGATCGTCGAGAGAAAACACTTTCAGTTCATCGGCTGGTGCAGGCGGTGTTGCAGGAAAAGATGCAAGAAGAGGAACGACGCACCTGGGCCGAGCGGGGGATACTCGCCATTAGTACCGTGTTTCCGCGCCCAGAAAATGAGAATTGGCCACAATGTGAACGACTTTTGATACAAGCGGTAACGGGAGCGCAGATGATCGAGCAATACCAGGTCAACAGCCGGGTGGCGGGGAGTTTCCTCAATAAGTTAGCTGCCTACCTCCAAGAGTGTGGGCGCTACCCAGCAGCAGAGCCACTCTATAAACAGGCATTGTACATGAGGGAACAGAGTCTAGGACCTGACCATCCCGAAGTAGGCTATCTGCTTAACAACTTGGCGAACCTCTATAGAGAACAAGGGAAGTATGCCGAAGCGGAGCCGCTCCTCCAACGGACATTGCGCATCCAGATAAAGAGCTTGGGTCCTGACCATCTGGATGTAGCCTATCCGCTTACTGCTTTAGCACTTTTGTATTCCCTACAGGGCAAGTATACCAAGGCCGAGCCGCTCTACCAGCGGGCACTACAGATCCGAGAGCAGCATCTCGTTCCAGATCATCCCTTAGTAGCTCAGCCACTTCACAGACTGGCAGAGCTCTATAGGGAGCAGAGCAAACACACTGAGGCCGAGTCGTTCTACCAGAGGACATTACACATCTGGAAACACCACCTGGGGCCGAACCATCCCGCTGTAGCAACTGTGCTCAGCGGATTGGCAGCACTGTATGGTGAGCAAGGCAAGTACACTGAGGCTGAGCCACTCTATCAGCAAGCACTGTATATCTTAGAACAGCACCTAGATCCGGAGCATCCAGATCTCTCTCATCTCCTCAACGGGTTGGCAGAGCTGTACCGAAAGCAGGACAGATATGCCGAAGCGGAAACGCTCTACCAACGGGCATTGCATATTTGGGAACAGCGTCTGGGACCTGACCACCCTGATCTAGCCACTGTGCTCAACGGACTAGCAAACCTCTACTCCAATCAGGGCAAATATGGCGAAGCCAAGCCGCTCTACTTGAGAGCCCTCTCCATCCGTGAGCAGCAGTTGGGTCCTGGGCATCCCGACGCAGCAGCGACGCTCCACGATCTCGCCGTATTTCGGGAGCAGCAAGGAAATCTCCAGGAAGCCCTCACGCTCTATGAGCGGGCCCTCGCCATCCGCGAACAGGCGCTTGGGCCGGAGCATCCCAGGACCCGCGCCACCCGCTCCCTCAAGGCGGAGAGCCGCTCGCGGGTGGGTCAAGAGGCTGATGCACCCTCTGGGGACGATACCTCGCCGGAACAGCGCGACTGAAGCATCATGCGAACGCAGGCAAGAGAGCGGTTTCTGAAGAGAAGAAACGTTTCTGCAAGGAACAAGCATATACTTGCACCTGACCATGTTGCCCTGCAGAGCGGGGCAGTTCTCTCGCCAGATGTGTTGTTAGCGTCTTAGCCCAGGCCGAGGCTCGCCTGTCCATACAGCGTGGTCGCACGGTCCCGTTGCAGAGCGGTTCCTTTCCACATATGGCGCAAAACTCGCTGCTCTTTGAACCCGGCGTCTGCGAGCAGTTCAAGCGCCTCATGATGGCAGGCGGAGACACAGACCGTTGGGTCACCCACAAAAGGAAGCGCGAGCGCATGCACGAGCAGCGCCTCGGCATCTGCTTTCGTAAGCGTCACCCAGGGGCCAAGCGTATGCGCTTGCGCCAGCAGATAGCCGGTGATCTTTCCCTCGGCGCTGCGCTTAACCAGGAGCCGCTCTGGACGAGTGACCCGGTAGGAGGCAAGGACTGCGCCGCGCTCTGCTCCAAGGTGCGGCGCATCAAACGCGATGACCTGGGGCAGGCCGTGTTCGTTCAGCACGGATACCCCTTCGGGAAGTGAGCAAGGGAGCGCAACCGGGGATGGACGTTGCAGGACCACGGCCTGATCCGCGTCCAGAAAGCCTGCCTGCTCGTATAGTGGCGCGCCAGCAGCAGAGGCGTCAAGCAAGGCTGTCGGACACCCTCGACGCTCTAGCCATGCCAGGAGCCGTTCGAGCACCATCCGTCCCACGCCCTGGTGTTGCCGAGAGGGGTGGACCGCCATCAGACCGATAGAGGCAAAAGGGCCGTAATCTATCGCGGCCCCAAATCCGACGAGCGCGCCAGCGTCTTTGGCCACGTAGCACCCCTGCGGCTGGAGCGCGCGAGAGCGATGGAGCGCTTCTCTCCTGCTCGGCACGTGATAGGCGACCATGATGACCTCGTCGGCTGCGTCAAGCTCTGCCTCAGTCAGGTGATGGATCGAGATATCCATACGTCTGTGCTCCTCTCTTGTGCTTCGCCTTGTCCCAGCTCCGGAGCTGCTCGTTCC
>CAZRMD010000319.1:0-3267 GCA_964601135.1 uncultured Actinomycetes bacterium | reverse complement strand
GGTCGCCTTGAAGACGCCGCCCTTCAACCCGACGTCCTCGCCCAGGATGCAGACCCGCTCGTCGCGCTCCATCTCCTCGGCGAGCGCATCACGCACCGCCTGGACGAGGTTGCGCTCAGGCATCGGTGTAGACGTGCCGCGTCAGTGAGGCGGGATCCGGGTCCGGTGACGCTTCGGCGACTTCGGTTGCCCGGTCGACTTCGCGGCTGATTTCTTCGCGGAGACCCGCATCCCGCTCCGAGGTCAGCCAGCCGCGCTCAATCAGCATGTCACGCATCCGCGGGATCGGATCGCGGGCCGCCTCGGTAGCGAGCTCAGCAGGATCACGGTAGGCTCGCTGGTCGTCATCCGTAGAGTGCGACTGCAGCCGGACGACCTCGGCCTCGATCAGCGTTGGTCCGTCACCGGCGCGAGCACGGCGGGCCGCTTCGGCAACGGCGGCGTGCACCTTGAAGAAATCATCGCCGGGCACCCGCACACCAGGGATGCCGTAGGCCGCGGCCCGTTCGGCAACACCATGACCGGCGACTTGCAGCGGCTGTGGTACCGAGATGGCCCAGTGATTGTTCTCGCAGAAAAAGATGACCGGACAGCGATGGATCGCCGCGAAGTTGAGTCCTTCGTGGAAATCACCCTGGCTGGTCGCGCCCTCCCCAAAACTCACGTAGCAGAGGGCGCCCTCGCCTTTCCACTTGAGGGCGAGCCCGATCCCGGCCGCCTTGGGAATTTGTGGACCGACCGCGCTCGACCCGATGATCACACCCCGCCGCCGGCTGCCGAAGTTTCCGGGCGTCTGGCGGCCGCCACTCGATGGATCGGCTGCCCGCGCAAACGCGGCGAGCATCAATTCCTCGGCCGTGAAGCCGCAGGCCAGCGCAGCCGCAAAGTTGCGGTAGTACAGGCAGAAACGATCGTGCCCTGGTTGCAGTGCGCTGATGGCCGCCACCTGCGCCACCTCGTGACCACGGGGCGAAATGATGAAGACCAGCTTGCCGGCCCGATTGAGGACAAAACGCCGGTCGTCGAGCGCCCGAGCGCGTAGCACCGTTTGATACGCGCTGAGGACCTGTTCGGAATGTGGTTCTACGTTGTCGCCTGGCAACCGACGTACTTTATCGCGACCGGTGGCTCACACGGCATGCGGGCGGACGACGCCAATGGCGAGGCCATCGCCGAGCGGGACGATCGTGGCCTCGAGCTGTTCGTGACGAAGAAAATGCTCGTTGAAGGCGCGGAGGGCGTCCGTATTCTCATCGTGCTCGCCGGCGGCGATCCGGCCGCTCCACAGGACGTTGTCGACGGTGATCATGCCGCCTGGCGCCATCTTCGGAAGGAGTCCGTCGAGATACCCGCTGTACTCCGTCTTGATGGCATCGATGAAGGCGAACTCGATGCCCGGCGTCAACCGGGGCAGGACGCGGAGCGCCGGCTCGTTGATGACGCGCACCCGGTCGGTGACACCGGCGCGTAACCAGTAGCGGCGAGCCCGGTCGGTCCGGGCGCGATCGGGATCGATCGTGTCGATGCGACCGCCTTGTGGAAGCGCAGTCGCCATCCAGAGCGTCGAGAACCCGATGGCGGTGCCGATTTCGAGCACCCGTTTCGGCGCCATGGCCATCACCAGGAGGCGAAGCAAGCGTCCGACATCCGGCCTCACGATCGGAATGCCGTCCTTGCGTCCGGCCTTCAGCATTTCGTCGAGCACCGGATCGAGGGGTTGCTGGACCCGCTCGATGTACTCGAGGTCCTGCTCAGTGAAGGGCATGCGACCGCTCGGGCGATGGGAAATGCTGCAGCGGACCGTGACCCTGCCCGAGGCGCGGGGCGTCGAGCAGGGCTCGCGAGAGGTAATTCCGCGCCTCGCCGACGGCACTCCGAAGGTCGAGACCGCGAGCTAGCGCGGCGGTGATAGCCGCTGAAAACGTACAACCGGTGCCGTGCGTGCTGGTCGTCGCGATCCGGCGGGCAGAGAATTCCTGCACGCCGTCCTTGTCGACCAGAACATCGACGACTGGATCGTCGTCCGAATGGCCGCCCTTGACAACCACGGCCTGGGCGCCGAGCGCGATGATCCGCCTCGCGGCGGTAATCCGGTCGTCGCGCGTTCGGATGGAAATCCCGGAAAGGACTTCCGCCTCCGGCAGATTGGGTGTGACCAGCTGCGCCAGCGGCAGCAGCCTCGTCTGGAGCGCCTCCACCGCATCTTTGCGAAGGAGCCGGTCGCCGCTCTTCGCCACCATCACCGGGTCGACAACCAGCGGCTTCAAGCCGTATCGCTGGATACCGGCGGCGACGGTCGCGATGATGGACGCGCTCGACAGCATTCCGGTTTTCATAGCGCCGATGGCGAAATCCTCCGCGACGGCATCCAGCTGAGCGGCGATGACAGTGGCATCGATCTCCTGCACGGCGCGGACGCCCTGCGTGTTCTGCGCGGTGACGGCCGTGAGCACCGTCACCCCGTAGGCGCCGAGCGCCGCAAAGGTCTTGAGATCGGCTTGAATCCCCGCCCCGGCACCAGAGTCCGAGCCGGCGATCGTGAGCGCGACAGGAGGCGTCATTCCATCACTCGCCTGAGTCCGAGGTACGCAACCGCCGCTATCCCCACACTGACGAGGCCGGAGAGGTCCGCGCCGTGCAGGGCATCGATCAGGCCTTGATTCGGAAAGTGAGCATTTGGCAGGACGGTGCCAAACAGGTTGGGATAGTTCACGAAGAACAGGCTGGCCGCGGTGCCAACTAGCCAGGCTAGCAGGGCCGGCAATGGCCGAGCTCGCTTCAGGATAAAGACGGTCAACAGCACGACCGCCGCCCAGGCCGGCGCCCAGAGGTACGTCAGGATCAGGAAGTCCTCGTAAAACTGATGGAAGTCCAGGATGACGACCGCGATCGTGGCAATCGCCGCTCCCAGAAGGCCGGCGGCCAGCGCCGTCTGCCAGCGCTTGAGCCGAACCCCCAAAGTGAGGGTCACCAGCCCGGCGGTGTACACGTCCAGGTAGTTGGCCCAGATTTCTCCCAGGATGACGAAGGCGAAGAACGGCACGCTGATGGCGGCTGGCGCGTGCTGAGTGAAGACCGCCAGTACGCCCTGGTTGGCGGCGAGCTTTGGATCGATGGTCGGGGCCAGCAGGCCAAACAGCCCCAGTAAAAGCATCGGCACGGTGACGCCGACGATTGGCCACCAGGTGACGGAGGCGGTCGGGCTGTTGGCTGGCAGGTAGCGCGAGTAATCGCTGGCAAACGGATACCAGGACGCCACCAATGCAA
>CAZRMD010000318.1:1218-3333 GCA_964601135.1 uncultured Actinomycetes bacterium | reverse complement strand
GCGTTGGAGCTTGGACCGGTCGAAAGCCCGCCACAACTGCTTGCGGTCACCGGGCCACAGCGCGGGCTGCTCGAGCCTTCGCGGCTCAATCCACACCTTGCCGTCCCACACGGCGACATGATGCTGACCGGTTGCTTCGGCCTGCTGCGCGCGCTGGGCACGCGACTGCCCGACCTGGTCCCGGCGATCGAGGATCGACTCGGCGCAGCGGAACACCGACACTGAGTCAGAGCACCTCGGTCTGGCGGAACGCGCCGTTTCTGCGCTTCTGGGCCGGGTCGTCCATCTCGACGGTCGGCAGTCAGGTCACCTACCTGGCGCTGCCCTGGCTGGTGCTTCAGCTGACGCACTCACCCTTTCAGCTCGGTGTCGTCGGCGCCCTCGAGTTCGTGCCATTCATGCTGTTTGGGCTGATCGTCGGCGTCTATGCCGACCGCTGGGATCGCCGAACCATCCTGCTCGTCGCAGACCTGGTTCGATTCGTTGTGCTCGCGAGCGTGCCGTTCGCGGCGTCGTTTCAGATGCTGACCATCGTCCAGCTTTATCTCGTCGCCTTCGTCGCAGGGACCGCACGCGTCTGGTTCGAGGTTGCGCACTACTCACTGGTCCCGGCCCTGGTGACGCCAGCCGGCGCCGTGGATGCCAACAGCAGCCTGGAAGTCACCGAGGGAATTTCGGCGCTGATCGGGCCATCGCTCGGTGGAGTATTGATCCGACTTTTCGGCGCCGCGAATGCGCTGCTTGCCGACGCTATCTCGTTCTTGCTGGCGGCTGGCGCATGGTCCACTCTCGGCCGTCGGCCGCCCGAGAGGCCGGCAGAAGTTGGGTGGCGGGCGCAGCTGATCGCCGGCTTGCGTTGGGTTCGCCGGAACCGTGTGATCCTTGAGAACACGGTGTCAGGGCTGGTGCTCAATATCGTGTACGCGGCGATCACCGCCGTATTCGTCTTCTACGCTCAGCACGAGCTGCACTTTGATGCCGCGCGAACCGGTCTCGTTCTGGGCCTGGCCGGCGCCGGCCCGATCGTGGTTGCGGTCGCGGCGCCCGTACTCCGCCGCCGCTTCACGCTAGGACAGCTCATGCTGGGCGAACTTCTGGTCACCGGGCCCTTGCTGGCGCTTCTCGACGTTGCTCCGATCGTTCCATCCGCAGTGGCCTTGCCGCTGGTAGCGATCTCCCTCGGACTATCGTTTGGTGCTGCCATTCTCGGCAGGATTGTGTTGCGCAGTTTCGTTCAGGGCGCTGTCCCAGCGTTATTGCTGGCCCGGGTGAATGCTGCGATCAGGGTGGTCGCCTGGGGCGGCGCGCCGCTGGGCGCCTTCCTCGGCGGCGCCCTCACGCAGATGCTTGGCATCCGGTGGGTGATCGCACTCGCCAGCGCCCTATCGCTGCTGCTCTTTGCGGCCTTCGCCCTCGGCTCGGAGACGAAACGGATTTGATCCGGGCGGCAGCGCAGGCCGCCCCGTAGAATCAAAATTCGCCTTCATCTTTTTGACAAGAGGTTTCCATTGGAGCAAGCCATCACCATCGCCCAGCTGCGACAGAGTGAATACCGCGTTCTCCCCGTCAAGGAGGAGATGCGCAAGAACCTGGTCCGCAAGATCAAGGCCGGCGAAGAACTCTTTCCGGGGATCATCGGCTACGAGAGCTCGGTGATTCCGCAGATCGAGAATGCCGTCCTCTCGGGCCAGGACATCGTCTTCCTCGGCGAGCGCGGCCAGGCCAAGAGCCGGCTGATCCGTTCGCTGATCTCCTTGCTCGATGACGAGGTCCCCGTCATCGAGGGATGCGAGATCAACGACAACCCCTACGCCCCGATCTGCCGGGCGTGCCGCGACCGAATCGCGGCGCACGGGGACGCGGTCACGGTTCGGTGGATCTCGCCCGACGAGCGATACAGCGAAAAGCTGGCGACGCCGGACACCTCGATCGCCGACCTGATTGGCGAGGTCGACCCCATCCGGGTGGCCGAGGGCAAGTACCTGGCCGACGAGCTGACGATCCATTACGGCCTGGTGCCGCGCACCAACCGGGGCATCTTCGCCATCAACGAACTGCCCGACCTGGCGGAACGGATCCAGGTTGGCCTATTGAACCTGATCGAGGAGCGCGACG
>CAZRMD010000318.1:0-1208 GCA_964601135.1 uncultured Actinomycetes bacterium | reverse complement strand
GACGTCCAGATCCGCGGCTTCAAGCTCCGACTGCCGATCGACGTCTGTGTGGTGGCCAGCGCCAACCCAGAGGATTACACGAATCGCGGTCGTATCATCACTCCGCTTAAGGACCGGTTCGGCGCGCAAATCCGGACTCACTACCCACGCAACATCGATGACGAGATCAAGATCGTCGAGCAGGAGCGCACGAACTTCCAGGATCGAGAGCTCTCGGTCGTCATGCCGGACTTCATGAAGGAGATCGTGGCCGAAGTCACGCAGCTGGCTCGGCGCAGCCCAAAAATCAACCAGCGCTCGGGGGCCAGCGTGCGGATCTCGATTACCAACTACGAGAACCTCGTCTCTAACGCTTCCCGACGGGCGCTGCGCACCGGCGAGACCGAGGCAGTGCCCCGGATCAGCGACCTGCCCTCCATCATTCCCTCGAGCGCCGGCAAGCTCGAGATGGAGACCTGGGAGGAGGGCGATGACCAGACGGTGCTCGAGAAGATCAACAAGACCGCGGTGCTCAACGTCTTCCGACGGCACTTCGAGGTGAGTCAGTTCAATGAGCTGGTGCAGCGGTTCGACGCCGGGTTGACGTTCGAAGTCTCCGAGGGTCAGACCGCGGATCGCTACGTTGGAGCCCTGCGCGAACTGCCGGGGATGGAGAAGGCGGTCAAGAGCCTGGGGCTGGACAAACGGCCCGCCATGGCGGCGTCCGCGGTCGAGTTCGTGCTCGAGGGCCTGCACCTGAGCAAGCGCATCAACAAGACGGAGCTCGACGGAGCGGCCATCTACGCCGGCTAAATGATCTCGCGCTCCACGCGCTACGAAAAATGGGACGGTTCCCAGGAGCCGTTCGGTCGCGATGCCGAGGAGCTCTTCGACCGGCTCGCCGAGGACCTATTCCAGGGTGGCGACTTCGACTATGCGCTGCACCGGTTGATGAGCCGCGGCTGGCGCGACCGCCAGGGCCGACGCCTCCCGGGGTTCGAGGAGATGCTGGAGCGGCTGCGCCAGAAGCGGCTGCAGCAGCTGAAGCGCTACAACCTCAACGATGTCTTCGGCAACATCCGCGAGCGCCTGAACGACATCCTGCGCCGGGAGCGGCAGGGGATCAACGAGCGGCTGGAGCAGGCGCCGGAAAACGCCAAGCGTGTGCTGCAGCGCATCACGAAGAAGAAATTTCAGGAGCTGGACCGGCTGCCGGAGGACGTCGGCGG
>CAZRMD010000317.1:0-3333 GCA_964601135.1 uncultured Actinomycetes bacterium | reverse complement strand
GGCAAACCGATGAGCGGTAGTTCAGGCCGATTTGGCAGCAGTCGCGACCAATGGGGTAGATCGTCAAGGCAAAGCACAAAAAGCACAAGTGGACCGCCTGGTCCCATTCGGGACCAGGCGGTCGTCACCTCCTCGATGGAGCGATCTCAGCCGGTGATGGTGAACGGCGCCGTCAGATTGACGTCGTAGGGCGTCGTTGTGTTCTTGTCCAGCACTACCTGGTAGGCGCCAGTCTCCACCGCCGGTGCCGCCGTCGCGTCTATGTCGCCAGGCGTTACGGCCAGAGTCGAGACCGGGAAAGCGACGCTCACCGTCTTGGACTGCCCAGCATCAAGGCTGACCCTGGCGAACCCGACCAATCGCTGCGGTGGGACCACCACAGCACTGATAGGCTGGTGCACGTAAACGGGCACGATGTCGGTGCCCGCACGGCTCCCCGTATTGGTCACGGTGAATGTCGCGGTCACCGTGCCCTTGTCGGACACGCTGCTCGTCACGGACAGATTGCTTGTCTGGAAGGTTGTATAGGAGAGGCCGAAGCCGAACGGATAGAGCGGGTTGTAGGCCGAGCCCTGGCCAGAGTTGGTGCCCGGCAGTTGGTCGAAGACCTTGGGCTCGTCGCCCAGCGGCGACGGGCAGGAGCCGCAGAAGTCTCCGCCGGGCGCGGCAGCGTCGGAAGGCCAGCTCACTGGCAGATGGCCGCTGGGGTTGATATTGCCGAAGATCGCGTCGGCAACCGCGGTGCCGGCTTCCGTGCTGCCCTGATAGGCCATGATCAGGCCACTGGTGCTCTCGCCTGGGCCAAGGCCGAGCGGCCGACCTGCAATGACGACGACGATCACCGGCTTACCGGTCGCCTGGAGAGCACTGATCAGCGCCTTTTGATCTGGCGGCAGCTGTGGCTGGGGGTTGTCCCCTAGCCCTTCGGCGTATGCCTTTTCGCCCACGACCACGACGAACGCGTCGGCCGTAGCAGCGTCCGCAACCGCCGTTGCCTGATTTGGCGCGTAGACGACGTTTGGATCCTCCGCCTGGAGTCCTTTGAGCACCGTAGTCCCAGGCGGAATCTGGTTGGGTGGTCCCATGCAGCAGACATGGCCAGCGCCGAAAACTCCCTGCCAACTGACGCTCCAGCCACCGAGCTGGTTGGTCATCGAATCCGCACTGGGTCCAGCAACTACTAGCTTGCTAGTTGCCGAGAGCGGCAAAACGTTGTTCTGGTTGCGCAGCAGCGTGATCGACTCGCGCGCGGCCTGCAGGGTGACGTCCCGGCCGGCGGTGACCGCGGCGTCAGCTGCGTTGGCGTCGACACAGGGCTTGCTGGGATCGCTGACACAGGGCTGGTCGAACAGCCCAAGCTGGAACTTCAGCGTGAGGATGCGCCGAACAGATTGGTCGATCCGCTCCCGCGAGATCGTGCCCGACTGCACGTCCTGCAGCAGGGCGGCTTGCCACTGGTCGGCGTTGAAGGGCAGCATGGCGACGTCAACGCCAGCATTGATGGCCAGGGCAGCCGCGCCAGCCAGGTCGGGAGCGAGGTGGTAGGCCGTAGCCAGTGCCGGCACGTCGGCGTAGTCGCTGATCACCACGCCCTGGAAACCGAGCCGGTTGCGCAGTTCGTCGGTCAAGAGGAAGTGCGAGGCGGTGGCGGGAATGCCGTTGATCGAGCCGGAGTCTACCATGACCGTGCCGGCCCCCGCGTCAATGGCGCCTGCGTACGACGGCAGGAACAGGTCCTGCAAGTAGCGCAGCGGGAGCTCCGCCGCGACCCGATCATGGCCGTTGAGCGACTCGGAATAGCCGGCGAAGTGCTTGACGGTGGCCGTAACCTTGAGCGAGCCGGAGCCGCCGACACTCTGCAGCCCCTGCACGTCGGCATTTCCCAACGCCGCCGACAGCACGGGCTCCTCGGCCCAGGTCTCGTAGGTCCGCCCCCATCGGTTGTCGCGGGACAGGTCCTGCACCGGCGCGAAGTCCCAGTTCCAGCCCGTGGCCGCGAGCGCCTGTCCGGTGACGACGCCCCCAGCTTGGGCCGCGGAGGGATCCCACGTCGCGCCCATCCCAATCGACTGCGGGAAGAGCGGAGCCTGCCAGGGATGGCCGAAGCCATGGACGGCGTCGACGCCAAAGATCACCGGAATGTGCAGCCGCGAGTTCTGGATCGCGTACTGCTGAATGATGTTGTACTCGGTGGCCCAGTCCTTCCCCGTGTTGCCCGGACCGCCGGAGTTGGTCGTGTCGAGCGGGATATCGGTTCCTCCTGCCAGGATCGAGCCGACGTGATTGTCGATGAAGATTTTCTGCATGCAGACCGGGTTCGGCATGTTGAAGCCACCCTGACTCGTGCAGGTGTTACCGGTGTCGGTGACCTGTGTCACCTCAATCTGGACCATCTGGCCGGTCTTCTCAGCCAGGGTCATCTGGGCAAGCAGATCATTCACGCGGGCCTGGACTGGTTTGGTAGCGTCGAGGTAGACAGGTCGCTGGTTGGCTGCGGCGGGCGGTGTCCGGGTGAACGCCGCGACCGAACCAACAAATGAGAGCACCACACTCAGGATCGCGAGAGCCGTCACAGCATGGCGACCCGCCCGGAAGAATGGTAAGCTCAGCTTCATGACTCGCGTTCTCCTTCCTCAGTCTCACAGACCACACTTCGTTCACTCAACCGAACCGGGGACTGCTCGTTGCGTTAGCAGTCTCAAACGTCGGCTCGAGGAGCCGACACGCTGAAACTGGCCCGGCACCGTCGTCACGGTTCGTTTAGACTGCCCTCCTCTCTCTCCATCTCCGCCTATGACGCCACACCCGGCCGGACAGGTGCGGCAGGGATGAGCTCGTTTCGTTGACCATCGCGCACGAGGAAGCCGGGATTTCTGACCAGGTGGTGGCGCTTACCGGGTTCTGTCAAAGGCCGGGACGGTTGACGCCTGGACACGCCGGCGCTTGCACGGTTAGGGAGCGGGTTCATCTCGAGTGAGAGCGGGTGGATGGGCCTCGTCCTCAAGGCGACGCGTTCCTGATAGCGGCCGCGCGGGTCGCCGACACAGGCATGGCACTGGACACTGGCCGCCGCCGTCGGGGACGGATGAACGTGGAGCGGGCATGGCATCATCTCCTCGTGAGCGTGAGTGAGACGCGCGCTTGGCAGTAACAGCGCCACTCGTTTGCCGCACAACTTGTGCCAATACTGAGCGAACTGCAAAGTGCGTCGTCACGCGGGCCCATTGGGGCGAATCGCGAGAAGTCGTCAGGGTCAGCGCTCTGCTTGGCCACGCTCAACCCGCTCCTGGTATGCTGCGGGGTGCAGGTCGGCCGTCACACACCTGTAGGTAG
>CAZRMD010000316.1:0-3342 GCA_964601135.1 uncultured Actinomycetes bacterium | reverse complement strand
TCATCCTCGACAACGTGGGGAACCATTCGTTGTCGGCTATGAGGCGCGCACTCACCCCCACGGGGAAGCTCCAGACCAACAATGGAACGTCGGGCGGTCGTTGGTTTGGCACCTCGGGCACCATGATCAAAACGACCGTGCTGTCGAAGTTCGTGCCCCAGCAGGCCGGGCCGTCAATCAAGTTTCAGAACAGAAAAGACCTGGTCGAGCTGAAGGGGCTGATCGAGGCCGGGAAGGTCACGCCGGTCATCGACGGAACCTACCCTCTGAGCCAGACCGGCGCGGCGATCGCACAACTTGGAGAAGGACATGCCCGAGGAACGGTTGTTATCACGATCTGAGGCGCGGACGGCGGCCGAAAGACTGCCCATGGCCGGCAAGGTCGTCCTGATCACCGGTGGCACCGGCGGAATCGGAAGGGCCACCGCGATCGGCCTGGCAACAATGGGCGCGCGGGTCGGCATCACGGGCCGCGACCCGGCGCGGACCGAAGCCGCGGCCGACGCGATCAGCACCGCATCGGGATACACCGCCATCGATCCGTTCACCGCCGACATGAGCTCCCAGGCCGAGGTGCGGCGGCTCGCCGATGCGGTTCTCGAGGCTTATCCGCGGCTCGACGTGCTGATCAACAACGTCGGCGGCTTCTGGGCACACCGACACCCGACCGCCGACGGACTGGAACGTACCTTCGCGCTCAACCACCTGGCCCCATTCCTGCTGACAAACCTGCTCCTGGATCGGCTCAAGGCCAGCGCACCGGCACGGATTATTAACGTCTCGTCCGGCGCCCAGTCGATGGGCCGGATCGAGTTCGACGACCTGCAGGGCGCCCACCACTACTCAGGACAGCGCGCGTACAACCAATCCAAGCTCGCCACCATCATGTTCACCAACGAACTGGCCCGCCGCCTCGAAGGCACCGGCGTCACCACCAATGCCCTGCATCCCGGTGTCGTGCACACTAGCTTCGGCGCTGAAGACCAGGCGGGGTGGTTTGCAGTCGTGAGCCGCGTGATTCTCCCATTCCTCAAGACTCCGGCGCGGGGGGCCGAGACGCCGATCTATCTGGCCTCTTCACCCGAGATTGACGGCATCACCGGGCAGTTCTTTGCCAACCGCATGCCCAGGATCGCGAACAAGGTTGCTTACGACACCGATGAGACCGCCAGGCTCTGGCGCGTCAGCGCCGACCTGGTCGGCATGAAATAGGAGGATAAATCGTGATCAATACGAAACCGGCGACGAATGGGCAGGTGCTGACGACTCCGCGGACCGCGGTCGCGACGCTCCCGATGACCAGGGCCCGGATGACCGATTCGAGGTTGATCGGCGCACTGTTTCTGTTTGGGTTTCTCACCTACGGCGTGGGCTCCGGCATTGCGACCTCGCTGGTGGGCGGCTCCAACTTTCTCTCGACGATTGCCGCAAGTCAGACCCTGTTGATCATCGGAGCCTTTGCGATGTTCCTCAACACCGGGGTGGATGTCGCGAAGGGGGTTCTCTTCTTCCCGATCCTCGAGAAACACAGCAAGAGAACCGCGCTGGCCTACCTTGCCACCATGATCGTCGAAGTCGTTCTGCTGACCGTCGGGGTGCTCGCTCTGCTCCAGATCGTTCCATTGGCGCGGCACGCTGGCGAGGCCGGGGCGCAAACTCTTGGGTCGATCCTGGTCCAGACGAACGCCACCGCCTACCAGATGGGCGAGATGACGCTCGGCGTTGGGGCCGTTTTCCTGTGCTTGCTGCTGTTCCGGACTCAACTGATCCCTCGGTGGCTGGCGATCTCGGGCCTCATCGGCTACCCGATTCTCGTGGCGGGGACGATCGCGGAAATCTTCGGGGTCCACGTCGGCCTCTTTCTGACGATCCCCGGGTTCTTCTTTGAGCTGGTGCTGCCGTTCTGGCTCTTCTTCAAGGGGTTCCAGCCGCAGGCCTACCGAGGGTTGGCCGTCACGGAATCGGCAGCATGACGGGTCGCCGCCCCCCGAGGAGTGAACAGCCATGAAGCAAATCAAACTCGCGACGCTGGACGACTCTGGTGTCGGCGTCGGCACCATGCGGATCTCTGCCGCCCACGCCGCAGCAGGCAGCGACAGTGCCGAATATCGGGCGCACGACCTCGGGGTTACGCTCGTCGACACCGCCGGGGTCTACTGGCCCCACACGAAATCGGAGGTCCGGCCGGCGGCGGCCGCTTGGGGCGGGGAAGGCGCGCAAATGGCCAATGGCGCTGATCGCCCCGTGGGGATCGCATTTATTAGTGATGATCCCGACCTGGCTGATATGTACGTGCTCAAGCTGGAACTCGACGGCTACGCGGTGACAGTGCTAACAACGGAGCAGGCGGAATCCGCGCCGCATAGGATGCGAGCAGCTGACATCTTGTACCTCGATGTCGGCTCGTTGAGCGCTGCCGCTCTCGTGATGCATCGAACGCTCCGCCAGCGGCGCGACACGAAAAATGTGCCTATCGTGTTGCTCGCGGTGCGCCGCGCCAAGCAGGCCCTCTCCACGGCGCTCCATCTGACAGTGCATGATTTCCTGATTTCGAGTGACACCAGCGGCGCGGAACGCTCTGCGGGAGTGAGGTTCGCATGAGCGGTCGCAGTTGGAGCGGACAGTGGGGTGTCGCCCATCGGGTGTGGCAGTCGAGAGCCGATTCGACGATGGGCCCGATCCTGAACCGCCTAGCGGGCCGGCAGTATCGGATCGATGAGAGCCGTGACGATGAATGGACGGTGAAGTGGTTGGATCCCGACGGCCACGTGGTGGCCCAGTTTGGCGGTGATATTCGGCTGGTCTTTGTTGCCTTACAGCATCTCGCCGACCGAACCGAGACCGAGTTCGGCATCGTCGTCGACCGCGTCTGGAACCAGGAACCGCAAGGCCGCGACGCGTCCGGCTCATATGTTTGGCAGATCTCTTAAGTAAGGGCTTCCGACTCCGGGTCCTTCTGCGGGGTCCCTGCAGACGGCGAATTGTTTGATTGGTAGGCTGGTCGGCCACGTCCGAGGTCTCGTACATAGGTGCAGCTCCCCGTCCCTCTCGAGACAATCCGTTTTGCCGGCCCTGGACACTCCTCTCAACCTCATAGAAAGCCCGGTTTGCGAACCGCTCCTGTGGCGCCCGCAGATCGTTTTTGACAGCAACCGTGACAGCAACGCCGGTGGACGTCTGTGGACGCAGCAACAGAATTCAGCACGACGACCCCGGCCGCTCGAATACGCAGCAACACGGAATAGACGGCTGTGGACGCATTAACACGAAAAGTTGCTCGAACTTCAAAAACCGCTGCCCGGCATCCTTGGCGATGTCGGGGGACGGATCGTTCCCGTCGCG
>CAZRMD010000315.1:0-3346 GCA_964601135.1 uncultured Actinomycetes bacterium | reverse complement strand
GGGGATGACCTTGTAGGCGATCAGCGAGGTGACCGCGATGGTCGGCAGGCTGGCATGCTTGTTGGTGGCCGGAAGCGTGGACTGTGAGGTAACGAATGGCCCG
The DNA here is from genome assembly GCA_964601135.1 of uncultured Actinomycetes bacterium. Taxonomy (GTDB): domain Bacteria; phylum Chloroflexota; class Dormibacteria; order CF-121; family CF-121; genus CF-13. The sequence continues at coordinate 3,243 of CAZRMD010000315.1, read as the reverse complement.
GTGTTCTTGCCGCGGAAGATGAATTCCACGACGACTGAATCACCGCTCTCGATGATGTTGGTGACCTCACATTCTCGTTCCGATACGGCGTCCGTGATGGCTTTGAAAGTAGCCCGCACGCCTTCGTGACCATGAAACGTTCCATCCGGGTTGCTCAATTCGACATCTGGATGGCACATGCTGACCAGCGCGTCCAGATCCCCTCGCGTCGCCGCATCCAGCCACTTGTTCGCGAACTCCGTGCCTTTACTCATGTCACATCACCTCGGGCGCCACACTAAACGCTCGAGGAGCGACCGTCTATCGACAGATCTGTCGATTTTTCAAGTTTCGAGCAGGCCGTGCTCCATGGCAAAAAGAGCCACGCCGGCGCGGGTCGTCACGCTGGTCTTTTCGTAGATGTGGGCGACGTGGGTGTGGACCGTGGCCGGAGAGATAAAGAGGCGCTCGCCAATCTCCCGCATCGAGCGACCACGGGCCAGCAGCCGGAGGACCTCGACCTCGCGGTCAGTCAAGTCGGCCGGCCATGAACGACGTTTCCGCTGCGAGCGCTGGCCTGCCCCGGTCAGGACCGCCGTCACGGCTTCCCGGTCCAGGCCCGGCTGGACCTCCAGGACACGAGCCGCAGCCTGGGCCGGCATGGCTCGGCGGTGCGGTCGCTCCTCCGTTAAGGCCTGATAGACGTCAGCCACGGCAAGGATTCGTGCGGAACGCGGCTGGGCTGACGCGGCTGCGCCTCGGTGGTAGCCTGAGCCATCGACGCGCTCGTGGTGCATGCCGGCGAGTTGGGCCAGCGGTGCCAATGCCGACGGCCGAGAAAGGATGCGCTCCGTGTGGTAGGGATGGAGGCGGACCTGTTCCCGCTCTGCGGTGCTGAGTGCGCGGCGCTTCTCCCACACGCTGGTCACAACGCAAGCCCGCCCGAGGTCGTGGAGAAATCCCGCTCGGCGTAGGTTAGTTGCCTCAACATCGGGCAAGTTGCATGCGCGCGCCGCCGCCTCCGCCAACGCCGCAACTCCCGCCGAGTGCCCGTGAAAATAAGTGGACTTGAGGTCGACGAAGTCCGCGAATCCCCGGATCACCTCGTCGAGCCGCCCTTCCGGCACCACCTGCCGGGGTGCAGGTTCGTAATCGAGGGCCTCCGTCCAGATGTCCTCGCTCTCGACGGTCTGGAGCAATTCATCCGATCGCTGTAGCAACGTCTGCGCGATGTTGGGATCCACTCCCCTGCCAGACCAGCGTTGTATCGCATCGGCAGCGGCCTGCCGTCCGCCGGCGTCGTGAAACATCACGGCTGCGAAGGCGACGTTGGCCACGCGCGTCGGTAGAGCGATAGCGTCATTTGCGAGTCCTTGCGGCATCCCGTGGCCATCCCAGCGCTCGAAGATCTGATACAGCGCTGCGCTAACGCTGTCACGAAGACGGAAGCGGCGCGCCATCCGTGAAGCGACCTCGCAGTCGGATCGGACGCCAGTTTGCCCGACGGATCGTCCGCGGATGAGGAACGTCGTCCAGACTGCCGGGCGGCGCCATGCCGGCATCCGGCTCCCGAGGCTGAAGAGGAGCGGGAAGACCTCTCGGGGATTGGCGAGGTCCGTCATATCTCCTCTGGGCCGCATGTCGGTCTCGACTGAGCCCAGGGTCGCGGCGTACTCGGGCATGGGCGCGGTGCAACCGACAAAGCGAAGCAGCGTCGTGTAGTAGATATCGGAAGCGTCCTCGCGACTCAGACCCATGTCGTTGGCGATGTGGGTGGCAAGCACGCAGGCGCGAAGAGCTTGCTCAGGGGGATGAATCGCCGCGAGGTCGGTCACCAGCGACAGACCGGCAAGCAGCTCGGCCAGACGTAACTCAGCCATGCCGGGTCCCTCCCCTGCCCGAACAGTACGCGCACTCACCGAATCCGGTCAAGAAAGCCGTGCGCTGCCTTCCTCTTCCTAATGGCTTCGTACAATTGCCAGGATTTCATCGGAGTTTGCTCGAGACCCTGGATGCTGTCAAGCAGGTTCTCGACCCAGCGTAACTCCAGACATCCCGCGCTAGCCCTGGCTGGTCAATCGCGGAGCGCCATTGTCAAGGTCATGTCCTTGCTACTGCTGCGTAGTAAGGTTATCCACCGCCCAGGTGTCAGGCCATACGTCTTCTTGAAGTGGCGCGTCATGTGGCTCTGGTCGGCAAAACCGGACTCGGAGGCGGCCTGCGCGAGGGACTGGCCGCGCTCGATCGCGGCCCGCGCCAGGTCCAGGCGACGACGCGACCGGTATCGATCGGGGCTCGTGCCGAACGCGCGTCGAAAGTGCCGCGCGATCGTGAAGCGGTCTACCCCCGCGATTGCTTCGAGGACCGACGCCGGGGTCTGTTCCGTCGGGTAGGCCGCGAGATAATCGCGGATGGCGGTAACGCCGCGCAGATCGATCGGCGCGGGGCGGCCGGCCGGTCGACCGCTGAGCGCGAGGAGGCTGTCGGCGATGCTAGCCGCGATGTCGGCACAGCTGAGCTCGCTAAGCGGCTCGTCGATGTCGGCGAGCGCTGCTGCCATCGGCCGAGCGGCCGGGGTCACTTGGTGAACGGGATCGGCGACAAAGGGCAGGTCGTCGCCGCCGATGGCGTCGCGCACGAGCTCGGGTGCGATATAGAGGATGCGGTAGCCGAAGCCGCCGTCGGACGCCGGGGCTCCGTCGTGCGTCTCGTCCGGATGCAGGATATGCAGCTGACCGGGTAAGCAGACACGGCGGGCGCCACGGTAACGAAATGTTTGCACGCCGTTCGTCGTAATCCCGATCCCGTAGGTATCGTGCCGGTGCGGCTCGAAGGCCCAGGTCGTGAGGTAGACCTCAGCACGCTCCAGGCCAGGCGTACTCGGGCCGAACCGGATTGAATCCAGGGGCCGCTTGCAGGATCGTTCAAGACGACCGGGATAACGGCTCGATACTGTCGCCGGCATGAGTCGATCGTATAGCGGCGACGTCGCAAAGAGCTTCGCCGAGCTTTCCACACCGCTGGTCGCCGATGCCTGCATTCGGATCGGTGTGCCGCTCCGAGCCGCGCCGCCCGGTATTCGTGCCGTCGTCGCGGGTCATCGGCTCGCCGGCCGGGCGCTGCCCACGAGGCATTACGGCAGCGTGGACGTGTTCCTGCAGGCGTACGGCCGGGCCGAACCTGGCGACGTGCTCGTCATCGACAACGGCGGCCGATCCGATGAGGCATGTGTTGGGGATCTCACCGTCCTCGAGGCGATCGCAG
>CAZRMD010000314.1:0-3372 GCA_964601135.1 uncultured Actinomycetes bacterium | reverse complement strand
ACGGACACGTCCAGCGTTTCGTGGCGAAGGGAACGATCGAGCCGGTAGGCCTGACCAACGCGGTTCGCCAGCTGCTGGGTCAGAGTAAATCCCAAGGAGCGGCCGCATGAATCAACTGATCCTCGTCGTGGAAGACGATGCAACGATGCAAAAGATGGCGCTGAAGATCCTGCGATCCCGCGGTTTCCACAGCGAGCTGGCCACGAATGGCCGGGAGGCAGTGGAGATGGCCCGGGAACTGAAGCCCAGCTTGATCCTGATGGATCTCTCCCTGCCCGAGATGAACGGCTGGGAAGCGACGCGCGCCCTGAAGGCGGACAAAGCCCTGGCGCACATTCCCGTGATCGCCATCACGGCGCACGCGATGGTTGGCGATCGCGAGAGCGCGCTCGCCGCCGGATGCGCCGAGTGTTTGACCAAGCCCTATGAGCTGCAAGACCTGATCTCCCTCGTCGAGCGCTACGTCGGCCGGGCAGAATCACAAGCGGCATAACCGGCGCGTGACGATCATGTAAACCGCGCAAACCTTGCCCGCGCAGCCACGTTGCCCGACCCATGGCCCAGGTTTGGCGCCGCTGGCGCGCCCCGCTGCTGGGAGGCATTGCGCTCTGGCTCCTGAGCTTCCCCCTGGTGACCTCGCACCCAACACCCGTCATGCCGGTCGCCGCTCAGGCTGTAAAGCCCGCCAGCGTCAACCGGAGCGGCTACGGACTGGTGCGGCAGCTCCTCAATCAGGAGCAGCTGCTAGCGGCCGCCGCGTCTCGCGCGCTCGTGGCCCTCGCAACCCCCTCAGCGCTCGTCACCGCATCCCTGGCCCAGCCGGCTCCCGCGGTCCAGCCGGTTGCCCCGCCTGCTCCCGCGCCATCACAACCACCGCCTCCGCCGGCGGTTCACGCCAACAACATCGTGATCCCGCGTCTGGGACTCAACCAGCCGGTGGGTTGGTATAGCGACTGCCAGGGACGGGCGGCGGTGCCACGGTGGGGAACCTGGCGCTGGAGCTGCGCCGGCGCGAACAACATCTATGTGATGGCGCATAACCCAGGGGTTTTCACCCCGATCCTCAATCTGCGTGTCGGTGACATCATCGAGTACGGAGATCCCTCGGGTCGCGTGCACACATATCGAGTCAGCTACACGACGATCGTGAGCAACACCCAGCTGTGGCCGTTGGGCGGAACCTCGGTCTCAGCGCTGACCCTGCAGACGTGCTGGACCTGGGACGGCACTCGCGACTTCATCGTGCGCGCGGTCGAGATCTGACGTCGACTCAGGCCGCTTTGGCCTGAAGCAGGTCGCGACAGCGGTCGAGCCAGCGGGTCAGCAACCGCTCTTCCTCGCGGAGCTCGGCCATCTTGCCCGGGAACTGGTCGATGTTGGCATGCAGATGGTTAAAGCGATCCCGCGTCAGCGGATCCATCCCGAAGATGAGCTTGAGCGCCCGCGCCCGCTGGTGCTCGCGAGTCAAGTCGGCCATCTGCTCCTGCACCCGGTCGAGCTCGCCTCGCAGGTCGGCGGCGATATCGCGCACGATCTCGGTGTCGATCGTCTCCTCCGGCTGTTGAACGATCATCGGCGCACCCCCAGCGTAAAGTCCGGCGATTTGCGATCGGGAAAAAGGGCGGCGAGCGCCGGCGCAATCGCCACCTTCTTGGAGTAAATCTTGGCCATCGCGTTGGGCCGGATCCCGGTGGGGCTGAGCTTGCCCTGGATGCGGCCGTTGCCGTCCACGCCGGCCTCCTCGAAGAGGAAGACGTCCTGCAACGTGATCGTGTCGCCTTCACGGCCGACGACCTCGGTGATGTTGGTGATCCGACGCGAGCCGTCGCGAATCCGCGACTGCTGGACGATGATGTGGATGGCCGAGGCGATCTGCTCACGAATCGCGCGCTGCGGCAGATCGACGCCCGACATCAGCACAAGCGTCTCCAGCCGGGCCAGCGTGTCCCGGGGAGAGTTCGCGTGGATGGTGGTGAGGGACCCGTCGTGGCCGGTATTCATGGCCTGCAGCATGTCCAGCGCCTCGCCGCTGCGGCACTCGCCGATGACGATCCGGTCCGGCCGCATCCGCAGGGCATTGACCACCAGGTCGCGAATCGCGACCTTGCCGGTCCCATCAAGCCGCGCGGGCCGCGACTCCAACCGCACTTTGTGCGGCTGGCGCAGCTGCAGCTCGGCAGCATCCTCGATGGTGACGACCCGCTCGTTGTCAGGGATGAACGACGACAGCACGTTCAGCGTGGTCGTCTTGCCCGAACCCGTGCCACCGGATACCAAGATGTTGAAGTGGGCCTTGACGCAGGCTTCCAGGAAGGCCGCTGCCTCGGCAGTGAGGGTACCGAAGCCGATCAGATCCTGGACCGTATAGGGATCCTTGGCGAACTTCCGGATCGTGAGGGATGCGCCGTCGATGGCCAGCGGCGGAATGATGGCGTTGACGCGCGATCCGTCCGGAAGGCGACAGTCGACCATTGGCGAATCCTCATCGATGCGCCGGCCGACGAAGGCCGCGATGTCGCGGATGACGCGGATCAGCTCGGCATTGCTCGGGAATTTGACCTCGGTCAGGGTCAGCTGGCCCTTCCGCTCGACATAGACCTGATCGGGGCCATTCACCATCACTTCGCTGATGGTGTCGTCATTGAGCAGCGGGGTGATCGGGCCGTAGTCTTTCCCGTCCAGGCTGCGGTCCGGCGCGTCGGTCGCGCTTTCGACCTCAGCCAGATGAAAGATCGTTGACCCCATGCGGCCGACAATAGGGGGCCAAGCTTACGGCGGACCTAATGCGTTTGCCGGGTTTGCCGGAGATTCACCGCTCTGTCAAGAGAAGTCGCGCCGGCGCAAAGGACTATTAAGCCCGTCTCGCAAGGCGGTCTCGGTATCGATCTAGCAAAGGACTGGTTAAGAACATTACCTGCCCGAATAGTCCGAAATGCTCCGTTTATCGCGTTCCGTGCAACATGACATCCGCGATCGGCGCTTATCAATCAATGCGGCATTGTTTGAAATTGTCATTGCGTTCGCTGGCCGCGAATTGAGCGGCCACATAGGGTGGGCGCATGAAGAGGACATTCGTCACGCTACTCGTCGCAGCTGTCCTGATCGCGAGCGCGTTCACCAGGTCTCCAACGGTCGAAGCGCACGGCCATGGATCGAGCCATGACTCGAACAATCAATCGAGCCATGGGCTGAGCCTTGGCTCGCATAAGCACCATCGGGTGAAGCCGGACCCGACGCCGACGCCTGACCCGACTCCAACACCGACACCGACCCCTGACCCGACCCCGACGCCGACGCCGACCCCGACGCCAACGCCGACGCCAACACCGACGCCAGCCCCGACGCCGGCGCCGCCCCCGGGGGCGGCGCGGG
>CAZRMD010000313.1:0-3389 GCA_964601135.1 uncultured Actinomycetes bacterium | reverse complement strand
CTACGGGTGCCGCCCAGAAGGCGCTGGCGGCGATCGGCATCAACGCCACGCAGCTCGGCGAGGACATGCGCAAGCCGAACGGCCTCCTGGTCGCCCTCACCGACCTCCAGAGCCACCTGCATCACATCGACGCCTCAGGTTTGCAGGGCGGCTTGGGCCAGGCCAAGGAGGACCTTGAGCACTTCGTCTTCACGACTGACCATGTGAACAAGATGGTCGGCAAGCTGGGCCCGACTGCAACCGAGCAGGCGGTGATCTTGGCTCGCGCCTTCGGTGGCGGCCGCAGCTCGGCGGCCATCATGACGCTCCTCACCGAGTTCGACTCCTTCAAGGAGAAGTACGGCGCGATCGATGAAGGCGCTAAGCAGTTCGGCGAGGACTGGTACGCGACGACGCAGACGATGTCCTTCGCCTGGGACTCATTCCGCGCCGGACTCGATGCGAGCCTGATCCGGATCGGGAACGTGCTCCTGCCGATGGTCACCCATGCGCTGCAATTCCAGCTGACCCCCGCTCTTCAGTTGGCTGGCAACTGGCTGGGCGACCATCTTCCGGGCGCGATCGCCGCCATACAGGGCTGGGTCGCGCAGTTCATCCCCTACCTGCAGCAGATGTGGCAGCTCTTCTCGGCCGCGATCACGCCCGCGCTTCAGGACATGGCGAAGCACACCGACTTCTGGTCGACCGTGCTGAAGGCGACCGGGATCGTCGTACTCGGGGTGATCGGGGTCCTGATGACGATGGTCACAGCGGCGGCCTACGTCTACGACGCTATCGTCAAGCTGTACGACGCATTCAACGCCTGGGCCGGGATGCTCGCCGGCAACCTCAACAAGAGCCTGATCTCCGCAATTCAGGCCATCCAGGCCATGAGCGGCGCGCTGAGTGTGGCCTGGGATTGGCTGCAGAACAAGGTGCCGGGCGCGCTCGATGCGGCCGGCCGCAAGCTCAACGAGTGGCTCGGCCCGCTTAGGACCGCTGTCAGCTGGTGGAACAGCCTAGCCAACGCCATCAACGGCACCCACGCGGCGGCCTCGAACACGCCCACGATCTCCAACCCCGACACCATGACGCCGAACAGCGGCGTCTATGGCGGCGGAGGTGGCGTTCGCTGGGGCGGCTTCCAGGCCTCCGGCGGCCCTGTCGTTCCGGGGTATGCCTACATCGTCGGCGAGGCCGGCCCCGAAATGCTCGTGATGGGCAGCAACGGAGGCCGGATCATCCCGACCAGCGGTTCAGGCGGGGGCGCCTCGACCAGCTCCGGATCAGTTCCGTCGTCCGCCTCCATGAGCACCGGCGGCATCGAGGACCGCCTCGACCGAATGATCGAGCTCCTGGTCGACATCGCCTCGACCGGCAACGTAGCCAACCCGCTGGCTCTGATCCAGCAGGCGGTCTCCAGGGCGGCCCAGCAGTCGGCCACCGGCGTCAAGGCGGCGCTCCCTGTATGACCCTCGCAATCGGCATCGCCGGCCCGGGCTACGCCGTCCTGGCCGCGGACAGCATGAGCCAGCGCCCGGGGCCTATGGGGGGATCGCTGCCCTACCTGTCGGCGGAGGGCAAGCTAGCGCTCGCTGAGGCCGCAGGAGTGGCGTTCGCGCACTCCGGGGCGGCGACGCTCCAGTGGTCGGCCACCGCTCAGCGTCATGCGACTTTCGAGGAGACTGCCCGCGCGCTTTTCGCGCTCCTGCCGGTGCGTCCGGACCCATCGCCGCGCGAGATTGCGGCCCTGCGAGCCGCGAACCCAGGTGAGTACATCCCATGGGAGCGGCTGCGCGCCCAGGAGTTACTCATGGCGGACGTCGAGACCGGCCGGCTCGCGTTCCTCCACAACCAAGGGGAGCGCTTTCTGCCGGAAAGCGGCGGCATCGTCGTCGCCGGCGCCGCGGCCGAGTGGGGGAGGGATCAGCGTCAGAGCGAGCAGCCTGTGCCCGAGACGCTCGAGGCCGCGATCGCGCTCGCCTGCCGCATCGGACGAGCGTTCATCCGGCACGTCTACGGCGGCCGGACCTTGGCTCAGTTCAGGGCCGCCGGGCTCGTCCCGCCTGTCGCCTATCCCCTCAACCTGATCACGATCGAGCACGGGAGGCCTCGCCGATGGATCTTCGAGAACTAGAACTGCACGACCCGTCCGGCAAGCTGCGCATCGACGACAATCCGCTGACGCAACTCCGCTCGGTCTTCGACGACAACGGGATCGCCCGGGCGCTGATGGGCAACCTACCAAGCAACGGGGCCTCGCCGGCTCAGTGGGGATTCCGGGCCACCGACGCGAGCAACGTGCCGATCTTCGACTCGCTAGGCCTGATCGCCGTGATGAAGCGGATCGCGAGCAACAGCTTCGGCTCCTCGACCCTGAACATCACGACGACAAGCGGGATGGAGGTTCCAAACACCGACACGACCTACACGCTGAGCCGCCAGCAGACGGTGCTCGTCATGGGCAACATCTCGTGCCTCTATGGCTCGGCGAACAACGCCCACTATGCACTTTGCGGCTTGGAACCCCAGACAGCCAACTCGCCTGGCAGCGGCGTCCCCAGTCCCTATGCGTTCGTGAACTGGTCGAACACCGGAGTCAACCCGGTCCTCTACACGCCGATCATGCTCTGGCAGGTAAGGACGCTGGCGGCCGGCAGCTATCACGCCGGCTTTCAGGTGCAGTCCGCAAACACTGGCGACCAGCTCCTGACGAACAACGGCCAGATCGACGTGTTCTTAATCGGCGGCTAAGAAGGAGGAAGCGCAAATGGGCGATTGGGCCCCCGGAACAAAGACCCGAACGATCATCGTGAACATCGAGACGGACGAGGCGGAGAAGATCAGCCACGTCGGTATCGGCTATCACCTGCTGCTGCCGTCCGGTCGGATCGCACACAGCAGCGGCTGGACGTGGCACGGGGACGCCGACGAACACGACGGCGACCCCGAGCTGGTCGAGCAGCTACAGGCGATCGTCGACCGGATCCGCGCCGACCTGGCCGAGCATGAAGGCCTGGAGGACGGAGGAGAGCCGGAGCCGCCCGGCGTCCTGCGCGAGGTGATCTGACTAAAAGGGGCCGCCCCGAAGGACGGCCCCCAGGCTTGTTACTTCCAGAGCCAGCGCCAGAAGCCGGCTCGCCCGAGCGCCCGGCCGCGCAAGCGGTTCTTCGCGCGCCGCTCGATGCGCTTTGGATCGCCGCTGGCCAGCGCTGACACGTCGTCGGCGGTGCGGGCGATCCGGAAGAGAGTCGAGACGAGCGACCTGCGTCGTGGCATGCTCAAACCTCGCCGAGCACGTCCCGGAGAATCCGGTCCCGGGCGGGGCCAGCAACCATCAATGCGGCAACGAGGACGTCACCAGGAGGCGGGACGGACCCCTCTTCCCACACCTGAACCGATCCGCCCCA
>CAZRMD010000312.1:0-3405 GCA_964601135.1 uncultured Actinomycetes bacterium | reverse complement strand
ACATTTGCGGAGAAGCGATTGACGGTTGAGGTCTTCCTCTTTGACTTCGATGGGGATCTGTACGACAAGCTCATCACCGTCTGGCTGGTGCAACGACTACGGGCGGAGAAACGCTTTGTGACGGTGCGAGCGTTGCAACTGCAGATGGCCCAGGATGTGGAGAACGCCAGACGGGTATTGAGCAGCGCCCGCTGATCATCGTCAACCCGGTGGCCGGGGGAGGACGCGCGCGCCCCTTCTGGGATCGATGTGCAGCCCAGTGTCAGGCGCAGGGCCTCGACGTGGAAGTCTTCGAGACGCGGCGCCGGGGTGATGCCGCTGACCGCGCGGCCGACGCCGGGGACCGGCTGGTGATCTCGGTGGGGGGAGATGGGACGGCGCACGAGGTCGTCAACGGCCTGCTTTCCAATCAGCCGCCCTCCCCACAAGGGGGAGGGAGAGTCGTTCCACGTTTTGGGGCGCTGCTTCGGGGCGGCACCGCCGGAGATCTAGCGCGCAGCGTGCCGAGTCCCAGCCGGCCCGAGGATGTGCCCCGGTGGTTGACGGCCAACCGCTGGCGGCGAATCGACGCGGCTCGGCTCGACACATCGACAGGCCGGCGCTTCTTCATCAATGCCGCCGACGTTGGCATTGGCGCCGCGGTCGTGCGTCGCGCCGCTCGCGGACCGGCGTGGGCCGGGGGTACCGCCAACTTTCTCGCCGGCGCCGTCGTAAGCCTGATCACGCATCAAAACGATGCCGTGACAATCCGGCTCGACGACAGCCCGGCGGCGTCCCGTCGGGTTCGCACGATCGCGGTCTCGAATGGAGCCTATCTGGGCGGCGGGATGCACATGGCCCCTGGGGCGGCGATTGATGACGGGCTGCTGGACGTGGTGACCGTCGCGGACATCGGCCGTCTGAAGGGCATCGTCAGCCTTCCGCTGCTATACCGGGGAACTCACGGACGGCTTCGGGAAGTCGAATTTGCCCAAGCCCGTCGAGTCGAGATCAACGCCGACCGGCCGGTGGGGGTCGAGGCCGACGGTGAACTCGTTGGCACCACGCCGGCCGTATTCGACATCGTGCCTGGGGCGCTCCAGGTTATTAATTGGAAGCCTTCGGGTATACTCTCCGCTGACCAAGCGCGACTGTCCGACTAGCCAACGGCAGCTGGGCAAGGCAAAGATTAAGGAGGTATACCGACTGGCATCAGCGACTAAAGCAGGCGTGATGGAGACCAACCGCCTGCACGAGAAGGACACCGGGTCACCGGAGGTCCAGATTGCGATCTTCAGCGAACGGATCAACCACCTCACCGACCACTTGAAGGCGCATGCCCACGACCACAACTCGCGGCGCGGGTTGCTGCAGCTGGTTGGGAAGCGGCGCCGCTTATTGAACTACCTGCAGCGAACGGATGTCGAGCGCTACCGGGCAGTCATTGCCAAGCTCGGGCTGCGGAGGTGATGGCCTAGAGCCGAAGCTCTCGCTGAGTCACGCACAGGTGGCTCCGCCGGCAGGGTTAGAGATTGGTGTGCGGAGAAAGGGTTCCTTTTCTTCGAACCCCAACCCCTAACCCGCCTGAAACGGGAACCGCCTGGGCCGACTGCCAACGATCGGAATTTGCCGCGCATCGACGCGGCCCAGGAGTACATACATGAATCAAATGCAGGCGGTTAACTCCGCCACACAGACAAAAGTCGAAATCGGCGGCCGAACGATAACCGCCGACGCCGGCCACGTCGCCCAGCAGGCATCTGGCGCCGTGACCATCCGGAGCGGCGATACCATGCTGCTCGTGACGGCCACGATGGCCGCGTCCCCACGCGAGGGAATCGACTTCTTCCCCCTGACCGCTGACTATGAGGAGAAGCTCTACGCTGCGGGCAAGATCCCCGGCGGCTTCATCCGCCGCGAGGGACGGCCCAGCGAGCAGGCAATTCTCAATAGCCGTCTCATGGACCGGCCGATCCGTCCGCTGTTCCCTAAGGACTTTCGCAACGACGTCCAGGTGATCGCGACCGTGCTCTCGGTCGATCAGGAGTCGGATCCGGCGGTGCTCGCCATCAACGGCGCCTCGCTGGCGCTGACCATCTCGCCAATCCCCTTCCAGGGACCGATCGGAGCCGTGCGGATGGGCTTGCTGGAGGACCAGCTGGTCGTCAACCCGCCCGTCACCCGGATGGAAGAAAGCAGCCTCGACCTGGTCGTCGCCGGCACCCGCGAGGCCATCATCATGGTCGAAGCCGGCGCCAAGGAAGTCCCCGAGGAGAAGATCGTCGAGGCGTTGCGAGTCGCCCATCGCGAGATCGTGCGCCTCTGCGAGTGGCAGGAGGAATTCGCCCGCATCGTCGGCAAGCAGAAGGTCGAGGTGCCGGAGAGCCCGAAGGACCCGGAGATCGACCAGGCCGTCGATCAGTTCCTCGCCGAACGGCTCGATCAGGCGCTCTTCAATCCCAACAAGGCGCTGCGCGACTCGGCCCTGGATGATTTGAAGAAGGAGACCGTGGCCGAGCTCGGCCCGCAGTTCGCCGACCGGCTAGCGTATCTGTCCAAGAGTTTCGAAGCCAAGGTCAAGCAGCGCGTCCGCGGCAAGATTCTTGACGAGGGATTGCGTCCGGATGGCCGCAAGACCACGGAGATTCGCCCGATCAGCTGTGAGGTCAGCCTGCTGCCGCGGACCCACGGATCGGCGCTGTTCACCCGCGGTCAGACGCAGGCGCTAAGCATCCTCACCCTGGGCTCGATTGGCGACAAGCAGAAGCTGGACGGGCTTGGCCTGGAAGAGTTCAAGCGCTTCATGCATCACTACAACTTTCCGCCCTTCAGCGTTGGCGAGGCACGGCCGCTGCGGTCACCCGGCCGGCGTGAGATCGGCCATGGAGCGCTCGCCGAGCGGGCCCTCGTGCCAGTGGTGCCGACGGAGGAGGAATTCCCTTACACCATCCGGCTCGTCACCGAGATCCTTTCATCGAATGGATCAACGTCGATGGCGAGCGTGTGCGGCTCGAGCATGGCGATGATGGACGCCGGCGTCCCGACCAAAGGACAGGTTGGCGGCATCGCCATGGGCCTCATCACCGGCGAGGCTGGACGGGTGGCCGTGCTGAGCGATATCCAGGGCATCGAGGACGCCCTGGGGGATATGGACTTCAAGGTCGCCGGTACGCGCAAAGGCGTGACCGCGATGCAGATGGACATGAAGATCAAGGGCATCAGCATCGAGACCATGGCGGGCGCCATCCAGCAGGCCAAAGAGGGTCGCTTCTTCATCATGGACAAGATGGATGCGACGATCAGCCAGCCGCGGTCCGCGATGTCACAGTACGCGCCCAGGATGATCACTGTCCAGATTCACCCGGACAAGATCCGCGAGGTAATCGGTCCCGGCGGAAAGATGATCCGCAAGATCATCGAGGACTC
>CAZRMD010000311.1:0-3441 GCA_964601135.1 uncultured Actinomycetes bacterium | reverse complement strand
ACGCGCCCGACCCGGATCCCTGGTCGTTGGCCACCACCGCGATCAGGTACCGGGGACCGAGCACATCGTGGTAGAGGACGAGGACGTACGCATGGAAGGCGCCGCTGCCGTCGGTCTTCAGCCCGGGTGTCGGCGGCGACGGCAATCGGGCATCCCAGTTCAAGAAAGAGACCGGGCTGTTTGGTGGAAAGCCTGTCCCGACAGCGAGCGCCACGAATCCGGGCGGCCCGATCGGCGGTTGAAGCGCCAGCGATGGCTGGTAACAGGGAACCCGGTAATTCGGGAAGTCGGCCTCCCGCTGCCGGAAATCGTCGGCGCGAATCAGGTGGAGTCCATCCGTCGGCTCGATGACCTCAACCGTCCGGCTGAAGCGTCCAAACGCATCGGTCTGCGTTTGAAAACTCTGCGGCTTCGTGCTCCCCGGTCCGGCGTCGAACGTGATCAGCACCTGGCTGAAGGGATTGAAGTTCTCGCCGGCAACGGTGATCGTTCCCACTTCCGGCTTGGGGACCAAAGCAGCGGCGGCTGATAGCGCCGGCTTTGGTGTCGTGCGTGGGAACGCCACCCGGAAATCGTTGGCAGTCACAGCGGCGCCAGCCGCTGGTTGGAAGCAAGATGGGCTGACGTTGATCGTGGCAGGCGACGGGATGGCGGTGGCCGGCGGACCGCTCTGCCACAGCACGAAGTGCCGGTTGCTTCGGTGGATCTCCAGACCGTCGGTGAAGCTGGCCTGCACCGAATCGATGCCGGGGTGACCGGCGTTCGAGTAGCTGACTTTGGCCTGACCCTTCGGATCAGAGGTCGCGCTCAGCGTTTTGCCCTTGCTGGGGCCGCTGACCACGGCGAAGTTGATCGGCACATTGGGCAACCCGTTCCCCCTCCAATCGACGACCGTGGCACTCACGGTCGTTGGACCGGGCATGCGGAGCGTTGTTGGAGCGGGACCGATCTGGATCCTCGATGCCGGGAAGTTCGGACTGAGCGCAATCGTGGCGGCGAGTGCGTGCCCACCGAGGAAGGTGACAGCGGCGACTCCGGCTGCGATCGCCCCGGCGGCCAGCTGGACGCGCCGCACGGCTAGGGACTCGAGGGTGGGTTCTTGAAATATCCGCTGTAGGTGACGGACGCGTCACAAGGACTCGGATCGGGAACCGGATCGCACTTCAGCACCATCGCTTGCTTCTGATCGAACACCGGTGGCGCGACAAAATGCAGGTCGAAGTCACGGAAGTTCTCCAGCCGGATCGAAAACAAGATTTGATCGATCACGGCTCTGCCATTCGGGTCCTTGGGATCGGGAACCCGGCGAAAGAGGTACAGCGTGCCCGTGTTTCCACTTGGGTTTTCGAAGACGAGATCTGTGACCGCCAATCCGCCGCCGTCGGGGACCGTGATGGGATCCTCTTTCGAGTCGCCTGACTTCGAATAGTGAATGGCCAGGCGCGATGTCCAGGCCTGGCCGCCAACGGGATTCGGACCACTGACCGCACTGCCGCCTCCGGCTTTTTGCTGAGCCGCGCTGGCTGCCGCCAGTGCCTTTTGCGAGTTCGCATTCGCCTGCTGCAGCGCCGCCGAATTCGCGGCTGCTTGCTGCGCCGTCGACACCAGGGCAGGGTGTAACACGGTGAACCACAGGATGGCCAGTACGAGCAACAGTGCGAGAGCCGCGATCGCCGCTGGTATTGCCCAGGGCGGAATCAGGCCCTCCTGTTGCATCGAACCATCGACGGTGATGGTTGGCAGCCCATCCTGATGGACAAGCGCTTTGTACGGACTGATCTTGGGCGGACCACTGAGGAAGCGCTGCCGCGGGCTGAGCCGGATCGATGCAAAAGCGACGGTTCCGGGCTCGACGCTCAATGCCTGCGGTGCGATGGCGAAGTTGAGCTTTCGATCTGGGTCGGCGGCCGTGAGCCGGGTATTGATGCGAACGTTGCCGCGGTTGTCGACGGCGAGCTTGGCGCGAGCACGCGCCCGGCCTTTCGCGGTGCGCGGGATCAGCTCGGCAAAGGTGTCGTTGAAAGGGCCGACCTCAACCGTACCCTCTTCGACGAGCGACGCTCGCGCATCCTCGTGCGACTTGATCCGAACCCCGAAGGGAATGGAGCCGGCCCGAACACTCGACGATTTGGGCGGTCTGAACCTGACACGGGCCACCGCCTCGGCACCCGGGAACAGTGGGACGACAGCGGGCTCAACCAGAGACCAGGCGGCAGCGTCGCCCAGCACTTCGAGGGTAAATTGATCGACGACCGTGCCCGAGTTGCGAACCCGGACTTCGCAAAACGCCTCGCCCCCAGGAGTGACCGTGACGGTTTTACTGGCAAGCGTGGCGGTAGCGGCCATGGCGTTCGAATCATAGGTAGCGCTCTGTAAGGGAGCCAGTGCCGGAGAGGAAGACCTGCAGGCATGAGCCGCTGCCCGTTAAGTCCCCGTTAAGTGCCCGGAAAGTCGATCCGGTCACACTTCGTTACGCCCGCTCAAGCAGCAGCAGAAAGGAGCGGCGTCCAGGAGGAGGAAACCGTGATTGCAACCCGTCCGACCATCCTTACCGACCGTATTCATGTCTTCGTCGCGGCATCAGATCCCGTATCCCGTGCCGGCATCGCCAGCCAGCTTCGGACGCACCACGGCCTGGAGATTGTCGAAGAGCGCCAGCTCGATGGTGACGTTGTGGCGCTGGTTGTTGCCGATCAGATGGATGAGGAAACCGCTCAGGCGATTCGCGCCCTGAAGCGTCGCGGCGTGGAGCGGGTCGTCCTGATCGTGACCCGCGTCGACGACACCGGGTTATTGAGCGCGCTGGAGGCCGGCGCCCGCGGCGTGCTGCGCAGAAATCAGGCGACGCCCGAAAACCTGCTCGAGGCGATCCGGGCAGCGAACGGCGGCGAGGGTGCGCTGTCGCCTGATCTCTTGGGCCGGTTGCTCGACCAGGTGGGCCGCTTGCAGCGTCAGGTGCTCAATCCGCGTGGCTTGAGCTTCGCCGTGTTGACCGATCGTGAGATCAAGGTCCTGAAGTTACTGGCCGAAGGCCTGGACACCGCAGAGGTCGGTCGCCGGCTCTTTTATTCGGAGCGGACCGTCAAGAACATCGTTCACGACGTCACGAGTCGGCTCAATCTGCGCAATCGGACGCAGGCGGTCGCCTACGCGCTGAGACAAGGCCTGATCTAACGGTCCGTCGGTAAGGGGGCATCGTGCGGACCACCGCGGTCGAGCACGAAACCGAAGAGAGCGGCAGCGCGCACCGACCAGACGCGCAACGAGAACAGACGGCTTCGGCGATGCCCGAACCAGCGCAAGCTGGGCCGCTCCTATTCGATCCCGCGTTACTGCTCGGGCTCCAGTCGCGGGCGGGCAACGCCGCCGTAGCCGCCCTCATCCAGGAGCAGCGAAAACCCGAAGCGCCTGAATCCTTTTCTCCTGCGCCATCAGAACCGG
>CAZRMD010000310.1:0-3466 GCA_964601135.1 uncultured Actinomycetes bacterium | reverse complement strand
CCAGAGGTAAATCGCGTGGGATCAAACGCGGCCGCACATCAGCATCGATGCGACCGGAGTCCTGCATGGTGGCGGCCGCGATCAACTTCACGACGCAGCCACGGTTGTTCGCCTCGGCCTGTCGTGCCTGATCAAGACGGCGGATGCCTGTTCGCTCGATCTGCTCTGCGTCGACGCGGCGGCGAAACGCCAGCATGGCCAGGATCGCGAGCTTGGCCGCCGGGTCATGGGCATCGACGTCGGCGCTCGGGTCGGCTTCCGCGAGCCCGCGCCGCTGGGCATCGGCCAGAGCATCCTCGTAGCTGGCGCCGGTGGCCATCGTCTCCAGCATCGAGTTGGTCGTGCCGTTCAGGATCCCCGAAATCGAACGAATACGATCGGCGGCTAGCGTCTCGGCGATTGTCTCCACGATTGGGATCGCACTCGCCACCGCCGCCTCGAATCGAAGTGGACCGAGCCGGGCGAGCTCTGGACCGTGGGTCGCGATCACCTGCTTGTTTGCCGTGATCACCTGCCGGCCCCCCTTGAGCGCCTTATTTATATAGGTATGCGCCGGCTCGAGCCCGCCGATCAGCTCGACGATGGCATCGAGGTCAGCGTGAGCCAGAACCTCCTCAGCGTCAACCAGCGGCACCGGCGCCTGGCGATTCTTGGGGTGGGCGACCGCGATTGCTTCGAGATGGATCGGCCGCCCGGCAGCATCGGCGACTGTGTCCGCATCTTCGGTCAACCGGCGGGCCAACGCGCCACCCACGTTGCCCATGCCGAGCAGGCCAATCCGAAACGGTTCGCGCATCAGCGAACGCTAGGGCATTGGCATACGTGCGCGCAACACGTACGCCTTCTCAGGCAACGCACGCCCCGGTGGGCCACGTTGACGCCTGATGGCTCAGGCCGAGCCGAAGAACATTCCGGGCCGCATTGATGTCACGATCCAGAACTAACCCGCACCCTCGACATTCATGCATTCGTTCCGACAGTGGCTTCGGAACCTTGACTCCACAACCCGAACAGGCTTGCGACGTTTCTCTCGGAGCCACTCTAACCAGTTGAGTACCAGCCTCTTCCGCTTTGTAAGACAACATGGTTAAGAACGTACGCCACGCCTGATCATAAATGTGCTTCCTTAGAATCCCGCGGGTCATCCCTCGGATATTCAAGTCCTCTACTGCGATAAATCCGAACTCTTTCACCAGGCGGCGCGCCACCTTGTGGGCATGATCAAGTCGAGCGTCCTGGGCCCGAACGTGTATCCGTGCCAGAAGCAGCCCCGCCTTGATTCGACGCTTCGATCCTTTCTTACGCCGCGAAAGCCGTCGTTGAGCAAGCCGTAGCCGGCGTGATATCACCAAGCTGATCCGAGGACCAGATAGGTGCTCCCCAGTGGAAAGGGTGGCGAAGTTCTTGATGCCGAGGTCGATCCCAACTTCCGGGCCCGCTCTTTGAGGAATAGGGTTGTCTTGCTTGAGAATCAATGAAAAGAAGGCGTACCAGCGACCGGCTCTGCGACGGACAGTAACCGTGCGCACCACTGAGGTTGATGGCAGCGGCCGATGCCACTTCACTTTTAGGGTCCCGATGCCCGGAAGTCCAAGACGGCCGTCCCTAAGGGTCCATCCTGAGCCCCATGTAATACTGTCGTACCGGCGGACCGACCGGAATCGCGGGAACCCCGGTTTCTCGCGAGCCCGCACTCGACGAAAGAAGGCAGCAAAGTTCCTATCCAGACGGCGCAGCGGATCCCGCATCGCCCAACAGCTCATTCCGGGTGGGCCCATGCCTGCCGCACGGACGTCAGTTAGATCCCTGCACTGATCGATATATCGGATCGACCGGTGCTTCGAGCGCCAGACATCACGGCGCTGCTCCAGGCTTGCGTTGTACAGCTGGCAGGCGAAATGGAGTTGCGCCTCGAGGGCGAGCCTTTGACGGGCCGTTGGATAGACCGCATATCGATAGGTCCGTCTGAGCCTGAAGGCATCGTCCACAACGTCGATCTTGACGCCCGATTGCGACAGCTGGCTGTCGGAAACAAGCTATCAGCGCAATTGTCATAGCATGGCGGCGATGACGATCGGCATCATCGAACGCTACGCGCGCTATCTGCCGGTAACGGATGCGACACCACGCGTCACGCTTGGCGAGGGCTCGACACCGCTGATTCGCTCGTCGCGCATCGGACCCTCTGTTGGTGTGGAACAGCTCTACTTCAAATACGAGGGTCTGAATCCAACCGGGTCGTTCAAAGACCGCGGCATGGCTCTCGCGACAGCCAAGGCGGTCGAGTCGGGAGCGCGGACACTACTTTGCGCATCAACGGGGAACACCAGCGCATCGGCCTCGGCATACGCCGCGCGGTGCCGCCTTCGAGCGGTCGTCGTCGTTCCTGCGGACGGCGTCGCGGCCGGCAAACTCGCGCAGGCCGTCGCCTACGGCGCGACGATCGTGCCGGTCAATGGCTCATTCGACAAAGCCCTTGAACTTGTGCGTCAGCTGGCGGCGGAGGAGCCTGCTGTCGCGCTCGTGAACTCGGTGAACCCTGATCGCATCGAGGGACAGAAGACCGCCGCCTTCGAGATCGTCGAGGACCTTGGCCGAGCACCAGCTGAGCTCTTTATTCCCGTTGGTAACGCGGGAAACATCAGCGCCTACTGGCGTGGGTTCTGCGAACTCCATCGGCGCGAATCAACATCGCTCCCAACCATGCGCGGCGCCCAGGCCCAGGGTGCAGCGCCACTCGTTCGTGGACAGCCCGTCGCAGAGCCTCAGACCATCGCGTCCGCAATCCGGATCGGAAATCCAGCCTCGTGGAAAACGGCGATCGCGGCTCGGGATGAGTCCGGCGGAACGATCGAGGCGGTCAGCGACGAGGAGATCATGTCAGCTCACCGACGGCTCAGTCACGAAGAAGGGCTACTGGTGGAGCCCTCGTCGGCAGCTGGCGTAGCGCTTCTCATTCGCAGAGCGTCGAGCCATCACGTACCCGGCGATGCGCCGGTCGTCTGCGTACTAACGGGCCACGGGCTCAAGGATCCGGATGCCATCACCCGGGGTGTCGAGCTTCCCTCTCCTATCGCGCCCAGCCTCGACGGGCTACACCGCGTGCTGATGATCTAGCCCAGAGCGCTCACGACGGCGTCGGTTATCTCGCTCGTTCCGACCGGCGATTGGCCGTCGGCCGCGATATCGGCGGTGCGCAAGCCCGCCGCCAGCACCTTTGAAACCGCGCGCTCGATCGACTGAGCCGCGTCCTCTCGCTTCAACGACCAGCGCAGCAAGAGTGCCGCGCTCAAAATGGCGCCGATTGGATTGGCAATTCCTTTACCGGCGATGTCCGGTGCCGACCCATGAATCGGTTCGTACAGGCCGAGCGTTCCAGTGCCCAGACTGGCTGACGGCAACATCCCCAGCGCACCGGCAAGCATCGATGCCTCATCCGTGAGGATGTCGCCGAACATGTTCTCGG
>CAZRMD010000309.1:0-3475 GCA_964601135.1 uncultured Actinomycetes bacterium | reverse complement strand
ACCTAAAGTATGTGCATCGCTCATACATCAAAGGAGGCGACGATGACCGTGACGCGGGGCACGTTCCAGGTGACGGAATGGGATGAGAAGCCGTATCACGAGGCCGCTTCGGGCAAGCTGACTCTCGCCGTCGTGGCTCAGGCCTTCTCCGGGGGTGTCAGCGGACGTGGCGACGCCCGGTGGCTGATGTCGTACCGGCCCGACGGCACAGCCCGATTCGTTGGCCTACAACGCGTCGACGGTGAGGTGGAGGGGCGCCGTGGGAGCTTCGTGCTCGAGACGATCGGCGACTTCGACGGCAAGACCGCTCGCTGGAAGGCGGACGTTGTCGAGGGATCGGCCGACGGCGAGCTCAGCGGGATGCGCGGCTCTGGCCGGTTCGGCGCCGAACACGGACCTGAAGCCACCTATGAGCTCGACCTCGTCTTCTCCTGACACCCTTGAGCTGGGCAACCGATTCGCAGCCCTGGCGCTCGCGATCAGCGACGCGGTAGCCGGCGCGACGGCGGCGGCGGTCGGTCGCGGCGCCCAGGCGCCGGCGGCCTTGGCATCGCTTCGGCAGTTCCTTACCGACGCGACGATCGAGCAGCTCAGCCGAGCTCTGGGGCTGACCCACTCAGCCACGGTGCGCCTCGTGGATCGACTGGTTGCCGACGGTTACGTGGTTCGTCACAGCGGGAGCCGAGATGGGCGAACGGTCGCGCTCCGGCTGACGGCTGCCGGGGCAGCTGCCGCTGATCGAGTCCTGGCTGCGCGCCTGGCTACCGTCGAGATGTCGATCGGCGACCTCGCAGAAGATGACCGGGTCGTGCTCGCGCGGATCGTCGACCAACTCCTGGTCGCAGCGACCTGCAAGCGCCTGCAAGCGCGCTCTCTCGGCGAACCGCCGACCGGCGGCTGGCTCTGCAGGCTCTGCGACTTCACCGCCTGTAGACGGCCCGCGGGATCATGCCCTGCGGCGAGGACGGCCGAAGCGTTCACCCAGGATGGTGCGGCGGACGGGCTTCGCTAGTCGTCGGCCCGCCGATACCCGAGATGAACGATCCCGTTCTCATAGCGTTCTAAGCCCGCCAGTTCGAACCTGGTGGCCCGCTCGCTCTCGCCGAAGAGCCGACCCCCTGCGCCGAGGGCAACTGGATAGACGAAGAGGTGGAGCTCGTCCACCAGGCCCTCGGCCAGCATCGCTCGAACCAGCCTCCCGCTGCCGCTGAGGTAGATGCCGCCTTCGACGCCTTCCTTGAGCTCACGGAAGCGCTTGCGCGGAGTAGCCACTGAGGAGCTTCGTGTTCTTCCACTCAGGGTCGCGCAGGGTCGAGGAGACCCGTACTTCGGCGAATCGTTCATGAAGGGGCGCCGGGGTCATCCGCGGCGGTCATGGCCGGCCAGGCGGGGGCGAAGAGCTGGTAGGTGTTACGGCCGAGCAGGATCGCGCTGCATGACCCCATCAGGCCTCCGATCGCCTCGCCCACCTTAGCGTCGCGTGCAGCCATCGCGCAGGCTGCCAGCTACCTGCGCAGCGTCCGTCCTAAACCTCCTCACTGCAAGCTCCATCAGGAGGACGGAGATGGCGGGTCGACACAGCGGTCACGAAGAGTCTGATGTTGATCTGCCGCATCACCTCAGGAGAGGATCAATCTCATGCCACACGCGGAGGAGTTGCTTCACAGCAACCTGCACGAGGTCTTTTCCGAGCGGGACCCTCAACGTCGGTGGGCAGCCATCGAGCGGACATATACAGAAGACGTGAGGTTCATCGATCCAGAGGGAGAATTCGTAGGGTGGCAAGCGCTGAGCGACCAGGCGCAGAAACTTCTGGATGGTCCCCTGGCGGGCTTCGTATTCGAAGAGGACGGGCCCCGGTACGTTGGCACCGACACCGCCGCGCTGGCGTGGCGTGTCGGGCCGCCCGGTAAGCCGCTAGCCCGCGGGATTGATATCGTCACGATCCGTGATGGCCGCCTGAGTATCGTGCGCACTTTGAGGGCGGCCGATACGGATGCGTGATTAGCCTGCGCCGCTGGCGATCGAAATGGCCACTCGCATCGCCAGAGCCCGCCTGCAGCGTCCCCCGGGGTTGACGCTTAATTTAAGCGTCAACTCGCTAGGTTAGACGCCGCGCCATCGCCGACTGCCACGTGACGAAGGCCGCCTGTCAGGAGGCCCGCCACGACTTCCTTAACGCGCTGGTGGTGGATCCCTCCGATCCCCTGGTGTGCTGTAAACCCCCGAGAGTCGCTTCCATGTGACCCCTCCGGGCGGCCCGGCCGCAAACCTGGCAGAGCTCGGCCTGGGCCGATGGTGCGGTTGAACCGGATCGTCGCCGCGCGGCGGCTGAGAGGAGTCATCCGGCATAACCACGAGGCCTACGACGGGTCCGGGTACCCGGGAGGTCTGGCCGGCGACGAGATTCCGCTGGCCGCTCGCGCAGTCGCCACTTGCCATGCCTTCCGACGCCATGATCTCAGACCGCCCATACCCGCGCGGCTGGCCCATGAAGCAGGCGATCGCGACCCTCGAGGCGGGAGCGGGTCGCCGGTGGGACCTGACCTGGTCCCCGCGTTCATCGAGCTGGCCGTTCCCGCCTACAAACAGCCCAGCCGAACCGCCGGCTTCGCCGGAGCGGCGTAGAGCCGGCCGGCTGACGTTCCCTGTCGCCGGCCCTCAGCCGATTGCTCCATTCAGATTGACACTCCCTAAGCGCTGGAGCTAAATGGCGGGAGGAAGGTATTCGCAGCGATGCCGGCACATCGGCCACCGGCGCCGAGCCGGCGTGTCGATCGCCCTCTGATCCTGGACGCAAGCTAAAGGCGCCGGTATAGCTCGCTGATGCGCCGTAACACTGCTGGCAATTACCTAGACATTGCTGGGCCCCCTGCGGACACAGGTTTGACTATGGAGGAGCCAGATGGTTCGGTTGAAGGCTGCTCTGGTCCTCCCAGCGGCCCTCTTGGTGGCCGTGGCATGCACAGTCGGCCCGCTCTCTGCGACGACGCCGGCGAACTCGGCCTCCCCCCCTCGGTACGACCACATCTTTCTTGTCGTGGACGAGAGCCACGGCTTCCAGGACCTGATCGGCAACCCGGCCGCCCCCAACCTCAACGCTCTGGCCGGGATGTACGGTCTCGCGACCGCCTACTACAGCGTCAGCAAGCCGAGCGAGCCGAACTACGTGTCTTTGATCGGGGGCAGCGCATTCGGGATTGCCAACGACAACCCTTACTGGATGAACACCGTTGCGAAGCCAAGCCTTATCAGTCAGTTGGACCAGGCGCACGTCAGCTGGAAGGCATACCTGGACGGCCTGCCCCACCCCGGCTACGCGGGCGCGTGTTATCCGGTGAGATGCAATGGCACGCCCGAGGCCGACGCGCCCTATGCCACGAAGCACACCGGAATCCCGAACTTCGCAACCTCACGCAATAGCGGCGATTGGTCAAAGCAGGTGCCGATCGGTCAGCTGTCGACCGACCTCTCG
>CAZRMD010000308.1:0-3481 GCA_964601135.1 uncultured Actinomycetes bacterium | reverse complement strand
CTTGGGTGATCACCCTGAGAAGTGATCGCCTTTCAAAGCAGGAGGTGTATTTGGAGAGGTGTCGCAAGTGCTCTCTGTTCAACCCCGACAAAATGCACGGGCCCGCGTCTGCATGTGCGCTGAAATCGCCGCCATAAAGACCCCTTCGGTGTTGAGGACCCATCGATGAGGGAGGAGGAAGAAATGGAACCGCTACTACTCCGAGCTGGTGAGGTCGCAAGACTGCTCTGTCTGGGCCGATCGAAAGTCTTCGCCATGCTGGCCGCCGGTGAGCTGCCCACCGTCAGGTTTGGGCGCTCCGTTAGGGTGCCGCGGGTAGCGCTTGAACGATGGATCGAGGAGCGGACACAGCAAGCATCCGGCACGGGCTACGCAGGCGGTCGCGCCTCAGCGGCGGAATGAGCTTTCGTTCGACGGACATCGGGACGACCGGGCGGCTGTGTGACGACACGACCGCGGCCGGGGCCGAGTCCGGCACTGTGCGGGCCAGCCCTCATTCCAGGGCACGTGTGGCCACACGTCGGCACGTGGCCTAGGCACCCGGGCCGCTCGGGCTCGCCGTCACCACGAGCGGCATGGCGGACTTGCAATTACGGCGGCTGGGGTTACCATGTGCGACTGCCTCGAGTCAGGGTTGTAGTTCGAGGCCTGCGGAGGGATAGATGGCGAGACGGGGGCGCGGCGAGGGGACCGTCTACCGGCGCACCGACGGCCGCTGGGAGGCGGCCTTGGGGATCGACGGCCGCCGGCAGCGTTATGTCGGGCGGTCGCAGCGGGAGGTTCGCGGCAAGCTCGTCGCGGCCCGGCGAGCACTCGAACACGGAATCGTTCTCTCAGGTTCCAGCCAGCGCGTTGAGGCGTACCTGTCCAGCTGGCTGGAAGATAGTGTGCGGCCCAGCGTTCGCTGGACGACGCACCGGGCGTACTCGTTGTGTATGCGCCGGCTTTTCCCGCACGTCGGTCATTTGCGCCTGGCGACACTCACCCCACAAGCGGTTCAGGCTGCCTATGCCGCGCTGCTGCAGAAAGGTCTTTCACGCCGCAGCGTCGAGCAAACCCATACGGTCTTACATCGGGCTCTTCGCCAAGCGGTGCTCTGGGGACTCATGCTTCGCAATCCGACCGAGGCCGTGACCGTCCCGCGCCCGACCCGGCGCGAGATGAATACCCTGACCGAAGAAGAGGTCGGACGACTGTTTCAGGCCAGCCGCGGTCATCGGCTGCACGCCCTCTGGGTGCTGTTGGCCACGACCGGACTCCGCCTTGGCGAGGCACTCGGGTTGCTGTGGAACGACATTGACTTCGCCCGTGGCCGCCTGGTCGTGAACCGCGCGCTCCAGCGGCAACCGGGCGTCGGGTATGTTTTCGTCGAGCCCAAGACAGCGCGCAGTCGCAGAACCGTCTATCTGGCGCCGGGCGCGCTGACGGTGCTGATGGATCACCGCCGGCGACAGGTGGAGGACCAGCTCGCGGCAGGACCGGAGTGGAGCCAGACCGGCTTGGTCTTCGCCTCGGCGCTGGGGCGGCCAATCGACGGCACCTCGACCAACGACGCGTTTCGCAACGCACTCGACCAGGCGAGTGTTCCGCGGATCCGGATCCACGACCTTCGGCACACTGCCGCGACCCACCTGCTCCGCCGGGGCGTGCACCCGAAGGTGGTTCAGGAACTCCTCGGGCATAGCACGATCTCACTGACTCTCGACACCTACAGTCATGTCGCTCCTACCTTGCATGCCGAAGTTGCCAACCACATGCAAGCGATGTTCGCTAATGGCCCTTTAGGTTGTGGAGCAATCGACTCATGAGGTCGGCCTGACGGCGGTCTACCATAGCAGCGGCCAAATGCCTTGGCGACCAACGCGGCGGCAGCGAGCCATAGCGCAGAACTTTGCAAACCAACTGGCTCAAATGGCGGTTGGCTGGCACATCATGTTCAACGGACCCGCGATCATTAGTGAACCCGATACCGGCGTTATGGACTTCGACGCCGTTCATGGTTTCAGCTCGGTTAACGGCAAACCGGTCGATACGCCAATGGCCGCCTATCTGGCCGAATGGAGGCAGGCGGAACTCAAGCGGCTTCAGCTCGAAGCTTCGTGGCTGACAAAGGCCGCGATTGAGGTGCGGTATAGGAGGTCACTGACTGCCGACAAGATGGACAGGGCAGTCCTTACTGCCGTCGCGAGTGTTGAGTGCGGTTACGGCCAGGCCTCTTCCACTTTCTCAAACCATCAGCCTTTATTGCGGAAGCTTTAGCCCCTGACCGCTCCCGCGTGGAGGAACGATGTTCGGTCAGCGACCGCAGGAGCCCATCGCCCAAAATGAGCCAGGCGTAAAGCCTGATGGCTACAAATCCAGCGCGTGATCTCACGGTTGCACAAATGCTTCCTCCCGATTGGGCGGGCATCGAGGCCGTTTGGCTCGCGATCTACCGGGTCATCGGTTTGCCTAAACAGGACATTGAAACCGCGGTTATGGAAACCATGGGTGATGTGCGAATCGTTTTCCTATGGGGCCGTCTTCCATTCGTTACGCGTCGAGAGACGGGGGTCCGACCGGACGGCACCCCTGAGATACAGTTCCACGTCGAAGAGGGCAAGACGGCTGGGCCTTGGACTTTGCTTCTAACGCCCACCAATGTGCTCGATGATCCGGACGACGAAGGGCCAACGAGAGGCCGAATTGAGGCGGCCGTCGGAATAATCATCGTCCTTGGCAGTCGAAACCTGGCGTTCGAGAGAGTCTCCGACACGGCGGTGCATGTGAACGGCAAGACCACTAGCTTTGGCGAGCCATTCGAGAACCCCGGTTTCTTTCCAAAACCTGACGTAACGCCGCCGACAATCAGCCTATTTCGAGCTGCTGCCGAAAGGTTGAACGCGTCGCCGGAGGCCGCGCGTGCGCGGATCGAGTTATCACTCGGCTGGATCGAGCAGTCACAGCGCGGGCTCAACACCGCGGACGGTTTCGTCAAGGCATGGATCGCACTCGAAGCTCTGGCAATGCCTGACTGGCGGAATATCAAGCCAATAAAGGCAGCCCTCGCAGAGGCTTATGGGGTGAGCACTGAAGAGGCCGGTCGCCGTTTCGCTGTGGGCCGTCTCTTTGGATTGCGAAGCGAGATTCTGCATGCCGGTCGGACCAACGTAGATGCTCGGCTCGTCGCCTATGCAGCTTGCATATACCAGGATTTGTTTAGGCGAGAACTCGGCCTGCCATTCGTTGGCAGAGCGGGGCAATGGTTGAACGAAAATGGACCAGTCCAGGGCTTGTTCTAGCTTCCCGCTAATGAGGCCCCGCGGCTTTGTGCTGCAGCTCAGACCTTATGCCGTCAGTTAAGCCGTCAGAAAGACCGCTGGCCCAGTTGCCGGACTGCATTCAGTCACCTCGGCCCACTTTGTGGTCACTGCCCAAGTTCGAAACTGGCGGGGGCGCGACGGGAACGATCCGTCCGTCGACATCGCCAAGGATGCCGACC
>CAZRMD010000307.1:0-3502 GCA_964601135.1 uncultured Actinomycetes bacterium | reverse complement strand
TCCCGGTGACGACGGCCGGCACCGAGTGGCCGGCGTGCATGCTGATCGTGTCCAACATCCAGGCCAAGATCTGGGCATTGGTGTTGACGTCGGGGGCCGGCATGTCGCGGTCCGGGCCGATCAGAATGCTGATCTCGCTCGTATAGCGGCGGGTCAGGTTTTCCAGCTCGTTGCGGCTGAGCTTCTTGGGCTCGACGATCACGCCGCCCTTGGCACCGCCGTAGGGGATCCCCACCACGGCGCATTTCCAGGTCATCCACATGGCCAGCGCCTTGACCTCCTCGATCGTGACGCCGGGGTGATAGCGGATCCCGCCCTTGGCCGGTCCGCGATCGATGTTGTGATGCACCCGAAAGCCGGTGAACATCTGGATGGTGCGGTCGTCCATCAGCACGGGGAAGGTCACGGTCAGCTCGCGTTTGCACTCCCGCAGGACGCGCCGCATGTTTGGGTCGAGGCCGAGCACCTCGGCGGCGATGTCGAACTGGCGCTGGGCCGTCTTCCAGGGGTTGCCCTCGTCTGGCAAGACCTCGGCAAAGCCCCGAACTGGCGACGCCTCAACCTTCTGAGCCATTCTTCCTCCCGGCTATCAACGCCGATGTTGTGGTCATTCTTTCCGCTGGGCACCCATTACACTACATGGCACCGTGCAGCCGCGGATGACTGTGCTGGCGAGCGTTTCGCTAGCCACCTTCCTCGTCACGGCGCTGGCCGCCACCCAATTCCGGAGCCAGCCTCTCCCGCCATCCAATCGGCTGGCGCGAGATGAGGCCCTCCGCAAAAGCGTCACCCAGCTAGAGGACCGGAATCACGCCCTCAAGTCGCAAGTGCACGACCTTCAGGCCGCCGTCAAAGCGGGCGAAGATGAGACCGCCCGCCGTTCCAGCGCCGCCCAGGCGCTCACCGCCCAGCTTGACGAACAGCGGACCGTTGCCGGGCTGACCGCGCTTCACGGACCCGGCCTCACCGTGCTCTTGCACGACGGCGCTGACCCCAACGATCCCAACGACCGGTCACTCGGCTGGACGGTGCACTACCAGGACCTGCAGGACATCGTCAACCTCCTTTGGGCCAGCGGCGCGGAGGCGATTGCGGTCAACGGCCAACGAGTCGTGCCGACGACGGCTTTCCATTACGCGGGGATCAACATCCTGGTCAACAACGCCAGCCGCTTGAGCCGGCCATACACGGTGACCGCCGTCGGCGACCCGGCCGCCCTGGCGAACGGCGTCGGCGATCCTGACCAGCTCGCCGAGCTCAAGAGTCGCAACCGCATCTATGGCCTTGGCTTCAGCTGGGTGCGCAGCACCCGGGTCACGATTCCCGCCTTCGACGCCACATTCCTGGTGAAATATGCTCAACCGGTCGGTTGAGGATACCGCGCGGTTCCAGCGGTTGATCATCGTCAGCCTCATCGGCATCGCGCTCGGGTTCCTGTTGGTGGTGCAGCTACGTTCCCAGGCAGCGGTCGCCCGCACGCTGGCCGCCCAGGACGACACCAGCGTGGCGCTCCTGATCAATGACCTGAACCAGGCGAACAACCAGCTCCAGCAGCAAAGCGAGGCGCTGACCCAACAGGAAGCCCAGTTGCGCCAGGCGCTGGCTTCCGGTGGCGCCGACGCGCGCAGCATCCAGAAGGAGCTGACGACACTGGAAGAGGTCAACGGGGTCATCCCCGTCCACGGTGCCGGACTGACCGTCCGCGTCCAGGGATCGATGATGGACTTCGAGTTGCAGGATCTGCTCAACAACCTGCGCAACGCCGGCGCGGAAGCCTTCGATCTGAATGGCTATCGGATCATCAGCAGCACGCCGATCATCACCAAGGGCAACAACCTCTTGATCAGCGGCCACACGGTATCCGCGCCGCTGGTCCTCAATGCGATTGGTGACCCCGAGCATTTGGGCCCGGCCGCAGACCTGGCGGTCAGCAGTCTGCAAACCCGCGTCCAGGTCGATGTTCAGCGCAAGACCGACCTGGCGATCACCGAGGTTATCACCCCCCGCCCCATGATCTACGCCCAACTCGGAAAGTAAACTCTGCTCTGATGCGGACTGTTGAGCTGCGCAGCGATACCTTCACGCTGCCGACCGAATCGATGCGCCGGGCGATGGCCAGTGCCGAGGTTGGCGACGACGTTTGGGACGAAGATCCGACCATCCACCGACTGCAGGAGCGGGCGGCCGAGCTGGTTGGCAAAGAGGCGTCGCTCTTCGTCCCCAGCGGCACGATGGGCAATCTCTGTGCGCTGCTGAGTCACGCGCACCCGGGCGACGAAGTCATCGTCGAAGTCGACAGTCACATCTTTCAGAACGAGACGGCCAGCGCTGCCGTCGTGGGCGGGCTGCAGCTCCGGCCGCTCGACACGGTCGACGGGCGGTTGCAACCCGAGCAGGTGCGGCGAGCCATCCGCGAACCGGACATCCATGCCCCGCGCACTGGCCTGCTCTGCCTGGAAAACACGCACAACATGAAGGGCGGCATCTGCCTCAGTCCGAAGCAAACCCGAGCGTTATGCGAGCTGGCGCACGATGCCGGTTTCCCGGTCCATCTCGACGGCGCACGGGTATTCAATGCCGCCATTGCGCAGGGGGTCGACGTGCGGGAGCTCACAGGCCCCGTCGATTCGGTGATGTTCTGCCTCTCGAAGGGCCTGAGTGCGCCGGTGGGGTCGATGCTGGCTGGATCGGCACCGTTCATCGAGCAAGCGCGGCGAATGCGAAAGATGCTCGGCGGCGGCATGCGCCAGGGAGGCGTCCTCGCGGCGGCCGGCCTGATTTCGCTGAACGAGATGGTGGATCGACTGGCGGAGGACCATGCCAACGCTCGGCGGCTGGCTGAGGGGTTGCAGGGGCTGCCTGACGTGAACATCGACCTGTCTCGCGTCGAAACCAACATGGTCTTCGGCGAGTGCCGACCGCCCCTCACGGCGCGCGAATTCGTCCGCCGCTGCCGTGACGCCGGCGTCCTTCTCGACCACGCCTCGCCCTATCGCTGGCGGATGGTCACCCACCGCGGAGTGTCGGCCGACGATATCGATTACGCCGTCGCGGAGGTGCGGCGCATTTTCACGCCGCTTCGCGCCGCCGGCTAGCGAATCGGCAGTCCGGTCGAGCGGTCGAACAGGGGGCCGCCGAACGTCGCATCTGGCAGGAGCAACACGCTGCCGAAGGTCTGCCAGTCGCCACTCGCATCGATGACGATGCCGGCCGGCGCCTGAGCGCTGCCGGCCAGAGTGATGCCGGCCGGTCGGGACGGCAACGTCCAGCTCGGCAATGCGCTGGCGAGGGCCGGGTCGGCGCCGCCGAATGCATGGACCGCGCCGGTGTCATCGAGAACCAACCCGCCGTGAGTCCCCGGGAAGAGCGAGGCGTCAACGACGCGGGAGCCGTCTGGAATCGCGACCGTTTCCTGGGCGTTCGGCGCGGTGGCGAGCGCGATCCCACCGCCCGCATCGACCGCGATCGGCGTGCCGTCCAGCGCGGCGAGCAGCCGCACCGG
>CAZRMD010000306.1:0-3531 GCA_964601135.1 uncultured Actinomycetes bacterium | reverse complement strand
CACGGAGAGTTCTTCTTCGCCTGGTCGAAGAGATCCCGCACCCGCGAGGCGCCGACGCCGACGAACATTTCGACGAATTCGGAGCCGGAGATGCTGAAGAACGGCACACCCGCCTCGCCGGCAACCGCCTTGGAGAGCAGCGTCTTGCCGGTGCCGGGCGGGCCAACCATGAGGACGCCTTTGGGGATTCGCGCGCCGAGCGCGGTGAATTTGTCGGGAAACTTCAGGAATTCGACGATTTCGGTCAGCTCCTGCTTCGCCTCCTCGACGCCGGCAACGTCGTTGAAGGTGACGGCGGGCTTGTCGCCGCTCAGCAGGCGGGCGCGGCTGCGCCCGAAGGAGATCGCCTGGTTGTTGCCGCTCTGCGTCTGGCGCAGCATGTACCACATGAAGCCGCCGATGACCAGGAAGAGGATGACGTTCGGCAGGACGACCGAGAGCAGCAGGTTCGATGAGCTCGGTGGCTCGGTGCTGAAGCTGACCTTGTCGTCCAACAGCTTCTGCTCGATCTGATAGCTGTCCCGGAAGGTGGTCTTGTAGTGGCTGCCGTCCGTACTCACCCAATCGATTTCCGTGCCGCTGCTCTTGATGATGGCGGATTGGACCTTGCCCGCATCCGCGGCCTGGATCAGCTGCGAGGTCGACTGTTCCGTTGGGCTGACGGCCTGGTTGAAGCTCTTGTAACTCGCCCAGATGATGGCCAGCAAACCGGCGAGCAGGATGAAGTAGAAGATGTTGCGGTTTCTGCCTCTCATGGCCGCCCTATCTTATCACCGGGTTTTTTGGAATCTCGTTAGGGAACGCGAATATAGAACGAATTCAGCCGCGGGTGATTTCGAGATGCAGCTGCCGGCGCGTGGCGGGAGTCACGCGCTTTGTTTCGGAAACCGTTACGCCCGGGATCCAGACGATCTCGTCCCGATCGGAGACGATCGGCAGGGTGTCGCGCAGGTGACGAGGAACGCGGGCGTCGACCAGGATGTCCTGCAGGCGTTTTGGCGTGTCGAGGCCCAAGGGCCGCATCCGGTCACCGGGCTTACGAGTACCGACCACCAGCGGCAGGCGCACCAGGTCGCCATCCAGGTGTCCGACCTGGTCACGCGCTTTGAAGCTGGCCGGGTCGCAGCTGCAGGTTGTGGCGATGAGTTGAGCGCCACCAGAAAATGAGCCTGGACGGCTGTCACGCGGGTCGCCACGGCGAACGGCTTCGACTTCGAGAAAGCCTGCGTCGGGGATGAGCCGACGGATCACCCGGCGTTGCAACGCCGCCGGGAGCCTGGCAAACGCGTCGCGATCGGTAGCGATCGTTTCGGGTAGTCCGGCGACCTGGTCTTCGAGGTAGCGGTCTTCCTCGCTCAGGATGTCCGCCGTCCGTGCGAGCAGCTCTCGCGCGGAGGGGTCAAAGGCGTCGATCGCCGGAAGAAGCTGCTGCCGCAGGCGATTGCGCGTGAATCGCGGGTCGTCGTTGCTGGGATCGCGCCGCGGGGTGAGGTGCAGGCGCGACAGATAGGCCTCGATATCCGCGCGGCTGATGTCGAGGAGCGGCCGGGCCAGGTCGCCGTCCCGCCGGCGCATGGCCGACAGCCCTCGCGAGCCACTACCCCGCAGCAGATGGAGAAGCAGGGTTTCGACCTGGTCATCCTGGGTGTGGCCAAGCGCGATGGCGGTGCTATCCGTGGTCGTGGCGACCTCGCGCAGGAAGGCGTAGCGAGCTGAGCGGGCAGCGCTTTCGGTGCGAGGGATATCGTCAGCGGCCCGGCCAGCGTGGAAGGCAAAGCCCCATTGGGCCGCCATCGTGGCGACGAAATCCCGATCGTCCTCGCTTCCCTGCCGCCAGCCGTGATCGAAATGGGCAACGGTCAGATGCAAGGGAACGACCGGCAGCAGCTCACGAAGAATCGACAGCAGGGCCAGCGAGTCCGGGCCTCCCGAGACCGCCACGACGACGCGCTCGCCGGGCGCAACGATGCGATGCAGGCTGATTGCGATGGCGACGCGGCGGGGAAGCATCACCGGAGTCACTGAGGCAATGGCGGAGGCAAGGATCGAACTTGCGACATACCGGGTATGGGCCGGTTGCTCTACCACTGAGCTACTCCGCCCAGAGCATCGGTTAGTTTAGCAAGGATGTTTCGTTCATTCGCCGAAATCGCGCCGCGATACGATGCCTTGCGACCGTTGTCGAGTCGCGATCGCGCCCGACTCGAGAGCATGATGCGGGACGCCTCGTTGACCGCCGATGATCTCGTGGTGGAGGTTGGCGCTGGCACCGGCCGCTTGACCCTGCCGCTGGCGGCAATGACGGCGGCGCGCGTCATGGGTGTCGATTCGGAGGCGCGGATGCTCGAGGTGGCGCACACAAAGGATGCCGCCGGTCGCGTGCAGTGGGTGCGCGGCAGCGCCTACCGGCTGCCGGTGCCCGATCGAACGGCGGCGCTGGTCGTGATGGTGATGCTGGTCCACCTGCTGCGGCAGCGGGGTCGGGCATTTGGGGAAGCCCGCCGGATACTGCGACCGGGTGGCCGGCTCAGCATATGGACCTTCACACCGAGGCATGTCGAGGAGTTCTATCTCAATGCCTTTTTTCCCAGCATTGCCGTGATCGACCGCCCCCGATTCCCGCCCGTGGAGGTGCTGACCGCGGAGTTACGCCGCGCTGGTTTTCATCAGATCCGGGTCGAGGTTAACGAGGAGCCACGGCGGCTGGGTATCGCCGAGGTGGTCGATCGCGTGCGCGGTCGATATATCTCCACGCTGAACCTGCTGCCCGCGCTCGAATACCGGCTGGGCCTGCAGCGCCTCGAGGAAATGCTGGCGGCCGATCGAAGCATCACGCTGACGCAGCGATCCGAGTGGGCGATCCTAACGGCCAGACGGGACGACGACTCGGAATAACCCACAAAAGGAAGAAGAGCCCACGGGGCTCCTCTGTTGGTGGCTTGGTTGCGGCGGCGAGATTCGAACTCGCGACCTTCGGGTTATGAGCCCGACGAGCTTCCACTGCTCCACGCCGCTCGAAGATTCTAGGCGCGCCGAATCGGCCCCGTCAAGCTGTCAGAAACTGGCCTACTTGAATCGACCGCCGCGCTTGGCTTCGAGGTTCCGCTTGATATCCAGGAGCCGCTCTTCGCTCGTCTTCAGGAACTTCGAGAGCTTCTCCTCGAACACCGGATCCGCGCCCTCGGGAAGCTCGCGTTTCCCCCGGCCACCGCGGCGATAGGATCGCGGCAGCACCGGGGGCGACATCCCGGCCGGCCCTTCCGGCGCGGCCGCCTGCTTCAACGACAGATCCATCTTCCCGTTGGTCGAGTCCACGTTGAGAACTTTGACCTTGACCTTCTCGTTCATCTTCACGTGGTTGTTGACATCGCGCACGTATTCGTTCGCGATTTCAGAAATATGAACCAGGCCTGTCCCCGCTCCCTCGATCTGCACGAACGCCCCGAAATTCGTAATCCCGACGACCGTTCCTTCCACCACCGTCCCAGGCGTCACTGCCACCTAACCCGCAGACCCTCCTAATGCCATAAA
>CAZRMD010000305.1:0-3551 GCA_964601135.1 uncultured Actinomycetes bacterium | reverse complement strand
GCCAGCGGCCGAGCGCGTTGTGGATGATTCGCGCCAGCAGGCTGACCTTCAAGCCGGAGATCACCACGATATGGATGAGCCCGCTGGCGATCATCCGTTGCTGCAGGAGCGGCGGCAAGGCGGCCCGATAGCCGAAGACCACACCCAGCACGAGGGCGGCTTGTGGCTCCGGCAGAGCACGGTCCACCGAATCGATCAGCGCGTGACGTAGCGCGAAGAGCGCGGTATGAAACGGATCGCCAGAATGCTGCGTCACCCGAATCAGCCGCGCCGAGGGCATCACGCCGGCGATGCCCTGCTCCGCCAGGTAGGCGCGGTAGTCGAATTGCTCGAAGCGCGGCGGCTCGCGGAGCTCGCCGCCCAGGAGGACCAGGTCGCCGTAGTGCACCGGAGTCAGGCCGTAGACGGTTGCCTGAACCCGCAGGTTGCGGCCCGCTTGCCCGGAGCCGTTGAACAGGCGATCGACTCGCACCGTGAGCCGGCGCGTGGCCTTCCGATCGACGAGGTCGTCGTCCACCGTTCCGGTGACGAGGACGTTCTGGCCAATCAGGCTGGTAGGAAGCTCGGGGCTCGGGGCCAGGGTGCCGCGTCCGGCGCCAAGCAGCAGGGCGATGAACGTCATCGCAATCACTGGAATCAGTGACCGGCGGGCAAAAGCCATCAAGATCGATGCGGCTCCCGCGGCCAGTAGCCACGGGATCAGCGGACTCAGCAGTACCGCGCCGATGACGCCGGCGCTCCAGCTTGTCAACAGGGCCGCGAACGTCCACCACGGCAAGCCCCCAGATGTTCCGTCCCCCTTGTGGGGCGGGCCCGCCGGCCCACGCGAGCCGCGCTTCAGTGCGATGCGAGCGTTTGAGGCGTTAGGGAGGGGGTCGGTAGTCAGTTGACGGTCAGCGATTTGGCGAGCAGCTTGTAGGTGTTGGCGTCGAGTCCCATCGCCGACTTGAGCTCGGTTAGCGAGAGAAAGCCACCGAAGTCCGTGCGATATTTGATGATCGCGTCTGCCAGCAACGGATCCATCCCTGCAACCAGGAGCAGCTGTTCCCGGGTTGCGGTGTTGATATCCAGCTTGGCCTTCTTACCCTTGGCGCAGTGACCGATGGGCGGCACGGCGATCTGCTTTGCATCCTTCACATGAGCCGCGAGGTTGGGCAGACAGTTTGGATCGGCGTCTTCG
Organism: uncultured Actinomycetes bacterium; assembly: GCA_964601135.1. Taxonomy (GTDB): domain Bacteria; phylum Chloroflexota; class Dormibacteria; order CF-121; family CF-121; genus CF-13. The sequence continues at coordinate 2,371 of CAZRMD010000305.1, read as the reverse complement.
GTCAGTCCGCCGGCCGCAACGATCGCGTCGCTCACCCGCAAACTGGCGCCGACGGTGTAGAGCCCGGGATGCTGCACCGCACCACTCACATAGACGATCACCGTGCGCTCCTGCGCGGCCTCGACGTCGTCTGCGGAGATCGCCGCGGTTGGGGCAACCAGCGGCGCGGGCGATCGCGGCCACAGGACGTAGATGGCGATGCCGATGATAGCCACGGCCAGGACGGCAGCGAGCTGCCAGTCGTGTCGATACAGCCAGCCCCTGGCGCGAGGTGCGGCATCGCGGAACATTCTTGTGTAGTTGCGCAAACCTAGATCAGCGGACGTGGTTGAAGGCCGCACATTGAGACCTTCTGGCTTACTCGGTGACCAGGTTGATCAGCCGGTCGGGTACGAAGACCGCGCGCTGCACCCGGCGGTCGCCGATCGATCGCTGGACGTTCGCACTGCGCAGCGCCCGCCGCTGCGCCTCTTCCTGGTCGATGCCGGCCGGCATTTCGATGCGGTCGCGCAGCCGCCCATCGACCTGCACCACCACCGTGACCTGCGCCCGACGCAACACAGCCTCGTCAGCTTCGGGCCACGGCTGGAAGACGAGCAGGCCCTGCCCGCCCTGCCGCTGCCAGAGTTCCTCGGCGAGGTGCGGCGCGAACGGACCGAGCAGACGGGTCAGGTCGCGGCAGACGGCCTCCCAGACCTCGTTGCGGGCGCCGCCGGCCAGCAGATAATCCTGCATCGCGTTGGACAGTTCCATCAAGGCCGACATCGCCGTGTTGAAGTGGAAGTTATCGACGTCGCGGCTGACCTTCTCGATCGTCTCGTGCAGTTTTCGGGTGAGGTCCTCGGTCGACAACGGCTTCGCGTTGGGGATGGCCTCGTCTTCTTCGCCGATGATGTGCCGCCAGACCCGCTGGAGGAAGCGCGCCACCCCATCGACACCGCGATCGTTCCACTCCGCATCCTGGTCGGGCGGGCCGATGAAGAGCTCGTACACCCGGCCGGTGTCGGCCCCGTACTTCTCCACCATCTCGTCGGGCGTGATGCCGTTGCCCCTGGACTTCGACATCACCGCGCCATTGCGGTGGATCATGCCCTGGGTAAAGAGGGCCATGAAGGGCTCATCGACCGAGACCATCTTGGCGTCGAACAGCACCTTCATGAAGAAACGCGAGTAGAGCAGGTGCAGGATCGCATGCTCGATGCCGCCCGTGTACTGATCCACCGGCATCCAGTAATCGGCCTTCGCCTTGTCGAAGGGAAGGCGATCATTTGTGGGGTCGGCGTAGCGGAGGAAATACCACGACGAGTCGACAAAGGTGTCCATGGTGTCGGTCTCGCGCCGCGACGGCTTACCGCACCGGGGGCACGTCGTGTTGACAAACGACGGCGTGTGCAGCAGCGGGTTCTGGCCGTCGGAACGAAATTCGACGTGCGCAGGGAGTACCACGGGCAGCTGCTCGTCGGGCACCGGCACGATGCCGTGGTCCGGACAATAGATGATGGGAATCGGCACGCCCCAGTAGCGCTGGCGCGAGATCAACCAGTCGCGCAGCCGATAGGTGATCGCCTTCTTGCCAATGTTCTTACGTTCGGCCTCCGCGGTGATGCGCGCGATGCCGTCCTTGACGCTGAGCCCGTTGAACGGTCCGGAGTTGACCAGCACCCCCTCGTACGACTCGAACGCCTCGTCGAGCGGCTCACTCCCGGCCTCGTGGCTGAGGCTGATGACCCGGCGGATGGGCAGCTTGTACGTGCGGGCAAACTCGAAGTCGCGGCTGTCGTGGCCGGGGACCGCCATGATCGCGCCCGTGCCATAGCTTGCGAGCACGTAGTCGGCGATCCAGATAGGGATCTGCTCCTCGGTGAAGGGGTTGATGGCGTAAGCGCCAGAGAAGACGCCGGTCTTCTCGTGCTCGGTGGAGAGCCGCTCGATCTCGGTCTCGGCCTTGGTCCGCTCGATGTAGGCCTCGACCGCAGCCCGTTGCTCGGGCGTGACGATTTTCGGCACCAGCGGGTGCTCGGGCGCGAGCACCATGAAGGTGGTGCCGAAGACGGTGTCGGGCCGGGTGGTGAACACGCGGAGCTTGCCGTCGCGTTCGACGAAGAAGTCCAGCTCGGCGCCCTCGCTGCGCCCGATCCAGTTGGCCTGCATGACGCGCACGCGCTCCGGCCAGCGTTCGAGCTTGCCCAGGTCGTCGAGCAGGCGCTGGGCATAGGCCGTGATCTTGAAAAACCACTGCTCCAGCTCGATCTTCGTGGGCTTGGTCCCGCAGCGCCAGCAGACGCCGTTGACGATCTGCTCGTTGGCCAGCACGGTCTTGTCCTTGGGGCACCAATTCACCCAGGCCTTCTGCTTGTAGGCCAGGCCCATT
>CAZRMD010000304.1:0-3558 GCA_964601135.1 uncultured Actinomycetes bacterium | reverse complement strand
AACCAGCGATCGTGATGCTCTTTGCGGAGAAACTCAAAGTCGTGCTCATCGAGGTCGGTGATCACCAGCCTGCCACCCGGCTTGAGGATGCGGGCCATTTCAGCGATCGCCACGGGCGGCGCCTCGACGTGATGGAGATACATGTTGGCGAAGACATAGTCAACACTGGCATTCGGGACCGGGATAGCCTCGCCATGACCCAGGCGGACATCGACCCAGTCACTGCCTGCAAATTTTTCCTGGATTTCCGCAAGCATCGCTTGTGACTGGTCGACGGCGATCACTCGGACGCCGAGCTTGACCAGCCCTTCTGTCACGAAGCCTGTTCCCGCGCCAATATCGGCGGCGAGTTTCCCCGGCTCAACTCCAGCTGCCGCGATGGCCTGGTCGCGCACGGCATCGGAGAAGAAACTCGCGCGCATCTGATCCCATTGTCCAGCGACGTCATTGAAATAGGTATGGCTGCTCACCGTCCGTAGACCTCAGCCGGGGAGCGAACGATCCGCATGTAGCGCCCATCCGGCTCGCCCACGCGTTCGAAACCGAATCTGGCATACAGGCCGTGCGCATCTCTCGTCGCGAGGATGAACTGACGGAGACCCTGCAGCCGCCGGTCGGCAATGATCGCTTGCAGCAGTCGCTGGCCGACGCCCCGCCGACGCGCGTGGTCGGCGACGAAGACATCGCAGAGCCAGGCGAACGTCGCGCAATCGGTCACCACCCGCGCGAAGCCGACCTGCTCGTCGCCGTCAATGGCGGCGAAGACGAGGCTGTTGGCGCAGGCGCGCTCGAAGAGTTCCCAGGGAACGTTTGTCGACCAGTAACTCGACGCGATCCAGCGGTGCGCCAGCCGGAGGTCGATTTGCGCAGGCTCGCTCGTGACGCGTGTCATCAGACGATCGCCCGGTGGAGGGGAGCGCGCGCCTCTGAGGAAATCGGCGCATACGCTGCCCATGCGCGAGCCAGCCGGCGGATGCCCGATTCCAGTCGATTGCCATCCAGACAGAAGGGGAGTCGAAGGTATTCCTGGCCGCCTTCCTCGGGACAGAAGGTGGGACCCGGCACGATGGCAACCCCGTGTCGCATCGCGACCTCGGCGAAATCGCTGGCGTTACCTTGAGGAAGACGGACCCACAGCGAGATGCCGCCCGATGGTCGTGCCCAGGACCAGGCGGGAAGAAGCTCTTGTAGCAGCGAGGTCGCTTGATCACGCTGCGATTTCAGCTCCTTGCGGCGCTCGGCTTTGACTTCCTCGACGAGAGGCAGCAGTCGCACGGCAATCAACTGGGGAATCAAGGAGCTGGCCAGATCAGCGACTGCCTTCACCCGAGCGAGTCTTTTGATCAGCGGTCGGGGCGCGCGAATCCAGCCGACTCGAAGACCGCCCCAGAAGAGCTTGCTGAGTGAGCCAACCATGACCACATTTCCTTCGTTGGCGAACGCGCTGATGGGCGGAGGTGGCTGCAAGTCATCGAGCGCGATATCAGCCAGCACATGGTCCTCGACCAGGACGGTTTGGTAGTCTGCGGCGGCCTGTGCCAGCTCGCGCCGCGCCGGCAAGGGCAACACGGTTCCGGTTGGATTGTTGAAGCTCGGCGTGACATACGCGAGCCGCGAGTTGGTGCGGCTCAGCACCCGACGAAGATCATCAGGCTGGACGCCGTTGTTGCCCACCGGAATGGTGAATAAGCGCGCGCCGGCCGATCGAAGGGCATCGAGCGCCCCTGGGTAGGTCGGCGTCTCGACCACCACCGCGTCGCCTGGCTCGACATAAAGCGTGGCCATCAACGAAAGCGCCTGCTGGCTGCCCGTCGTCACCAGCAGTTCATCTTCCGCGGTCGGGAGAGCCGTGCGCGTCAGATACGCCGCGATCGCCTGCCGCAGTGCCGCCAGGCCGGAGGTGAAATACCCGTGGCCCCGCAGGTGCGGCTCGAGGTCGTCGAGTGCGAGCCGAGCGGCAGCGGGGAGTTTCGCGGTGGCGCGGGGCGAGGCGGCCGCGAAATCGATGGTCGCTGCCGGCGAATCGATGAGCCCGCTGAAGATCGGATTTCGCGCCAGCTGGGCCATAAGCTGGTCGCGGTGCCCTTCAACGGCCTTGGGCGCGGCCACGAACGTCCCGCTGCCCCGCCGACTCTGCAACCAGCCTTCTGCTCGCAGCAGATCGTAGGCACCGATGACCGTCGTCCGGCTCAGCCCAAGCTGGGTTGCCAGCGTCCGTTCGGGAGGCAGCTGCGTGCCGGCAACGAGGTCACCGCGCTCGACGGTCTCCCGGATCCAGTCGGCCAGCTGTCGGTGGAGCGGGCCGCCGCGCTCCCGCCAACTGGCTACGCGCTCCGCTCCGTCCTGGCTTAAGGAGAAATCCAATTTAGTCAAATTGGCTCTTTCGACGTCGCCTTACCGGCGCTAGTATAAGGCCAATGGTGGGCCAGCGGCTAGGGGAGCATCTCAAGGAAAGCATCCTTCAGCAGCCAGATGTCGTCAGACGTTTGCTGGCAGATGGTCAACCGGCACGGAGTGCGGCCGATCGGCTGGCCGGCTGTTCGAGGGTTTTCCTGGTCGGCACCGGCACGAGTTTTCACGGCTGCCTTGTGGGGCAGTTCCTGTTTCGCTCGATTGGCCTCGATGCCTTCGCCGTGCCGGCATTCGAGTTCAGTCGATACCCCCTTCGACTGACAGACTCGGATGGGCTCATCCTGCTAAGCCATCGAGGCACCAAGCGCTTCAGTCGCGCCAGCCTCGACCTGATGCGAGATCGCCAGCGCTGGGTCGTCATCACCGGAGAAGGCTCACCGCTGGAAGGGGAGGGAGTTGTGAAAACCGTGCCACAGGAAGTCTCGCCGGTCCACACGGTCAGCCACCTCGCAGCCATGGTGCGACTTGTGCAGATGGCTCTTCACCTCAGCCGGATGCAGACCCCATGGGCTCAAGCCGTCGCGGAGCTGCCGTCCGCTGTCACCCAAGCCGTTGCGCTCGAATCCCAGAGTGCCCTGGCCGTCGACCGAATCACGGGCCGCCGTCTTGTCTCCCATGTGGGCGGCGGCCCGGCCTGGGCCACAGCGCTCGAGTGCGCATTGAAGATTCGAGAGGCCGCCTATGTCCCGACGGTCGGCTATGAGGTTGAAGAGGTGCTCCATGGGCCGATGACCAGCATCGACGAGCACGACGCGTCGCTGCTGATCGTTGAGCCCGGTCCAAGCCTGGAGCGAATGGTCGAAGTCGCGGCCGGTTTGCGCGAGGTCGGCGCGAGCGTCGTTGCGGTCGGATCCGCCGCGGGCCAGGTGACGGCCGACCTGCGGATCGTGACGCCGACGCTGCCCGAAGTCCTTGCCCCGCTGGTGAATGTCGTGCCCTTGCAATGGATGGCCTATCACCTGTCGAATTCGCTCGGGGTCGATGCCGACACGTTTCGCAAGAACGAGCCACGCCACGCAGCCGCCTATGAAAGGTATGAGTTGTGATCGACGGCCGATTCGGTGCCTACCTCCTGGTTGCCACCTTGCTGATCATCACGCCCGGGCCGGATACGGCGCTCACCATCCGAAACGCGATACGTTTCGG
>CAZRMD010000303.1:1743-3566 GCA_964601135.1 uncultured Actinomycetes bacterium | reverse complement strand
AAGGTCACGGTCGCCGCGGCGATACATTCCGGCGGGCCATGAGCACCCAACCAATTGCTCGCGAGCCGATCGAGGCCGATCTCCCGGACCGGATGCCGCCGCCTCTCGGCTGGAGCCAGGCCCGTCGAGTTGCCGTGACGGCCATCGTCGCCGTGGTCGCACTGGCTCCTCGGCTCGCGTACCTGTTCCTGGGCGGTGACCCGCAGAACGCCGGCGATGGCATGACGGATACCTATCACCACTGGCAGATCGCGTATCTCACGCAACAGGTCGGACTCAGCCACGGCTTGCGCCTTTGGGACCTCAAGGGTCTCGAGTACTTCTGGGGCATCCTGCATCCGATCATGCTGGTGATCCTCTTCTGGATCACCCAGTCGATCGACATCATCGTGCCGCGTCTGGTGAGCATCGCCGCTGGCACGTCGATTGTGGTCCTGCTCTTTCATCTGTGCCGGCGCTACTGGGGCAGTCGGGTCGCGTACGCGGCCAGTGCCTTTGCCGCGTTTGCCCCGCCGGTGGTCTTCACCGATACCCTGGGCATGGTCGAGCCGCTGGCGGTCGCGCTCGTCTTACTCGGTATCTGGTGGTCGCGCTCGCGGGGTATCCTCGCGGGCGTCATATGGGCCCTGGCCGCGATGGCGCGTGCCGAGGCATGGCTCGCCACATTCGGTCTTCTGGTGGCGGCGCTCCTTCCGCGCGTCCAGTCCGTGCGGCGCGTGCCCCTCGTCATTGGCTGGATGCTCGCGATCGGTGCCTACATGAACCTCCTGCTGATCCGGACAGGAAATCCGATCTACCCCATCTATTGGGAGTTCCTCGTCGAAGGCACGGGGAGATGGTTGAGTCCCGCCACCAGCAGCCAGCTGCAATACAAGCTCCTCTTCGTTGCGCTTGTGCTCGCCTGCGCGGCCGGCCTGTTGTGGACCCTCTGGCAGCGACCCGCGGGCTACCTTCTTCTCTGTTATGGCTTCGGCTCAACCGCGTTCGTTTTTGGCCTGCTCGCCTTCACCCCATTCATCTCCCAATGGTCCGGCTGGGTGTGGCGCATGCGGCTCTTTGCGTTTTCACTGGAATTCGGCGCGGTCCTCGCCGCCCTGGCGCTCTTCATGCTGCTGCCTCGTTTCCTTGGCCGCCGAATAACACTGGCTGCCTGGGCGATCACCGCCCTGACGTTGATTGCCGCGCAGCTCACCTGGATCCCGATCCACGCGGCGTACCAGCAGACCGAACGCACCTGGCATGAGACGCTGGCGTCGGGACAATACCTGGCTCGTCTCTACGATGAGCCGGCTCATCACTGGGGGAAGCTCAACATTCCTGCCGATCAGCCGTCGCTGACGTATAGCCTCGCGCGCTTCGGTGGTGTGCGCGGCGCCGACCTCGTCGGTCAACTCTACGATCCGTTCTACGATCAACCGGCAGGCTATCGCTACGAAGATCACGCCGTGACGGCAAGCCGGCAGATGGCATGCTGGCTGAAATCGACGAACACGTCAGTTTTCATCACTCCGCAGAGCAACCGCAATTACATGGCGTTTCTGGCCGGCAACCCGACCGATTTCACGGAGATCGGGCGTCTGACAGAACGCGGCTGGCTGGTCGAATCGGTTAACTCACCGGCGGCAATTGCTGCTACCTGTTCACAATCCGGCGTCTCTCCGTAAACGCTGCGTCACGCCTTGGCGCCAATTGATTCACGTGCGTCCCGTCTGAACACTTTTCGGGCTGATCAGCCCGTACACTGGCGGCGGGATGAGGAAACCAAGCAAAAAGCGCACGCCCACGTCCGCAAGCAAGGGGAAACCCGCACCGGCAAGGAAGCG
>CAZRMD010000303.1:0-1643 GCA_964601135.1 uncultured Actinomycetes bacterium | reverse complement strand
AAAAGCGCACGCCCACGTCCGCAAGCAAGGGGAAACCCGCACCGGCAAGGAAGCGGAAGCCCGCACCCAAACCGAGCAAGCCCGCACCAAAACCGAGACCGAGACCGAGACCGAAACCGAAACCGACGCCGAGTCCGACTCCAACTCCAACTCCAACACCGTCGCCGACGCCATCACCCTCACCAACTCCGACACCATCTCCGGCGCCCAAGCCGTCCGGACCCATCCAGCACGTCGTGATGATCATCAAAGAGAATCACGCCTTCGATAACTATTTCGGGCGATTCCCCGGTGCGGACGGCGACCCGAACCTGCCACTGGCGTCCGATCCGCCGGCATCGGACCATCCACATGACCACGCTTCCTGGCTGAAACGCGCCACCGGCGCAGCCAAAGAGCAGTACGACCAGGCGAACATCCCCAACTACTGGCGCTACGCACAGCAGTACACGCTATGCGACCGGTACTTCACCGAGGTCGCCGGGCCATCCACACCAAACCACCTGATGCTGATCGCCGCCGACTCTCCGATCATCAACAACCCGCATTACAGCGACCCCATCAGCGAGCAACCGCCCTTCAACCTTCCCTCGTTGCCGGATAACCTCGAAAGGGCTGGTTTAACCTGGCGCAACTACGGCGGCTACGCGCAGGGCTACATCGCCGCCCTTAAGGGCAGCCCCAACAACGTGACGGCTGACCAGTTCGCGAAAGACGCGGCGGCCGGCAATCTTCCGACGGTCTCCTGGCTGTACGGCCCTAAGGGTCTCAGCGAGCACCCGGTCGAATCGGTGAGCGCCGGACAGAAATGGACCGCCCAGCAGGTCGACGCCATCGTGAAAGGCGGCCTGTGGTCGAACACCGTCATCTTCATCACCTGGGACGACTGGGGTGGCTGGTATGACCACGTCAACCCGCCGGAGGTCGAGAAATGGACCGATGGCACCCAGTTCCGCTACGGAACGCGGGTTGGTTGCCTGGTGCTCAGTCCGTTCGCGAAGGCCGGCTATATCTCGCATGCGCAGCACTCGCACGTGAGCCTGGTCAAGTTTTGTGAGACGACCTTCGGCCTGCCCCCCATCAACGCTCGGGACAAGCCCGCCGACGACATGTCGGACTGCTTCGACTTCAGCCAGAAGCCCCTGGCGCCGCCAGGCCCGGCAACTTAACCAGGGATTCCCTCGCCTCGAGGGGAGGGTTCAACGTGCTTTTGAGTAAATCGCACGTCGAAACTCTTTCGTTTCCGGCCGCACCGAGGACCTCGCCGCTGCGCTGATTACGTAGGGAATGTCTGGCTCCGAAGCCAGATAGCCACAGCACCGGCGCGACTGTGAACATTATTCACCAAATAGAAGCGCTGAATGTGCGACCTTACTGTAAACAGCGACACCCCGAGGTGGGCTGCAATTTCCTTGTCGGTCAGAGCGTCCGCTGCAAGCGACAGAATCTCCGCTTGCCGCGGACTGACACGCACAAATCGGCGCGGCACAATTCCAACGCTGCCAGGAGTACCCATGCCCCCCTTCTGCAGGCGAACCTCAAGCCTGTTTCTGAAGACTAAAACAAAACAAGTTCGGTGTCAAACTCGCGCATTCCCTCATCGAGAATCACACCGAGGGCCGATCGTTCCCTCAACAAGGAAT
>CAZRMD010000302.1:0-3586 GCA_964601135.1 uncultured Actinomycetes bacterium | reverse complement strand
GCGTAAGCGTTCAGCCCCGCCAACCGAGGCGGTTCCTTGCATAGCTGTAGTTGGCAAGTTGGCCGCCTAACCCGGCACCAGGGCGGGAGGGGAGAGCCCCAGCGCATGACGTTCGAGCGCGTCTTCAAGGTAGCGGAGGATGTTTCGGCCCTGCTTCCGGCATGTGGCCGAGACGCTGGCGAGCCGCGCGTACATGGTCCTTCCGGCCGCGCTCTTCGTGGAGAGCATCAAGGAGCGTGCGATGACCGTACCGCGCAGCTCGCGCTCCGACTGGTTGTTGGTGGGCTCCACACCCTCGACCGTCACGAAGGTCCACAGGCAGGCGAACTGCCGCAACATGTCCCGGCACGTGCCCGAAACCGCCGGGTCATCCAGCCGGGCCCCCGTACATCTTCGCCGTGGCACGTTGTTGAATCGGGCCGCGTAAGCAAGGAAGATGGGCGCGGAGGATCGCCATCGTGCCCATCACCCCCGGTCGCCCGTGGAAGCACCATTCGCTCGCCGAGAAGCAGGCCCTGGTCGCGGAGATCGAGCGCCGCGTGAAGGCGGAGGGACGCGGCGTCAGGTCCCTCGCCAGGGAGCTGGGCATCTCGCCGGCCAACTACTACCGCTGGCTGCGCGAGGGGGTGCGGCCCGCGTCGCCTCTCGCGGAGGCCGCAAAGCCCCCGGGCGAGAAGCCCACGGCCCTGCCGGCGCCGACCGGTGCGGATGCCGGCGAGCGCGCCCGGATCATCGCCGCCGTCCGCGCCGGTCTCGCGGAGGGAACGCCCGTCAAGGTCACCGCCAAGCGCCATGGGATCACGGAGGGCACGTTCTACCGCTGGGTGCGCGAGGCCGGGCGGGATTACACCCGTGCCGCCCGGCGGGAGCCCGAGCAGACCCGGGCGCTTGCCGTCGCGCCGCCGCAACTGCCGGCCTTCCGCGCCGTCGCCCTGGTCGCGCCGGAGCCCGCCTCGGGTCTTGTCTTGGTGGCACCGGGCGGCTACCGCTTGGAGGGCCTGGACGTGGCGAGCGCGGCGGCGCTCTTGAAGGCGCTGGGATGATAGGCACCAGCCGCCAGGTACGGGTCTGGGCCTGCGCCCGGCCCGTCAGCATGCGCAAGAGCTTCGACGGCCTGTTCGCCGAGGCTCGTCAGGCGATGGGCATGGACCCCCTGGCCGGGGACATGTTCCTCTTCGTGGCGAGGAACCGGCGCCAGGCTCGCGTGCTGCTTTGGGACGGCACGGGCCTCGTCGTGCTCGCCAAGCGGCTGGAGCGCGGCCGGTTCAACGCGCCGTGGGAGGGGCCGCGTGACAAGCCGTGGTGCCTGACCCAGAGCGAGCTCGCCCTGTTCCTGGAGGGCAATCGCCTGGTCGGCCACTACGAGGTCAGCCCGCCTCCCGTCGTGCTCGGCGCGCGCGTTTAGCCCCGGCCCTGCCGGGGATCAAGGGAGAGGTGAAGTTCGCCACCGAGACCAGCCTGGTCGTCTTGCGCGCCAAGGCCCAGTCGCTCTTCGACGAGAACAAGCGCCTGCGCAAGGAGCTGAAGGAGGCGCGGGCCGAGATCGCCAAGCTGCGCGAGGACCAGACGGTCCAGGCCGAGCAACTCGAGCGCGCGAAGGATCGGGAGTTCGGGCCCAGCACGGAGCGCCGGCCGCCCCTGGAGAAGCCGGGCAAGGAGCCGCCGGATCGCGAGCCCGCCAAGGGGCATGGCCCGCGCCAGCAGCCCGACCTGCCCGAGCGCGAGGTCGACTACGAGCTGCCCACAAACGAGCGGACCTGCCCCTGCTGCGGCAAGGCGCGCGTGCCCATGGGCGAAGCCGTCGAGGAATCCAAGCTCATCACGGTCAAGGTCCGTGGCTTCGAGCGCCAGATCGTCCGGCGCCAGAAGTACACCTGTGGTTGCCCGAACGCCATCACGGTGGCGCCCGGCCCCATGCGGCTGCAGAAGGGCGGGCTGTACAGCCTGACCTTCGCCATCGAGGTCGCCGTCGCCAAGTTCGCCCATGCCCTGCCGCTGGAGCGCCAGGTGCGCATCATGCGGCACGAGGGCCTGGTCATCGACGCGCAGACACTCTGGGACCAGACCGACAAGCTCGCCGAGCTGCTGGCGCCCACGTACGCGGCCATCAAGTCGGCCATTCTGGCCTGCCCGGTCATCCACGCGGACGAGACGCGCTGGCCCTTCCTGGACGGCGCCAAAGTCAAGGAGAACAAGACCTGGCAGGCGTGGGGACTGGTCTCGCCCGACCTGGTGGCCTTCAGCATCCGCGACTCCCGTTCCAAGGCCGCGGCGTCCGAGGTGCTGGGCAGCTACCAGGGCATCGTGCTCGCGGACGCCTACACCGTCTACACCAGCCTGGCCGCACAGAAGAAGACCTTCGTCGTGGCGAACTGCTGGGCCCATGCGCGTCGCAAGTTCGTCGAGTGCGAGAAGAACGCGCCCGACGAGGCCGCCCACGCCCTCGCCGCCATCCGGGACCTGTTCGCCGCGGAGGCTAGCGCCACCGACCAGAACCGCGCGGAGCGGCGAGCCAAGGAGAGCCGGCCCATCGTCGACGCCCTGTTCGCCTGGGCACGGAAGATCCAGCCGACGGTGCTGCCGCGTTCGGGGATCGGGGAGGCTCTGGGTTACCTGCTGAACCAGGAGGCGGGGCTACGCGTGTTCCTCGAAGACCCACGCGTGCCGCTCTCGAACAACGCGGCCGAGCGTGCGCTGCGCGGGCTGGTGCTCGGCCGCAAGAATTTCTACGGCTCGCGCTCCCGACGAGGGACGGAAGTGGCTGCCATCCTCTACACCCTCATGGAGAGCGCGAAGATCGCCGGCATCTCCCCCAAGGCCTACCTCCAGGCCGTCGCGGAAGCCGCCATCCGAAGTCCGGGCGCCGTGCTCATGCCCGACGAGTTCAAGCAGCTCCACGCCAAGCCCGGCCAAGCGGCGTAGCCGACCGCGATCGCGGACGGGCGGCTTGACGATCGCCTACGCTACGCGGCACGGCGAGGATGTACTCGCCCAAGACCTTGCCTACGACCTCGTGGATCATCATGCTGTTGTCTGCCACCGCCATGGATCTCCTTTCCTGGGTCTCGCAACTTCGGAAGACCATGGCGGTGGTGCCTTCACAATCTACGCCTGCTTGCTGCCTGCCTGGCGACTTACACACTTTACGTGACTCTACTTCGCCGGCTACGACGGTCGCGCGGGCGAGATCGGCATCTTGTGGTACTGGCTGGACTTCGAAACGGCGCGTGATGGTGGTGAGCTGCTTTGACGTGCGTGATCGAGAGGAGGGCACTCGTCCATGAAACGTCAGGACGCGAACAGAGGTGAAGGCCTCGGGGCCGCGGGCTCCCATCAGGGCCATGGACTCACGCCGGACGACTACGAGCTCGAAGACCTCGGAGACCAGAGCTTCGAAGAGATGGGCTTCTCGCCAGCCCGGGCTCGCGAGCACGAGGCCGAGGTCGCGCGCCAGATCGCCCAGGCGGAACGCGAGCTCTCGAGCAAGGAGGTACGCGTCAACTTCCGGTGGGGACGGCCCCAGCTGGGCGTGATCAAGCGGGCCGCCGACCTCATGGGCGTGCCCTACCAGACCTATCTCAAGCAA
>CAZRMD010000301.1:236-3623 GCA_964601135.1 uncultured Actinomycetes bacterium | reverse complement strand
CACGTTCTGCTGCAGGCGATGCAGCCGTACCGATGCTCTCAAGTTCGTCGTATTTCTTGGCCTTGTAGATGATGGCCGAGATGGCCCAACTGAGGATACAGATCCCCACGATAGCCACCCCGAGCAGCCCGAACTGGTCCTTAGCATTGTTGATGACATCCCAGAAGCCCCCGGCGAGGCGCAACTGTCCGGCGACAATGCCCAGCGTCTCGATCGTGCCAACGAACAGCGCCACGAGCACCGAGGTTGTCGTGATCGACACATTGTAGTACAGCTTGCGAACGGGCTTGACCAAGGCCCAGCCGTAGGCGCCCCGCATCATCACGCCATCGGTGGTATCGCACAAACTCATGCCTGCCGTGAAGAGCAAGGGAAACAGCAGCGCGACCCAAAATGGGATATGCTTGGCCGCCAGCGAGCCGGAGATGACCAGCAGGCCGGTCTCAGTAGCCGTGTCAAAGCCTAGTCCAAAGATGAAGCCCACCAGATACATCTTCCAACTCTCATCGACGCTCTTGAAGATCGGGCGGAAGATGCGCGCATAGAATCCGCGTTTGTTCAGGTATTCTTCAATTTCCTGCTCGTCGTAGGCATTGCCTTTGGTGACATTGCGGAAAGTCTGAATGATCTGGACCAGGACGATCATGTTCATGATGGCGATGGCAAAGAGAAAGAGCGCGGCAATGCTGCTTCCAATCAGCCCGCCCCAGAACTTCAGCCCGGAGTTGTCATTAGCCAGACTGTTTGAAATAACTGTCGAGCCAGCCGCTACCAGTGCTGCCAGGATAAAGACAACCGTCGAATGGCCGATCGAGAAGTAGAAACCGACCAGCACTGGCTCTTTGCGATCTTGCATCAGCTTGCGGATCACATTGTCAATCGCCGAGATGTGATCGGCGTCGAAGGCGTGTCGCAGCCCGAAGCTATAGGCGAGCAAAGCGGGGGGAAAAATAAAGGGAAAGCGGATCGCGGTCAGGATCGTGAGACCCCACACGACGAGCGTGCTGGTGATGAGTGCCGAGTAAAGCCCGATCACCTTGGGCCGCAAGCCAGGAGTCGTGTCGCTTAAGACTCTTCTGAAGTTTGCGAACATGCAATGCCCCAGTGCTAACGGGGCCTTTCCCCAGAAGCTCTCTAATTGCTATTCCGTACTGTTGCCTCGGCCCATGCCCCGTGGTCTTGCGCGCCAGCTTCGCACATACCATGCCCGCCGCGTCCGCCTCAGTCGTCGATCGCCTGATACGCCAGGGTCCAGAAATCGCGACAGACGTTTGGCGGATTGGGTGACGTCCAGGCGCTTTGGGTCATCAGGATGGTGACCAGCTCTTCCCGTGGATCCGAATACCAGGACGTGCCCAGGCCACCGTCCCAGCCGAACCGGCCGATGGATGCCAATCCGTCGCGACCCGTGACGACAGACACGCCAAATCCCCAACCGTGATCGTTAAAGAAGCCCGAAACTAAGCCGGACCTGGCCTTTTGCTCGGGCATCAGTTGGTCGGTGGTCATGGTCTCGACCGACGGACGCGACAAAATGCGCTCGTTGCCGTGCTTGCCTCGGTTGAGCAGCAGCTGACCGAAGGCCAGGTAGTCGTCGATGGTCGAGACGAGTCCTCCGGCGCCAGACGGGAACGCGGGCGGACGGCTCCATTGGCCACCCTCGGCCGGGTCATAGAGCTCGACCGCCCCGGTTTGGAAGTTGGTCCAATAGCTGGTCGCGAACCGGTTAAGCTTGGTCGCGGGCACGCTGAAGCTGGTGTCCTTCATGCCAAGCGGCTCAAAGATGCGTTCGCGGAAGAACGTCTCGAGCGGCTGGCCCGAAGCGCGCGCGATCAACACGCCCAGCACGTCCGACCCCGTGTTGTACAGCCACCGCTCGCCCGGCTGGTGCATCAGCGGCAGCGTCCCCAGGCGGCGGATCCACTCGTCGGGCCCGGGCATCGCCGCTGGATTCGGCGGACCCATCCCGATCTGCTGCTCGTTGGCGGCCTTCAGGATCGGGTACGCGTCCGGCGGCGCCATCAGCTGGCCGAAGCCCAGGCGAAAGGTCAGCAAGTCGCGCACGGTGAGCGGACGGTTCGCCGGCACGGTGTCGTCGAGCGGCCCCTCGAGCCGCTTCAGCACCCGGCGATCGGCCAGCTCGGGCAGCAGCTGGTCCACCGGCTCGTCCAGCCGCAGCTTGCATTCCTCGACCAGGATCATCGTCGCCACGGCCGTGATTGGCTTGGTCATCGAGGAAATGCGGAAGATGGTATCGCGCTGGATCGGGTCGCCGCCGACGGCCTTCCGGCCAATCACGTCGACGTGCACTTCGCCCCGCCGGCTAATCAGCGTCACGAGTCCGGGCACCTCGCCGCGCTCGACGTAGCCGGCCATGACGTCGTGCATCCGGGCAAGGCGTGTTTCGGACAATCCTCCGGTGCTCATTTAACGATCACTCCCTTCAAGTACTGGTGCGTCGAGAAATGGCACGACGATCGGAAGCAGCAGATCGGTGCGGGCCATAATGGTGAAGTGCGTCGTGCCGGGAAGAACGGCGAGCTGTGAACGCGGGAGCCCACCCATATCACCGTCCTGCTTGCCGCCGCCGAGCAATCCAAACAACTCAACGGCATGCGCGAGTCGGACGCTGTCGGCATCTCCGACCACGATCAGCACTGGCACCTCGATCGCCTCGACGGCTGGCGCCCAGTCATAGTCTTCACCCAAAAGCTGCCTTGTCTTGGCGACCAACACGGGCCAATCGTTCGGGTTTGGCGCGGTATTCAGGTAGGCCGCATGCATCGGCGACCCAACCATCGCCTCGGCATTCATCGACGCCATTCCCGCCAGGACCTCGGGGTACCAGCCATCACGCCTAGCGGGGGCTGAGACGACGACGAGCTTGCGCACCGCCTCCGGGTGCCGGATAGCAGTTTGCAGCGCGACGCCACCACCCAGCGAGAAGCCGAAGACGTCGGCCTTTCCGAATCCGAGGTGCTCGATCAGCGCGGCAATGTCGTCCGCCATCAGCTCGTAGCTCAACCGGCGATCGACGTCGGCGGTATGCCCATGAGCCTGCAGCTCGACGGCAATGACCTGTCGGGTCTCCGCCAGGGCTGGCAGAAGCTGACCAAAAAACGTATCGATCGTGCTCAAGCCACCATGAATCAAAACCAGCGGCTGTCCCTTGCCGTGGACCTCATAGTACAGCTTGAGCCCGTTGACGCGGGCGTATCCAGTTTGCGCAGGACGGTTAGCCATCTCGATTCCTTTCGATTTCCTTCACGCGACGACTCTCGCGTTGAGCGCCAGGGCGAGGGCTTCAAGCGTAGCGACCTGGCGGCGGGGATCGAGACCCGTCAGGGGTTCAGGTCCCACATTTCTAAGCCGCTTGGGCCAGTAGCG
>CAZRMD010000301.1:0-226 GCA_964601135.1 uncultured Actinomycetes bacterium | reverse complement strand
GACGTCTTTCCTCCGGAATGCCGCCGCCACGGCTTCGAGTGCAGCGACCTGGCGGCGGGGATCGAGAACAGTTAATGAGTCCGCGGTTAAGCCATTTCGGCCAGTAGCGCCTCGAGACGATCGAGAGTCTGCTTGTTCCCCTCGACGGCATAGCCCTTCACCAGGTTGTATCCAGCTACAGACTCGAAGAGCATCCGCATGGTGAGCCTGGTCTTGCCGTCTTGGT
>CAZRMD010000300.1:0-3629 GCA_964601135.1 uncultured Actinomycetes bacterium | reverse complement strand
CCAGGCGCTGCTGGGACTCCTCGACCTCTTCTCCGGAGGCGGCCTCTCCACCTTCTCGGTGGTCGCAATGGGCGTCAATCCGTACATCAACGCCAGCATCATCATGCAGCTGATGACGGTGGTCTCCGAGCGCATCAAGGAGATCTCCAAGGAGGGCGAGCAGGGCCGCCGCCGCATCACCCGCTGGACGCGCTATCTGACGGTCGCCCTCGCGGTGGGCCAGGCCTACGGCCTGACCGTCCTTTTCCAGAACACGACGCCGGCGATTTTGCCCGCCGACATGCAGTGGTTCACGCGGCTCGCGATCATCCTCACGCTCACCTCCGGAACCGTGATGCTGATGTGGTTCGGCGAGCTGATCACCGAGTACGGCATCGGCAACGGCATCTCGCTCGTCATCTTCGCCGGAATCATCGGCCGGGCCCCGCGCACGATCGTCTCCACGATCCAGTCGCACCAGGGCGGCAACGGACTGGCGGACTACCTGCCCTTCATCACCTTCGGGCTGATCGCGCTCGTGGTCACCGCCTTCATCATCGAAGTCCAGCAGGCGGTCCGGAAGATCCCGATCCAGTCCGCCCAGCGGGTCACCGGGGGCTCGCGCACGGTGCAGGGCCGGGCCTCGTTCCTGCCCATCCGGGTCAACCAGGCGGGCGTGATCCCGATCATCTTCGCGATTTCGATCATGTTCTTCCCGACCATCGTGGCCAACTACCTGTCGGCCGCCCCATCGGGCACCTGGTTCAAGACAGTGGCGGACTGGGTCCACGCCTACTGGCAGCCGGCCGGCCCGAACATCCAGGCGGACGTCGCTTACAACGTCCTCTACTTCCTGTTCGTCTTCGGCTTCACGTACTTCTACACGGCTGTGACCTTCGACGTGAACGACGTGGCCGAGAACCTCAAGCGCTACTCGAGCTTCATTCCCGGCATCCGTCCCGGCCGCCCCACGGCGGACTACCTGGCCAAGGTCATGAACCGGGTGACCTTCGCCGGCGCCTGCTTCCTCGGCTTCATCACAGTGCTGCTGCCGATCCTCACCGCCAAGCTCACGAGCATCCCGCAAACCCAGGCCACCCTGGGTGGCACCGCCATCCTGATCGTCGTCGGCGTCGCCCTCGACACCATGAAGCAGCTCGAAACCCAGCTCATCATGCGTCAGTACCGGGGCTTCATCCGTTGACGAGGGCAAGCGCGGCGTGAACCTGCTGCTCTTCGGCGCGCCGGGCTCGGGCAAGGGCACCCAGGCCGAGTTCCTCAAGGCCAAGTACGGGATTCCGCAGCTGTCGACCGGCGATATCTTCCGCGCCGAGGCGGCCAGGGGAACCGAGCTTGGCACGCGGGTCGACGGCATCATGAAGGCGGGCGAGCTGGTGCCCGACGACCTCACCATCCAGATCGTGCGCAACCGGCTCCAGGAGCCCGACACGCAGCCGGGCGTCATCTTCGACGGCTTTCCGCGGACCATCCCTCAGGCCCAGGCCCTCGACGAGCTGATGGCGGAGCTGGGCCGCCGGTTCGACCACGCCATCTACCTGCAGGCGCCCGAGGACGAGCTGGTCAAGCGTCTCTCCAGCCGCCTCATCTGCCCCAAGGACGGCCGCACCTACAACCGGATCACGAACCCGCCCGGACCCGGCGAGACCTGCCCGGTCGACGGCGCCAAGCTGATCCAGCGCCAGGACGACACGCCCGAGGCGGCGCGGGTCCGGGTCCAGGTTTACATGCGCGACACTGTCCCTGTGATCGAGTACTACCGCGCGAAGGGGTTGGTGACAGACGTCGACGCCCTGCAGCCGATCGAGACCGTCAGGGAGCAGATCGAACGGGCGATCGAGGGGGATGCCGCGGCATGACGATCAAGCAGGGCGGCGCCTCTCGAGCCTCTGGTCGGCGATGCTCATGGCGGTCGCGGGGCGCAGCGTGATCAATCTCAAGACGTCCCACGAGCTTGAGCAGATGCGCCGCGCCGGCATCGCGCTCAGCCGCGTCGTCGACGAGCTCAAGGCGGCCTGCCAGCCCGGAGTGCGCACCGAGGAGCTCGACAAGCTCGCCGACGCCCGCATTCGCGAGGCCGGTGGCCGGCCTGGCTTTCTCGGCTACAACGGCTTCCCGAAGTCGATCTGCGTGTCGGTCAACGACGAGGCGGTCCACGGCATCCCGGGCCGCCGGAAGATCCAACCCGGCGACCTGGTCAGTCTCGACCTCGGCCTGGTGCTGAACGGCTTCTGGGCGGACATGGGCGTGACCGTTCCGGTGCCGCCGGTGGGCGCCGAGGCGATGCGCCTGGTCCGGGTGACCGAAGAGTCGTTCTGGAAGGCGATCGAGCAGTGCCACCCCGGCCACCGGCTGGGCGACATCTCACACGCCGTGCAGAGCCACGTCGAGGCCGCCGGCTTCAGCGTCATCAGGCAGTTCGTCGGCCACGGCATCGGGCGCAACATGCACGAAGACCCGCAGCTGCCCAACTTCGGACGCCCGGGGACCGGCCCTGAGCTCAAAGTCGGAATGACCCTGGCGATCGAGCCCATGGTCAACCAGGGCTCACCCGACGTCTACATCAAGCCGGACGGCTGGACCGTCTGCACCGTTGACGGAAGCCTGTCCAGCTACTACGAGCACACGGTGGCCATCACCAAGGATGGGCCGTGGATCCTGACGGAGCCCGAGTCCGGCCTGCAGCGCCAGCGGAAAGCAGTTTGAGATACAATCTTCGTTTGTGCCCGAGCCACCCCGCGGCGTCCGCGGAGTGGTTTTGGAGCCCCTCCCGAACGGTATGTTCCGCGTGGAGCTCGAAAACGGGCGCAAGGTCCTCGCTCACGTCGCCGACCGCCTCGGAACCCACTTCGTGCGCCTCCGCGCCGGTGACCGGGTGACGGTCGACCTCGCCGAGCAGGACAACAGCAGAGGAAGGATTACAGACGTCAAGAGATGAAGGTTCGACCGTCGGTCAAGCGGATCTGTCCGAAGTGCAAGCTGATCAAGCGCGAGGGTGTGGTGCGGGTCATCTGCAGCAACCCCAAGCACAAGCAGCGGCAGGGGTAGGCAAGAGCTAATGGCGCGCATCGCCGGTATCGACATACCCCGCGACAAGCGGGTGGTGATCTCACTGACCTACATTCACGGCATCGGCCGCACCACCTCCGAGAAGCTGCTGAGGGCCGCCAACATCAGCCCCGAGGTGCGCGTGCGCGACCTCACCGACGAGGACGTGGCACGACTGCGCCAGGTGATCGACCGCCAGAGCACCGACAAGTCGATCCTCATCGAAGGTGACCTCCGGCGCGAGGTCCAGATGAACATCAAGCGGCTCATCGAGAACGGCAGCTATCGCGGCCGCCGTCACCGCGCGGGCCTGCCGGTTCGCGGCCAGCGCACGCGCACCAATGCGCGCTCTCGTCGCGGTCCGAAGCGCACCGTCAGCGCGCGCAAGAAGAAGGCGAAGTAGAACCAGATGGGCAAGAAGAAGAAGGCTGTCCGCACTCGCCGTCGCGAGCGCAAGAACGTGGTGGTCGGGCAGGCGCACATCCAGTCCACGTTCAACAACACGATCGTCTCCATCACCGACACCACCGGCAACGTCGTCGCCTGGGGCTCCGCCGGGGGCCAGGGATTCAAGGGGAGCCGCA
>CAZRMD010000299.1:0-3632 GCA_964601135.1 uncultured Actinomycetes bacterium | reverse complement strand
AGGCTCCCGTGGCCGACGACGCCGACAATCTCGCGGCCGGATGGATCGACCGTCTCGACGATGACGTTGGGGTGGATGGCGAGCGCGCGCTCCAGCCACATCTGCAGCGACGATGCCTTGGGCCAGTTCTGGCTTAGCCCCGGCCCGGCGGTCAGCAGGCGGACGATCGCGTGCCGGTTGGCGTCGGCGCTCTGCTCCATCGACTGGACCACGAACCCGTCGTGAATCAGCTGGTTATCGAAGGCTTCCTGGCTGCGGCTGCTCAGCTGGCCGGTTGCCAGCAGGGTGCCTACCGTCCCAATGGCGACGGTGAGCAGCGCAAAGGGAAGGACGATCTTGAGGGCAAGCCGATGCCTGAAGCGAGGCATATGACGGGGATGTAACGTGCGAGGAGCCGCGGGCTTGTGCCCGCCCTAAGGGCTCGGCGGGCTCTCGAAAAAGACCTCGGGACTGGGGTCGAGCCTGAATTCATGCCCGGGAAAGTCCTCGGCAAGCCGGCGGGTGTCAGCCGGGAAGATGTAGTCGAGTTTGACGAAGTATCCGAGTTCCTGGGCCTGGGCGAGGAAGGTCGTGGCCAGCTGCATGCTGCTGAAGGCCGGCGTGAGCCGGGTGGGGCCGTTCGTTCGGTTCAGCAGCGGCATTCGATCCGGGTCACGCTCGCCATCAGTCTCGACGACGATCAGAAACACGCGGTCCGGAAAGGCCATGCCTACACTATGGGCGATGACGCCGGCCGAAGCACGCGACGCCTTTGCGCGCCTGCTGCAAACGCCGGAAGGGGAGATGGACCTGGCGGAGGGCGCCCTGCTGATCGCCGCTGAAGAATATCCGGAGCTTCGTCCCGGCGTTTATCTGAACCGGATCGCCCAGATGGCGACCGATCTGAAACGTCGGGTCCAAGGTGTCGTCGAGCCCAGCGCGGTCGTCGAGATGGCGAACACGTA
The DNA here is from genome assembly GCA_964601135.1 of uncultured Actinomycetes bacterium. Classification (GTDB taxonomy): domain Bacteria; phylum Chloroflexota; class Dormibacteria; order CF-121; family CF-121; genus CF-13. The sequence continues at coordinate 2,688 of CAZRMD010000299.1, read as the reverse complement.
CTTCTTCGAGGAACAGCACTTCAAGGGCAATCGCGACGAGTACTACGACCCGCGCAATAGTTTTCTCAACGAGGTCATCGACCGTCGGGTGGGAATTCCAATCACGCTGGCGGTGCTGTACATGGCGGTGGGGGAGAGAGCGGGTCTGCCAGTTCGTGGGGTTGGGATGCCGGGCCACTTCCTGGTGAAATATGCGCCCAAAAGCGGCGAAGTCTTCATCGACGCCTTCAACGGGCGGACGCTCACGCGCGACGAATGCGCGAAGATGCTGGAAGAAATGTACGGCGGTACGGTCCAGATGCGCCCGGCGCTGCTCGAGCCTTCGACCAAGCGCCAGATCCTGGCCCGAATCTTGAACAACTTGAAGAGCCTGTATTTATCGCGTGGGGATCTGGCACGGGCGCTCGCCGCCAGCGACCGCATCATGCTGGCCGATCCACATCTGACCTCAGAATGGCGCGACCGAGGGCTGATCCTGTTTCAGCTGCGGCATGATACCCGAGCCTTGCAAGATTTCACTCGCTACCTGGCGGTGCGTCCCGAGCCCGAGGACGCGCCACGGGTCAAACAGCTTCGCGGCGAACTGATCAGCCGGCTGAATTAGTGGCGCGCGTTGGCTTGATCGTCCGCGAAGGGGTGCTGTTCGGCGTTGTGGCCGGCGTCTTCGCGCTCATCATCCGGGTCGTCGCCGTGCTGGCCACCAACGACCTCAGTCCAACGATCCTCTCGAACTTTGTCACGACCGCGCTCGGCCTGCTGAGCATTGGAGGCGCCGGCCGAAAGCTGGCCGCGATCACCAGGTCCGCAGCGCCCGGCCTGCAGATGGGTGCGCTGGCCGGTGGGATCAGTGAGCTGTTCCGGACCATCGTCGCCGATATCTTTCTTTCGTATCTGCCGGCCGGACAGGCGGCCTTCAACCATCTGACCCCGACGCAGAGGGCGGCCGCGGTGGATACCAGCAAGCTGATCGTCAACCTCGGATTGGAACTGGCGCTGGCCATCATCTTTGGTGCCTTGATTGGATGGCTGGGCGCCTGGTCACTGCTGCAGTTCCGTCCACCACGGGAACCACGCGACTGATCGCTTCGCGGGCGCGGAGCGCAGCGATCGCCGTCGCCTTTGGAGTATTCCTCGCAGGCTGCGGTAGTTCCTCGGAAAATCAGGGGCCAGCGGCCACCCCGACGCCGCGCGACTGTCGGAGCTTGACCTTTCCCTACCCGGCGGCCGATGCGACGCTGACCGCCTCAGATAACGGGAAGACGGTCAATGTTCCCGTGGGTGGCCTGGTCGAAGTTGATCTGCTCGGATCGTCCAATCGCCGATGGTCGCCCATCAACCTGACTGGAACGGCCGTTGTTTCCCTCAGTACCCAGGCCGAAACGCCAACGGTCGGAACGCGGCTGGGTGAGTACTGTGCGGTCGCTTCGGGCGTTGCCAACCTGAAGGCGACCGACGGCGTTACCAGCTGGAGCGCGACCATTAGCGTCCGCTGATCCTGGCCAAAAGCTTCACCAAAACTCTTGCGTTTTTCTGACGAACCTGATACAAGCATTGTTCAGATCGGCTAGGCCTGCCTCATAACGAAAAGGCCTGGGAGGGCAACCATGGAACACCTTCGACGTATCCTCATGCCTTTGGCGGTGTCGGGTGCGCTGCTACTGTCATTGTCGGGCACCGCGAGCGCCGCGGGCTCAAGCTCAGCGTCCGCGATTCACAGCGGCGCAGCGCACCAGCTGCACGTGAAGGGCAGCCGCAAGCCAGGGGGCGGCGGTGGCAGCAACCTGTTCTCGCATGGCGGCGCCGTCGAGCACGCACCGGGGGTCTACATCACCTACTGGGGCTGGACGAGTGATCCGTCTGGTGAGGCCGCGTACCAGCAGAACTTCTTCAACGGCGTGGGCGGCAGCACCTGGATCAACTCCACGACCCAGTACTGCGACAACGTCGCCAGTGGAACCAGCAACTGCACGACCGTAGCGGGCGCTGTCTACGTCGGAAATCCACTCGGCCAGCTCAAGGGGACCTGGTCGGACAACACGAACCCGCTGCCGTCGTCGATCACGCAGAGCACGCTCGCTCAGGAAGCCGCCCGCTCGGCAGCCCACTTCGGCAACACCACCAGCGCGTCGAATGCCGATGTCCAGTACATCATCGCCACGCCGACCGGCCATTCGACCAGCGGATTCGGCACGCAGTTCTGCGCCTGGCACAGCTCGACAAGCTCAAGCTACGGGACGATCGCCTACACCAACTTCCCGTATCAGACCGATGCCGGCACCGCCTGTGGGCAAAACTTTGTCAATTCGGGCAGCGCCGGTCTACTGGACGGTGTGAGCATCGTCGGGGGCCATGAGTACGCCGAGAGCATCACGGATCCATTCCCGAACACCGGCTGGCTCGACAGCGCCGGCAATGAGAACGGCGACAAGTGCGCCTGGATCTCGAGTGGCCAGGGCGCCGCGACGAATATCACGCTCTCGACTGGCACCTTTGCCGTGCAGTCGCTGTGGAGCAACAACTTCAACAGCAATGCCGGCGGCTGCGTCGTGTACTACGCGAGCGCCACAAACCAGCACTAGCCTAGATTTCTACGACCCCCATAAGGCCGCTCTAACCAGGGCGGCCCTTTCTTTTACGCTGAGCGTGGGGTCGCTCAGGGAAATCTCGGGTGAAGCGTGGGTAAGATAT
>CAZRMD010000298.1:0-3636 GCA_964601135.1 uncultured Actinomycetes bacterium | reverse complement strand
TTGATGGCGCAAGCCTACAGATTGAAGACGAGCGTTTCCTGGGTCGATCGAACGACGACCATCCGCACGGGTTCCGTCGTGCTGGCATTCTCTTCGATGTGCGGAACCTCAGGCGGCACCCACACGAAATCGCCAGGGCGCGCCGTCTCCGTCGTCTTGAATCCCTCCCCGGTGCGGAACCTTGCCTCACCCGAGATGACGTAAATCGCGCTCTCGCATTCCCCGTGGTGGTGCGGCGCCGAGCTCATTCCTGGTGGCAGCTCCACATAGCCGACCCAGATTCGTTCGGCACCGACAAGCGCCCTTGAGATGGCCGCCTCGCGCACCATTGCGCCGCTCGCGACGTCGGGTCGCCGCTGCTCGGCGTGAATGACGCGAAGCTCGGCATCGGCGACCGTATTCGTGGTTTGACCGGCGTCTGACATCCATTCATATACTGCTGCGCGATGGCCAGAACGGCAAGTCCCTCGCTCGCCGACACGGGCGAGCGCGTCTCCAGCCTGGAACTCTTCTTTGACCTGGTCTTCGTCTTCACCATCACCCAGCTGACGACCTTGCTGGCTCGCGACCCCAGTTGGACCGGCCTCCTGCAAGCGACATTGATCTTCGGCAACGTGTGGTGGATGTACGGCGGCTACGCCTGGCTGACCAACGCGGTTCCACCTCGCGAGCTCGGGGTCCGTTTACTGCTCCTCGTCGGGATGGGCGGCTTTCTCATGGTCGCCCTTTCGATCCCCACCGCCTTCAGCGGTGGCGGCGCGGCGTTCGGCATCGGCTACCTGATCGTCACGTTGATCCATACCGGCCTCTTCCTTCGCGTGTCGCATCAGAGCGTGCTGAAGGCGATGCTCGGGCTTGGTCCCTTCAACATCATCACCGCGGCGTTGCTGCTCATCGGCGGTCTGGCTACCGGCTCGACCCGGCTGGCCCTGTTTGCCGCTGGCTTCGTGCTGCACTGGATCACGCCCTACATCACGCGCATCAGCGGCTTCCAGATCCGCGCCGGACATTTCGTCGAACGCCACGGCCTGATCCTGCTGATCGCGATTGGCGAGTCGGTGGTGGCGGTTGGCATCGGCCTGGGGACGATCGACCTCCCCGCTGGCCGCATCCTGACGGCGCTGCTCGGGCTGGCGCTGGCCGCAGCACTCTGGTGGCTGTACTTCAACGGCGAAGAGCGACGCGCGGAAATCGCACTGGGCATGGCGCCGCCGGAAAAGCGCCCATGGCTGTCGCTCAACGCCTTCGGCTATACGTTCCTTCCGGTGCTCGGCGGGATTGTGCTGATGGCGACCGGGATGAAGCTGGCCGTCGTTCGCTACGGCGAACCGGCGACCATGGCAACGGCCTTCTTGCTCGCCGCCGGCGTCAGCGTCTACCTGCTCGGGCTGGTGGTCTTTCGCCGGCTCGTGCGCGGCGGATCGCTCGCCATCCGACTGCTTCTGGCTGCGCTGGTGCTGCCGACCGCCTTCATCGGGCTGGCCGTGTCGCCCTTCGCGCAGCTGGCCCTGCTCGTCTTGATCCTGATCGTCGGGTCGGCGGTCGATTCGATGATGCAGGCGACCGGCTCGGCGGCACCGCTTGATACCGGCCACTGATCTCCTCCCAGCGAGGCGCCGGTCCAGGAAGTTTCGCCGAGCCGGCGCTATGCAAGGCATCGAGTGCCAGGACCAGGTAGCGATGCCGGAGCTGACGGCTGCGCTCCCCGGTTGCCAGCTTGACCGACTGCAGCTGCTCGAGTAGCAGCGACAGGTCGCCCACCTGGATATCCTTCCGGAGCGCGCCGGCGCGTTGCGTCCGACGCAGGAGGCGCCCGGTCAGCACGTTGGCCTGACGGCCGAGCCGGTGCATGTCGGCAGTGGCGGTGATCGCAGCGCCGAAACGAGCCGTCAGCGACCCGGATCCGGCCTCGAGGGCATGGCGCATGAAGGTGCTGAAGGAAGTCCACGCATCGTCCTTCTGTTGCAGCGCCGTCTCGACGGTCGCCACGTACCGTTCCAGCCCTTGCTTGGCCAGATGGCGCAACAGCTCGTCCTTGCCCGGGTAGCGACGATAGAGTGCGCCGATGCCGACGCCGGCGCGATCCGCAACCGCCGAGATGGGGGCGTCGGGGTCAGCCAAAAAGATCTCGCGCGCCGCCTGCAGAATGCGCTCGTCGTTCCGGGCGGCCTCGCCTCGCCGGCCGCTCAACGCGGCAATGGATGGAGGCATGTTGCGACACTATAACATCCGGAACGGAATATTCCGTTCCGTGCTAGAGTTTTCTAGGTAGAGAAGCCGTCAGGCAGGTTGCGAAGGAGGACGCAGATGGATTACAAGCTCGAGCTGGTGGCAATTCCCGTCTCCGACCCTGATCGGGCGAAGCGCTTCTACACCGAACAGGCCGGATTTCATGCTGATCATGACTATCAGGTCAGCGACGACGTGCGCTTCGTCCAGTTGACACCGCCGGGATCGGCCTGCTCGATCGCCTTAGGAAAAGGACTGGTTCAGACGCCGCCCGGCTCTGCTCAGGGTTTGCAGCTGGTCGTCTCGGACATCAATGCCGCTCGGGACGAACTCGCCGGACGCGGCGTGGACGTGAGTGAGGTACAGAAATTCGATTGGGGCTCATTCGTGTTCTTCAGCGATCCCGACGGCAACCGCTGGGCCGTTCAGCAACTGCCACCTCGGTAGCTCGGTTCCGGTGACGACGCGCGGTTCGGGGAGAGTGCTCGACCAGCGCGCCCTGAACCGCGCCCTGCTCGCGCGCCAGGACCTGCTGCGACGCCGAAAGACCACGGCGGCCGAGGAGATCGAGCACCTGATCGCGATGCAGGCTCAGGTTCCAAACGCACCGTACATCGGCTTATGGACGCGGCTCGAGGAATTTCGGCCAGAGGAGTTGGCGGACCTGATCACCAAACGCCGGGCCGTTCGCATGGCCATTCTGCGCAACACCCTCCATCTGCTGACGGCGCGCGACGCCCTTCAGCTGCGGCCCCTCTTCTCCCCCTTGCTCACGCGGACGCTGGCCTCCTCGCCGTTTCGACGAGGCGGCGCCGGCATTAACGTCGATGAACTGACCGCTGAAGCAACCAGACTGCTTGCGAGGAAGCCCCTGACCTTGCCCCAACTCGGCACCATGCTCCAACAACGGTGGCCATACCGAGACGCCATGTCGCTCGCCTACGGGATTCGTCACCTGGTGCCGCTGGTGCAATTGCCGCCCCGTGGGCTGTGGGGAGAGCGAGGGCCCGCGACCTGGGCAACGGCGGAGCAATGGCTTGGTCGCCCGCTGAGTCGCAAGCCCTCCATCGAACGCCTTGTTCCCCGCTATCTGAATGCGTTCGGTCCCGCCACGGTGGCCGACATGGCGGCCTGGTCGGGATTAACCGGCCTGCGTGCCGTTTTTGAAAAGCTGCGTCCCCAACTGCGAACCTTCAAGGACGATGCCGGGCGCGAATTGTTCGACGTTCCCGACGGTCCCCTCCCCGATCCGCAAACGCCAGCTCCTCCTCGATTTCTCCCGGAGTGGGACAACCTCGTCATCGGCCATGACGATCGAACCCGCGTCATCGCCTTCGATCATCGCTACATGATTGGTCGTCGAGCTGCTCCTCGCGGATGTAGGTCTTGCGGCAGGCTTCTTCGCCG
>CAZRMD010000297.1:0-3654 GCA_964601135.1 uncultured Actinomycetes bacterium | reverse complement strand
GCTGGACGTGTCCGTTGAGGGTCAAGATGTCTTCGGGGGTGAGGTCTTTGGCGCTGACGATCATGACCGGGATATGCGCTCCCTGCGGCTGCGCTCGCAGCCGAGCCACCATCTCGAAGCCGCTCATTCCCGGCATCATCAGATCGAGGAGGACCAGGTCGGGCGGCGACTGGGCGATCAGCGTCAGCGCCTCATCGCCACTTGACGCCATGACGACCTCGGCGTTTTCATCCTTCAGCACGCGACCGAGAATGGTGCGGGCCTCGGGATCGTCGTCGACCACCAGCACGCGCTTGCCATGGAGTTGTGGGAGCAGGCGGTGAATCTTGGCGATCAGGGTGCTGCGGTCGTATGGCTTGCCGAGATAATCGGAGGCGCCCAGGTCAAAGACCATCCGCTGGTCTTCAACGATCGTGACGACCAGCACTGGAATCCCGGCGGTACGCGGATCCTCCTTCAGTTTTTCCAGCACCCACCAACCAGATGCGTCGGGCATCATGATGTCGAGCGTGATCAGCAGCGGCCGGCTCTCGCGGGCCAGCTGCAGCGCATCCGTCGCATTCGAAGCCTGTACCGTCTTCCAGCCCTCTTGCTCCAGGTGTCGGGAGATCAGTTGCCGGACGCTCGGGTCATCGTCGACCACGAGGATTGCGGCGCCGGGTAACCCGTGATTGGGTCGCCGTAACGGCCGGCGCTGCGGGGCCGCGAGCGTCCCCTGGACCGACGCCCAGGCGGGGATCGTAAAGGTGAACGTGCTGCCCATCCCAGGCTCACTGACCACGGTGACCGCGCCGCCGTGCATCTCAACGAGTTTGCGAACGATGCTCAGACCGAGACCGGTGCCGCCGTGCCGCCGGGTACTGCTGCCGTCGCCCTGAACGAACTCCTCGAAGATCACCTTTTGCGCCTCCGCGGAGATCCCGATGCCCGTGTCCTTGACCGCGATCCGAACCATGCGCCCCGACGGCTGGGCGATCACTTCGATGTGGCCGCGCTCGGTGAACTTCACGGCGTTTGATAGCAGATTGATGAGGATCTGCTTGAGACGTCCAGCATCGGCCTCCACCGCAGGCAGCCCGGGCGCAAAGCGCGTGTCGATCCGGAGGCCCTTTTCCTGGGCCAGCGGGCTGATGCTTTCCAGGACCGACGTGACCAATGTCGGAAGCTCGATGCGCTCGATGGCCAGCTCCATCTTGCCCGCCTCGATCTTGCTCAGATCGAGGATCTGGTTGATCAGCGCCAGTAATGACTGACCGCTCCGGTTCACCTGGAGAATGTCCTGCTGCTGCTCCTCGTTCATTGGCCCATCGATGCCGTCGAGGAGGATCTGGGAGAAGCCGATGATCGCCGACAGCGGTGTGCGGAGCTCGTGCGAAACGTTGGCCAGGAACTCCGACTTCAGCTTGTTGGCGCGGGCCAGCTCCTGGTTCGCGGCCTGGAGCTCGGAGGTACGCTGCGCCACCTTCTCTTCGAGCGTCTGGTATGCGCTGCCCAGCCGCGTGACCATCTGGTTGAAGTTGCGGGCGAGGGCGCCCAGCTCTTTCGCGGCGAAGCGCTCGCGCACCGTCACCGGCGTGGCGAAATCACCCTGGGCGATCCGTTCGGCGGCGCGGGTGAGTTCGACGACCGGGCGGCTGATCCAGGCGGCAGCAATGAAGCCCAGCACCAGCGCGAGGATGATGGCCACCAGCAGCCACTCGAGCGTGTTGATGATCAGCGGGGTCAGCTCCGAACGGAGATCGGCGACCGGCTGCGAGACCCACACCTTCCAGCCGACCACGGGCACGGTCGCAAACCCGGCAACGCGAGCCACATTGCCATCGGGGTCCGTGTACCAGCTGACGCCGATGTCATGACCGAGTGTCGACTGGAAGATGCCTGACGATGACAGGTCTTTGGCCTCGGTGCGCCAATCCGCGCGCGGATGGGCGATCACGCGCCCGCGCCGGTCGACGACGACGGCCTGCCCGTTGACCCCGATCCGGCTGTAGGTCGCGAGGCGCTCGACCTCCGAAAGGTCCACCGTACCTGCCAGAAAGCCGACGAGATTTCGCTGCGAGTTCAAGATGGGCACGGCGATCACGACCGCAGCCTGGCTGGCGTCGCCTCGGGCGCGGATGACATCGGAGTAGGTGGGGCCAGTCGTGCCCGGGTTCAAGACTCCTTTCACGTAGTTCCAGCTGCTGTAGTCGACACCCACGCCGGAGGGTGGCGCCGCGGCCACGGCGTGACCGGAGAGATTGCCGACGTAGAGCTGGAGCAACGAGGGCTGGGCGGAGTGGGCGGCCGCCAGCTCCTGGTTGAGGTGAGCGGGATTGAAGCTCGCGTCGTTCAGATGGGCGATGCTCGAGTCGTTGTCGGACTGAATTTGTGACGCGGTACTCTGCAGCGCGGCGGTCTGGTCGAGCAGGTAGCCATAGATTGCCTGCGCCAGGCTCTCCGCCATAGGCTCGTGCTTTTGCTGGATGCTCGTGTTCTGGGTGGCGAAGAGCGACGAAATGTTCTGGGCGCCGAAAAAGATCAGGGGGATGACGCCCACCAGCAACAGCCCGACGCTGATGTACCAGCGCAGGCTGTGCATCGAATCCCGGCCGGCACTGCGCGACGGCGCGCCCACAAGGCAGTAACGCCTCGATCAGGCCAACTTTGCGCAGACTTCGACCGTGTCCTGTTACATGAACGTTACCCTTGAGCCGTGGCAGGGCTCCGCGCGAAAGACTGGGCGCAGCTGGCGGTGGAACGGCTGAAGCCGCTCTATCCCGCGGCCTCGGAACTCGATCACGCCGACCCGTTTCAGATGCTCATCGTGACCATCCTGTCGGCACAGACGACGGATCGCTCGGTGAACGCGATCAGCCCAAAACTGTTTGCCAAATATCCCGACGCAGCGGCGCTGGCGCATGCCAACCCGACGGATGTCGAGCGCATCATCAAGCCCACGGGCTTTTTCCACGTCAAGGCCAAGACCATCATTGCCTGCGCCAGCGCGCTGGTTGAGCGATTCCATGGTGAAGTGCCACCTCGGATGGAGGACCTGGTGACGCTGCCCGGCGTCGGCCGCAAGACGGCCAACGTCGTGTTGGGTGTTGCCTTCGATATCCCCGGCTTTGCGGTCGACACGCATGTGATCCGACTGACCCACCGCCTCGGCCTCACGAAGAGCGCGGATCCCGTAAAGATCGAGAGGGACGTCACGAAGCTGATCCCGCCCGAGGAGTGGACGGGTTTCAGCTTGCGGCTGATCTTGCACGGGCGCCGGATCTGTGTGGCCAGGGTGCCGCGCTGCCCCGAGTGTGTGATGAACGACTTCTGTCCGTCATCCACGGTTCGACCGGGCCGGCGGCCCTTGACACCGTCCCGCACCCGGGTAAGGTTGGCTCATGGCAGAGGGGGCGCCCCCAAACGCGCCGCCCGCCCCAAAGCCCGCACCAAGCGTGGTTGATCGCTGGCGGCAACGGCCGTCGACCGTGCTCGGCGGCCTCCTGATCCTGGTCGGGGTCGTCCTGCTACTCGGGCAGCTCTTGCGTATCGACCTGGGGCATTACGGCTGGCCGCTCTGGATCATCGTTCCCGGTGTGCTGCTGATGTTCCTGGCCGTCACCTCCCGAGGCTTCTTCGGGGAGGGACTGGCCATCGCCGGCAGCATCACGACAG
>CAZRMD010000296.1:0-3663 GCA_964601135.1 uncultured Actinomycetes bacterium | reverse complement strand
ACCTGGTCGGTGTTCGATCAGGTCAACGTGCGGTTCGACCCCTATGTCTCGCCGTTCTTCTCGCTCTGGTTGGGTTTTGGGCTGATCAGGGTCCCGGTCATCGGCATCCTGCTCCCCATCCTCGCGGTCATCCCGCTCGGACTGCGAGGGAGCTGCTACTACTACCGAAAATCGTATTTCCGGTCGTTTTTCTGGGACCCGCCCGCGTGCGCCATCCAGGAGCTGAAGCGCGGCAAATATCGCGGCGAAACGCCTTTTCCATGGGTCCTGAACAACTACCACCGCTACTTCCTGGTGCTGAGCGTGATCGTCATCGTGTTTCTCTGGGTTGACGTCGTTCGCGCCTTCATCTTCCATGGCCATTTCTTGATCGGCCTGGGCTCGCTCATCATGCTGGTCAACGTCGTCCTGCTGAGCCTCTACACATTTACCTGCCATTCGTTCCGTTACCTGATGGGTGGACGGATCGACGCCTTCTCCCGAGTGCGCTTCGGCAAGCTCTGGCATCGCGTGGTCATCTTCCTCAACCAACTGAATCCCCGGCATGGTTTGTACGCCTGGGTCAGCATGTTTTCCGTCGCGCTGACCGATGTGTATATCCGCTTGCTGATGGCCGGAGTCATCCACGAACCGCGGTGGATCGCCTGATGGAAGGCTACGAAACGCTGACGACGGACGTGCTGGTCATCGGCGCCGGCGGTGCGGGTCTGCGCGCCGCCATCGAGGCGGCGGCGGCCGGGGCGACCGTCGACATCGTCTGCAAGTCACTGCTGGGTAAGGCGCACACCGTGATGGCCGAAGGCGGCATCGCGGCGGCCCTGGGGAACGTCGACCCCGAGGACAACTGGGAGGTCCACTTCCAGGACACCATGCGCGGCGGCCAGATGATCAACAACTGGCGGATGGCTCAACTGCATGCCCAGGAATCGCCGGACCGGGTCTACGAGCTGGAGACCTACGGCGCGCTCTTCGACCGAACCCCAGACGGACGAATCCTGCAGCGGGCCTTCGGCGCGCACACCTACCGGCGCCTCTGCCATGTCGGTGACCGCACCGGACTCGAGATGATCCGGGCCTTACAGGACCGGGTGGTGCAGCTGGGCATCGGCGTCCACATGGAATGGACGCTGACCCGATTGCTGAAAGACGGCGACCGAGTGGTTGGCGCCTGTGGCTACGACCGGGTCGACGGTTCGTTAGTGGTCTTTCGGGCGAAGGCAGTCATCCTCGCCACCGGCGGCTGGGGCCGCATCTTCAAGGTGACGTCGAATTCCTGGGAAGGAACCGGGGACGGAGTCGGCATGGGCTTCGACGCCGGCGCCGAGGTGCTGGACCCCGAGATGGTGCAATTCCATCCAACCGGTATGGTCTGGCCGCCCGGCGTTCGCGGCATCCTGGTCACCGAGGCCGTCCGCGGTGAAGGCGGCTACCTGACGAACAGCGAAGGCAAGCGCTTCATGCTCGAATACGACCCCAAGAAGAAAGAGCTGTCGTCGCGTGACGTGGTCGCGCGATCGATCTACAAAGAGGTGGAAGCGGGACGGGGCACTCCGCACGGCGGCGCCTGGCTTGACGTCCGCCACCTCGGCGCCGAGCGGATCAAGAAAAAGCTTCCTTCGATGTACGAGCAGTTTCTCCGGCTGGCCGATGTCGATATCACGAGGGAGCCCATGGAAGTCGCGCCAACGATCCACTACGCCATGGGCGGGCTGCGCGTCGATGCCGAGACTGCGGCCACCACGCTGCCCGGCCTTTACGCCGCCGGTGAGGTCGCCGCCGGCCTGCACGGCGCCAACCGCTTGGGCGGAAACTCGCTCTCGGACTTGCTGGTCTTCGGCCGGCGAGCCGGCGCTGCCGCGGCCGCGTATCAACGGAACGTCGGGCTGGGCAAAGTCGATGAGAAGCAGATCGCCGACGAGCAGCAGCTGCTGCTGTTGCCTCTCACCGGCGACGGCAAGGAGAACCCCTATCTGCTCCAGCAGCAGCTCCAGGAGGCGATGCAGGATGGGGCCGGACTGGCTCGCGAGGAGAAAGGTTTGAAGGCCTGCCTGAACACGATCCTGGAAATACGGCAGCGCTCGGCGCGCATTCGTGTTCCCGGATCGCGCCGGTACAACCCGGGTTGGCATACTGCGCGGGACCTGCGCTTCATGCTGACGATCGCAGAGTCCATCGTCCGGGCCGCGATCGAGCGACGCGAAAGCCGCGGCGCCCACTGGCGGCTTGATTACCTCGAAAAAGATGCGACGCTGGGCGCTGTCAACTTCATTGCCTACAACGACGGCGGCACTGTCAAGTTGAAGCGTCGCCCGGTTCCGCAGATGCCGCCCGAGCTGATGAAGCTCTTCTACGACAAGCCGGCGGCACCTGGGGCGAAGCAGCCACCGTCCGGATCGCCGCAAGAGCCCAAACGAGTTCCCGCGTGAGTACCGCAGCCGGGCCAGCTACAGGCACTGAAAGAGAAGCCTCGAGCAAGGGCTCGATCGTGCTGCACGTCTTCCGGGGCGATCCGTCAGGCGGTGGCGAGCAGCGCTTCGAGGTGCCCGCCGTCGAGGGCATGGTCGTGCTCGACGCGGTGCACTACATCCAGGCGAATTTCGCCAACGACCTGGCCTGCCGCTGGAACTGCAAGGCGGCGAAATGCGGATCGTGCAGTGCCGAGATCAACGGCCGACCGCGGCTGATGTGCAAGACCCGGGTCGATGAGTTCGCCAACGAGGAGATCCACGTCTGGCCTATGCGGGCGTTCCCGCTGATCAAAGACCTGGTCACCGACGTCTCCTGGAACTACGAGGTCAACAAGCAGATTCCGGGGTTCACGCCGCCCGCGAACGAACCGGTCCCCTACCGGATGCTTCCCCAAGACACCGAACGCATCTACGAGTATCGGAAGTGCATCGAGTGCTTCCTGTGCCAGGACGTCTGCCACGTCTTGCGCAACCACGATGACAAGTCGCTCTACTACGGGCCCCGCTACATGGTTCGCATCGCGGCGCTGGAGATGCACCCCCTCGATACCCAGCGCCGCACGGGCTTGCTCCACGGCAAGGCCGGCGTCGGCATGTGCAATATCACCAAGTGCTGCCAGGAAGTATGCCCCGAGCACATCAAGATCACGGACAACGCCATCATTCCCCTGAAGGAGAGGATGGCAACGGACGTCTATGATCCGCTTGCCATGATGCTCCGTAAGATTCGTCCGCGCCGCGAACCAGTTGGCGACGGCCAAGCCGAAGCCGAGAGCATCGTCCGCCTGCCACAGCGTTTCGCCGTTAAAGACGTCATTCGCCTCAAGACGCGCGGGCGTCCAATGGCCCGCGTGGGGGCGGTGCTACCCGATGGGAAGCTCCAGGTTTGGGTTCTGAAGATGAAGGGCACGCAGCAGCACTGGCGGGGCCCGAAGGTCATCGATACGAGCGAGGTGACGAACAACTACGGCCCGCTCGACGAGGTCGGCATCGGCAGCAAGCTCTTCGAGCAGTACCTGACCGAAGAGCACAGCGAGTAGCGGCGCCGCGTTTCCTCGCCGCCGAGTCAAGCGGCGCTGGACCCTCGCCGTTGCGGCGCTCGTTGTCGTGGCCATCGCCGGTAACCTCGCGGCGACCTATGCCTCGTACGTGACCCCGCTGCAGATAACCGTGCACTCTCGTGGACATAATGCGG
>CAZRMD010000295.1:0-3677 GCA_964601135.1 uncultured Actinomycetes bacterium | reverse complement strand
TTCATCCAGGCGCTGATTCAGTCGGAGCAGCTCGGTGTTGGTATCGCGAAGGTCCTGCGTATCCAGTCCGAAGAGATGCGGCGCCGTCGCCGGCAGCGCGCTGAGGAGCAGGCGGCGCAGGCACCACTGAAGATGCTCTTCCCGATGATCGGTTGCATCTTCCCGACCCTGTTCATCGTGCTGATGGGTCCGGCGATCATCATCATCATCCACACCTTTCAACACAAGTAGACGGACTTGCACACGGCAACTAAACGCGCCGGTGCGCCGTCCAGCCGTCCCATCGCGCACTCGGGCGAAATTCCATCGCCCTCGTGTGCGCGGTACAGGACGGCATACGACGCCGGCGCTTTACGGGCGAAAGCCCGGCGGCCAGAAGGCCGCTAAGACCGTCTCGCTGATAAAATCAGGACGGATCTACACGGAGAAAGAGTTTTGCGGTTAACGAAACAGGATGGCAAAGTCGTCGCGGAGCCACTAGAGATCGCAGGGAACGTCTTTACCCAAGGTCTCGGTCTCATGGGGCGGGCACGGCTTCCGGAGAATGGCGGCTTGCTGATCCCGCACTGCAGTGGGATCCACATGATGTTCATGCGGTTTCCGATCGACGCCGTCTTCGTCGACAAGAAGGGCATCGTCGTCAGGACCTACAAGCGGCTGCGGCCCTGGATTGGCATGGTCCCGTTCGTGTGGCGGGCCGACAAGGTGGCCGAGCTGCCGGCCGGCGCCATCGAGCGCCACGGCATCAAGGTCGGGGATCAGCTCCTGGTCGCCTGACTTGGACCTTCTCGATCTGATCTTTCCGCCACGGTGCGGCGGCTGCCGGCGACCAGGATTCATGTGGTGCAGCGATTGCGCCCGCACGGTCGAACCGCTTGCGCCCGATTTCCTCGAGGGCATCCCGCTGGTGGCGGCCGGCCGGCTGCAGGGCCCGCTGCAGCACGCCATCCACGCCTACAAATATCAGGGGCACAGCCGCCTGGCTCGGGACCTCGTGCTGCCGATGGCCTTAGCAATCGCGGCCGCCGGGATCGAGATCTCGGCCCTGACCTTCGTGCCGCTGCACCCCACGCGACAGCGCAAGCGAGGTTTCAACCAGGGTGAACGGCTCGCCGCCGAGCTCGGCCGCCGGATTGGCCGTCCGGTCGTTGCCGGGCTGAGCCGGGTGCGGACTACGCCGGCCCAGGTCGGCCTGAGCCAGGCGGAGCGACGGGTGAACCAGCTTGGCGCTTTTGCCTGGAGCGGCCCCCAGCCGGCGCCGCAGGGCCTGGCGCTGGTCGACGACGTTTGCACCACCGGAGCCACACTGGAAGCCGCTGGGGCCGCAATACGGGAAGCCGGCGGCTCGATCGTCGCCTTTACGGTCCTGGCCAGGGCGCAGGCTTTGCCAGCACCGGCCGTTACATTGCCGGAACAGTCCGCCTGTTCCTGAATCTCTGGTTTGGGGGATTGTGGCTTAGATGGTCAACGCGTCCGAGGTTTCGCAGGACGAGCTCGCCAGGTATTACGAGGCGCTGGGACCGATCCGCGACCTGGTGCTCGACGACAGCCTGACCGAGGTCATGGTGAACGGCCACGAAAACATCTACGTCGAGCGCAACGGCAAGATCCTGCTGACCGATCGTAAGTTCGACGACGAGAACCACCTGCTGCGGGTCATCGACTTCATCGTCTCCGCCGTCGGCCGGCGGATCGACTTCCGCACCCCGATGGTGGACGCCCGCCTGCTGGACGGTTCGCGGGTGAACGCGGTCATCTCGCCGATCGCCCTGGACGGGCCGATGCTCACCATCCGAAAGTTCTCCCGCGACCCGTACCAGGCCGAGGACCTTGTCAACTTCGGCACCATCTCGCACGAAGCCATCGGATTCCTCAAGGCGTGCGTCATGGCCCGGGCCAACATCCTGATCTCGGGAGGAACCGGTACCGGCAAGACGACGATGCTCAACGTGATGTCCTCGTTCATCCCTGCGGATGAGCGGATCGTCACCATCGAAGACGCAGCCGAGCTCCAGCTCCACCAGGAGCATGTCTGCCGTATGGAATCACGCCCGCCGGATCTCAACGGCGAGAACCGGGTGGCGATCCGCGACCTGGTGATCAACGCTCTCCGTATGCGTCCGGATCGGATCGTCGTCGGCGAGTGTCGTGCCGGCGAAGCGCTCGACATGCTGCAGGCGATGAACACCGGTCACGATGGGTCGCTGACCACGCTCCACGCCAACAGCACGCGCGACGCCCTGTCCCGTCTGGAGACGATGGTCCTGATGGCGGGCATCGACCTGCCCACCAAGGCCATCCGCCAGCAGGTCGCGTCGGCCATCGACCTGGTCGTGCAGCTCTCCCGCACGCGCGACGGCCAGCGCAAGGTCACCAGCATCACCGAGATCACCGGGATGGAAGGCGACACCATCACGATGCAGGACATCTTCATCTACGAATCGCATGGCATGGGCAAGGACGGCGTCATGACCGGCGTCTTTCGGCCGACGGGCATCCGCCCGCACATCATGGACAAGCTGTTCGGCGCCGGCGTTCCGATCCCGCCGGAGCTGGCCCGTGTGTTCCCCGACCGGCGCGCCAACGAACGTCCCGGCCACTAACTGAACCGGGCGGGTGCGGCTCACAGCGTCTCACGAACGCCTCAAACGCTCGCATGGCACTGAAGCGCCGCTCGCGTGGGCCGGCGGGCCCGACGCACTTGATACGCCGCCCGCCCTATTACGGCCGAAAGGCCGGCGCGGCGGAGCCGCGCTAAGTGGCGCCTAAAGGCCGGCACGCCTATACTCCTGTGCACAGAGATCTCACAGGAGGCCGAGATGGAGATCTTGATTCAGGCCAAGAAGGCTGCGGCCGATCCTCAGATCAAGGCCTATGCGCAGGCCAAACTCGAGAAATTGGCCCGGCATTTCGACCACATCCTGGAAGCCCGCATGGAGCTGGGCACGGAAAAGAACAAGAGCCTGGAAAACATGAAGGTCGCGGAGCTGACCGTGCATGTGACCGGGCGGACGGGGAACATCCTCAAGGCGGTGCAATCGGCTGCCCACATGAACGAGGCGGTCGACCTGGTGATCGACAAGATGGATCGCCAGATCCGGAACCACAAAGAGAAGCTGAAGGATCATCGGCGCTCCCGGCCCACCGCCGAACAGGCCCAGATGGCCTCCGCGGCCGTCATCAGCCCGGTCCGCCCGAACGGCGTGGCCAGGATCAAGCGCTTCAAGATGAAGCCAATGTCGGAAGAGCAGGCGCGCGACCAGATGGAAGCGCTGGGGCACGCCTTCTTTCTCTTCCTCAACGAGGACAGCAACGAGCTCAACCTGCTCTACCGCCGCAGCGATGGGACGCTTGGGCTGGTCGAGGCCGATCTGACCTGACTCTCCGCCACCGTTTGACGCTATAGAGGGCGGGTATGCTTACACGTTGCGGACTAGCAGGTAATTCATGAGCGTTCTCACCAAGGTTTTAGGCGATCCGAATGCTCGGGAAGTCAAGCGCCATCTCGAGCGGGTTGCCGACATCAACGAGCTCGAACCGCTCATTCAGAAGCTCAGCGACGATGAGCTGAAGGCCAGGACGACGGAGTTCCGCGAGCGGCTGGAGAAGGGGGAGAGCCTCGATGACCTGCTGGTCGAGGCGTTTGCCGCCGTGCGCGAGGCTTCCCGGCGCACCAT
>CAZRMD010000294.1:0-3677 GCA_964601135.1 uncultured Actinomycetes bacterium | reverse complement strand
GATGGCGCTGCAGGCCGAGTTGATCGGCGCGCACGCACTGGGGATCCGCAACATCATCGCTCTGACCGGGGATCCGCCACGGATTGGCGACTACCCATCGGCGACTGGCGTCTGGGACGTCGACTCCATCGGTCTGATCAAAATCCTGACGCGTCTCAACGAAGGCTATGACTGGCTCGGGACATCGATCGGCCGGCCGGCAACCTTCACCATCGCCTGCGCCGTCAATCCCTCGGCGGAAGACCTCGACCACGAGATCGATCGCCTGCGGCAGAAGATCGATGCCGGCGCACATGTTGCCATGTCCCAGCCGCTCTACGACCGCGAGACCCTCGAGCGGTTCTTCGAGCGAACGGGGCCACTCCCGATTCCCTTCCTGCTGGGTGTCCTGCCGCTGCAGTCGTCGCGGCACGCCGAGTTCATGCACAACGAGGTCCCCGGCATCGTGGTGCCGCAGCAACTTCGTGATCGGATGCGAAACGCCGGCGAGAACGGCATCGCCGAAGGCCTGCAGCAATCTCGCGAACTCCTCCATGACACAAAAGAGCTGGTTCAAGGCGTCTACCTGATGCCGTCTTTTGGCCGCTACGAGGTGGTGGCCGAGCTCGTTCGCTGGCTGCGCCAGCAGCCCGTCCGGGCGCAGTAGATCCGGCGCGCGGCGCCGCGCTTTGCCAGTTCGAGTTCTTCCTATTGACACCAAAAAAACTCATGTGATAGCTTCGATGCGCTATTAGGCATCAGCAATAGCAACCGCATAAGCCACACTGCCTGCGGTGGGCTTTGTCGGAGGGAAGCGACTGTGGACCATAAGGAGGGTTCCATGTCCGCCCGCCCAACGTTGAACCGCTTTTCAGCTGGAACCCTACCGTGATTCGCCAATCACCCGGAAAGGAGAGCATGAGATGAAGAAGCGATGGTGGGCACTGCTAGCGGGCGTGCTTTCGCTGGGGCTCTCGACCCAGGCCGCGATGGCGTCCACGGGATTTACCACGCAGGTTTCGCCATCGACTCAAACCAACGCGACCGAGCCATCCATCGCCGTCGATCGCTCCGATGGCACGGTGTGGGTTGCCTGGCAGGCGAGCGGCCGGCACGTGGCTCGCTCCGACGATGGCGGACGCACCTTCGTGCAGACGCCGATCGTTGGCCTGTTTACCAACGACATCGGCGACGTCGACATCCGCGTTGGTGGTCCGACCAAGTGCACTGCCGTGGTGGCAGGCGGTCCTGGGTGCCTGCCGGGCACGCATCGCGTCTACGTCACGTCCATCGAAGAGCTCCCGTTGCCAGTTCAGGTTCACCTCTTTTACTCGGACGACCGGGGGGCCACGTGGACAGCAAACAAGATCGCCGTGGTCAACCCATCGCTCGTCGACCGGCCTTGGCTGGCGGTCTACCCCGGACCCTCCGCGACCCAGGACAAGGTCTACATCGCCTACCACGACTTTTCCGTCAGCCAGATCTATGTGGTGGCTTCGACGGATGGAGGCACGACCTTTGGGGCGTCGATCGACGTACTGGCGAGCAGTCCTGCGATCGAATTGCAATCCGCGTGCAACACCGTTCCCAGCGACATCGAAGTTGACCCCACGACCGGCGAGGTATACGTCCAATGGATCACGGCAGATCCGCTCCAGAACGTCGCGGGTTGCAACATTACCCAGGATCAGATGTTCCACAAGGTCTATGTCGGACATTCACCTGGCGCCTTTGGGATCGGTCCGTCAGCGAGCACCGTCTGGGACGATCACCTGATTTTCGACGGCGGTCCCCAGACCAATACCGATGAGATCTTCGCCACCCTGGGGGTCGACCTGGCCGGAAACGTCTACTCGGTGTTTCCAGATGACCTGAGCGGTCCGGGAATTTTTGACATCTGGTTTTCGCATTCCAGCGACAAAGCCAACAGCTGGTCCACTCCGGTGAAAGTGAACAATGAAGGTGGAACCAACTATTTCCCCTGGATAGCGGCAGGCAGCGCTGGACGGGTGGATTTCATTTATCTGCACACGCCCGACTACAATCCGTCCGATGCCGCACAGTCGCCCTGGTACACACGCTTCGCCCAGACCACTGATGGCACAGATGCGGTTCCAAAGTTCGGCGTGACGTCAGCGTCAAGCGGAATCATGCACGTCGGTGGCATTTGCACCAGCGGCATCTTTTGTGCCGCGAGCGGCGGCAATCGAGACCTTGCCGATTCCATCTCCATCGCGATTGACCGTGGCGGGAGCGCGGCGCTCGCCTGGACGGATCAAGGCACGGTGCTTCATGGTCCGACCGACATTACGTACGGCTGCGTGACGGCGCAGCAAAGCGCCATCGTGGGAGCGAACCAGGGACTCAGCTGCAAAGGGCCGGCCGGCCCATAGACGCATTGCTCGCTATCGCAAGCGCCGCGCCGGCCGGCCGCGGTGCGGCAGATACGAGCGATCGCCGATCCACTGCGCGGGGATGATCGACAGGAAGCGGGCCAGCTGATTCAGCGGCGACGCGTAGCTCGAGCGCAGGTGCGCGAACTTCTTCCATCCATCCTCTCCGCCGTGACACTTGTAGCCGGCTGCATGCAACCGCTCACGCGCCTGGTCGAACTCCTCACGCTCGACGATGGGATCCTTCCGCTGCGGATACTGGAAATACCAGGCCATGTCCTCGACGAGGTGAACGCCAACGGTGTACATCAGGCGTGCTGATCCCTCGGCCTCGTCGTCGACGGTGCTGATGCACAGGATCGCCGCATCCATCACGGCGCCGAACGAGTTGAGCCAGGCTTCGTTGTCATGGCTCGATCGAAAAAAGAACAGTAGGGGGTAGGCCAGGTGGCTCTCCAGCACCTGGGCGGCCCAGTTCCGCCATTCCTCGAATGTCCGGATGAGCTGCTCGTGCATCCCGCGCTCGGCGGCCGTCTCGAGGATCTGCGCGCCGGAGGGTGGCGCCCCAGCCATGGCATCGAGTGTGACCACCAGCTCTTCGCGACGCTGAAAAGACTCGTACAGCGAGAACAGCAGCGTGATGGCCAGCGCCGCCAAAAAAATGCCGCTCACACTTTCGCCGATCGTGATGAACCGCGCCGCAACGCCGACTGGGATGATGTCCCCATAACTGAGCGGTACCAGGGTGGTTCCCGAAAAGTACAGCGACGTCCCAAAGTTTTCCGGCACCGGCTTCATCTCGCCGCGCACTCCATCGATCAGGAGCGCATACCCGATGACGAGCCCCAGGCCATAAGCAGCGAATAGGACCAGCACGCCGAGCGGGCCGATCACCGCCAGCCAGCCTTCTCGTCTCGGCAGCGATTGGATCCGATTGCCGATCCAGCGCCAGAGCAGCCAGAGAGGTCGGAGCGAGTAGCGGCTCAGCGCGAACTTTCTGACCGCCGGCCGCGGCAGGATGACCGTCTCGAAGAGCTCCCGAAAAATGACCAATAGGAGCAATAGGCCGCCGGCGACTTCCAACCAATTCGGCGCCATCTCAATCCATAGCGTAAGCGCGGCTCAGCCGACAGTCCGCCGTAACCGTGCGGGACTCGCCGTCACGCTCGCCCGATTCGCGGTCTAGCCCGAGTCAGATTTCGTCAGCGCCGGTGCGCTGTCTGACGACGGCGATAGCGAAGCGGGGTAGCGCCAGCATCCGGCGCCAGCGCCATGGCTCCCGCGACAACCGATGCAGCCATTCCA
>CAZRMD010000293.1:0-3717 GCA_964601135.1 uncultured Actinomycetes bacterium | reverse complement strand
CCCCGGTGCGTGCTCGACGGCGCCGCCATGCGAGAACAGGTTGCTGCCACCGCCGGCGATTTCCCGTTCGTCATCCCCGAGACGTGGGAGCAGGCAGGGTTGCGCGACGAGTACCTGGCGTTCATGCGCCGGGTTGGCGAGCTCTACGACCAGGCGCTCAAGGCCGGAGTGCCCGCCGAGGACGCACGCTTTCTGCTGCCCAACGCCGCCACGACGAACCTGACGTTCACGGTCAATTTCGAGGAATTCCTCCACATCGCCGATCTGCGCCTCTGCTGGCGGGCTCAGTGGGAGATCCGGCACATGTGGGCCCGGGCTCGGAACGCGCTCAAGGCGCAGTTTCCGGAACTGGCCAAGCCGGTCCAGCCGAAGTGCGGCGACCAGCGCCTGGGATATTGCGATGAACCGATGGCCGAATACCTCAAATGCCCGCTGGGCATGCGCCGAATCCGGCTACACAAGGATGAGATCGTTGCGGCCGCGAAGGCCGGCCGCACCTTGGAGTCGGCGCCCTTGAGCGAGACCGACCTGGCACTGCTGACCCCTCGTCCCGAGTTCGAGAAGGTCCCGGCGGGAACAAATTAGAAACAAAGCTTGACATTTTAATAAGGCTGACTTTATAGTCTTGCCATGAGCAAGGCAGCCCGCCGTGAGATCTTGAGCCAGGTCGCCGCGGGCACCATCACCCCGGAAGACGCCGCAGCCCAACTCGACGCCATCAATCAAGCTGAGACCGAAACCGAGAGCGCCATTCGCAAGGTGCGCGTCGTCAGGCAGTTGGGCTCGCTCGAGATCATTGGCGACCCGAACGTCCGCGACGCCGTGGCCGAGGGCCCACATCACGCTCGGATCGAGGGCGACGTCATGGTCTTCGAGGGCCCGGCCGCCGGCGAGGAGGATGGCGGGTTCTTCTTCGGGATCGGACGGCAGCTGGCCAATGAGCGGTTGCTGCTGCGGGTCAATCCCTCGCTCGGGCTCGAGCTGCGGCTCCAGGCAGGCAGCTGTCGGGTCCGAGGTGTCGAGGGGCCGATTCATGCCGATGTTCAGGCCGGCTCCGCGACCATCGAGGGCTTTGCCAAGCCGTTTGACTTCTCGGTCCAGGCCGGATCGATCAAAGCGTCCGGCTGCTGCAATGAGGGTGAGTCGCGAATCGCCTGTGATGCGGGCAGCGTGAATGTGCACCTGGAGCGAGGCAGCGGGCTGCGGATGAAGGCACGCGCCCACATGGGCAAGGTCGCGTTGCCAGGTGACGCGGCCATCGCTGGCTCCCGGGCGTCGCAGGAAGTCAGGATCGGCGATGGCGGTGGCAGTCTCGTCATCGATACCAGCATGGGTTCCGTCACGGTGACGGCGGATCAGTGACGGATGGCCTGCGGTCGGCGCCGCGCGACTGCCCCGTTTGCGGCAGCAAGCTGGCGCTGACGCGTCTCAGCTGCCGGCAGTGCCATACCGAGTTGTCGGGGGGATTCGAAACCTGCGAGTTCTGCTCCCTTGGTGAGGACGACCGCGACGTCCTGCGCGTGTTCCTGGCATCGCGGGGAAACATGAAAGACCTCGAGCGACATCTCGGCGTCAGTTATCCGACGGCCCGGGCACGCTTCGACGCCTTGCTGGTGAAGCTCGGACTGGGTGAGAAGGCCGCACCCGATCCGCGACTCGCCACGCTGCAACAACTGGCGCGCGGCGAGATCGGGGTAGACGAAGCCGACAAGCGCCTTTCGTAGGAGGAGAGATCATGGTCAACCTCGATGCCCAGCAACGTTATGCCTCCGACCATCAATGGCAGCTTCTTGATGAGGCCGCTCGACAGCGTCTCGTCAACAACGGACCTGCCGTGCAGTCTGTCCCGAAGGGGCCATCTCCAGCGTGGCGTCGTCGGCTTGCCATTACCCTGCGCAACACTGCGGACCGACTCGAACCAGCAGCATCCCAGCCACGAGTCGGCGTGCTCCGGGCGGTGGCACATCGCGAGATCAGCGTGGACCAGGCGTTGCTTCTCCTGGCGCGGGAAAACAGGCGACCTTAACCGAAGTCCATTAGGATTTCTCCGTGCGCACGGCGCCGGCTTCTCCTTTGATCCGGGCCTGGATTCCGGAACGATCATGGGCCGTCGATGGCGGTCTGGTGATCGCCTTCAGCCTCTTTACCGGCTTGATGGCGCATCTCGCCATTCCCTTGCCCTTCACACCGGTGCCGATCACCGGCCAAACCTTCGCCGTCCTGCTATGCGGCGCCCTGTTGGGGGCGCGCCTGGGAACCGGGGCGATGCTCGCCTACATCACGGAAGGCTGGATCGGTTTGCCGGTCTTCGCGCCGGTGCACGGTTCCACGACCTATGGCTATCTTGCTGGCTTCGTGGTGGCGGCACTGCTGGTCGGCTGGCTCGCCGACCGGGGATGGACGCGAGACCTCCCGCTAACGATCGTCGCCATGCTCGCCGGCGAAGTCGCGATCTATTTCTTCGGCTTGCTCTGGCTGGCGCACTTCGTCCCGGCGGACAAGGTGCTCGATTTCGGTCTGTACCCGTTCCTGATCGGCGACGCCATCAAGCTGGTCGCGGCCGCGCTTGTCGTCCCAGCGGGTTGGCGACTCAGCGGCCGTCGATGATCGCGTTCTGCTCCAGCTGCGGATCGAAGACAGAGACGCAACTGATCGCGCGTCAGCGCTTGAGCGTGTGCACGGCCTGCGACCGGATCTTTTTCCGGAATCCGAAGGTGGTTGTGACCGCGCTCCTCGAAAACCAGGGTCGCGTCCTCCTGGTCAGGCGCGACATCGAGCCGGGGCGCGGGCTATGGGGATTGCCGGGCGGCTTTGTCGATTGGGACGAGCACCCCGAGCAGGCGATGGTGCGGGAGTGCAGCGAAGAGATCCGGGTGCGCGTCGAGCCGATCGAGCTGCAGGGCGTCGAGCATGTGATCACGGCGGACGATGAGGGCATCGTCATCCTGCCGTACCGGGCGCGTCTCCTCTCGGGTAATCCGGCGGCCGGCGACGAGGTGCAGCAGGTCGGCTGGTTCGATCCGGGCGGGCTGCCACCGCTGGCCTTTTCGAGCCATCGGAAGATCTTGCAACGCTGGTCGCAGGAAGTCCTCGCCCGCGGCGCCGCCTAGGACATCGTCGCCATCGCCCGCAAGAGCATCGTGACCAGGACCGGTGATGCAGGAGAGACCGGCCTGCTGTATGGCGGTCGGGTGTCGAAAACCGACCCGCGGACGGAGGCCTACGGCGTGATCGATGAGGCGATCTCGGCATTGGGAGTCGCGCGCGCCCTGCTGGACGATCGCGAGCGGCACGCGACCATCCTCCGAATCCAGAGTGAGCTCTTCACGGTCGGCGCGGAGCTGGCCACCGATGCGGTCGAGTACGCGAAGCTGCAGCAGCATTTCATGACCGTGACTCCGGAATTCACCAGCCGGGTCGAGGCCGAGATCGTTGACCTCGAACGGACGGTCCCGTTGCCGGACGCGTTCGTCATCCCCGGCGGCACGCGTGAGGCCGCCGCGCTCGATGTCGCCCGGACGGTCGTCCGCCGCGCGGAGCGACGCATCGTCGCGCTGCAGCAGGCCGGCCAGCTGCACAACCCCGAGGTGCTGCGCTACGTCAACCGGTTGTCGGATCTCCTGTTCATGCTCGCGCGGGCCGAAGAAGGCTCAACCGTCAAGCCGACCCCTGCTCCTTCACCAACACCAATACCGACACCGATACCGACGCCCACGC
>CAZRMD010000292.1:1675-3808 GCA_964601135.1 uncultured Actinomycetes bacterium | reverse complement strand
AGGCCGATCGAGATCGAGATTGCCGGGATCCGCCGGAATCCCGTTTTCGCTCAGGAGCCGGCACCAGCGAACGACCTCGTGCTCGGCTTCGCTCCACATCGGGAATCGTTCCGTTCCAGGGACTTCAGGGTTCGCAAATGCGATCAAGCGCCGTGGGCGCGCGGCCAGCAGCAGGCGATGGCTCGCCGGACCCCGGCCGTGCAGGTCGATGGCGACATCGGGCTCATCGCACTCGGGTGGCAGTGGCTGCAAGGGTTTCGCGTCGACGACCCGGTCGATCGCACGCGACAGCGATGCCAGGGGCGCAAGGACCGCCGGAGCGGCCAGCAGCCGTTCGTGATCGGCAAAGGCGCGGGCCACTCCGCGCATCGCGGGCACCGCCGTCAGCAGATCCCCGAGCCCAAGCGGCCGGAGCATCAAGACGCGCGGCCGGCTCATCGCGCGAAGCGGCTGGCGACCTGGTGAACGATCTGGCTGGTGGAACGCCCCTGCAGGTATGGAAGCAACACGGCCTGGCCGCCCCAGCTCTTCATCAGGTCGGCTTCGGGCAGGTCCGCCACAGCATAGTCGCCGCCCTTGGCGAAGATGTCGGGACGCAGGCGGGTTAGCACCGCCTCGGGGGTGTCTTCATCGAAGATGACCACGGCGTCCACACAATGGAGCGCCGAAAGCACGGCGGCCCGATCGTCTTCCGGAACGAGCGGTCGGCCCGGACCTTTGAGGCGTCGCACGGATGCGTCCGCGTTCAGGCACACGATCAGGCAATCGCCCAGCGCCCGCGCCTGCTCGAGAAAGCGGACATGACCGGCGTGCAGCAGGTCGAAGCACCCACCGGTCGCGACGACCACGCCGCCACGCGCTCTGGTGCGAGCGATGATCTCCTGTGCTTGCCGGGTTTTGTTGGCCGCTGATGACGCGAACGGAACCGGGCGCCCCAGCTTGACATTGGCGGCCCCGCCGTCGGCCACGAAATGTGAGGCTGCTTGGACCGCCCCGGCGACGGCTTCGGAGGGAAGTGCCCCGTCGGCAAGCAATCCGGCGGCCGCCGATGCGAACCGGTCGCCGGCTCCGCACGAGTCGGCGGTCGACACCTGCGGCGCGGGCACCACCATCGGTGGACCATCGTCGGTCACGAGGATCGCGCCCTTGCTGCCAAGGGTGACCGCGACGGCCGCGGCTGACCAGCGACCGACCAGGGAGCGACCACGTTCGGCCGCACCGGCCAGCCCATCGCCCTTGATGCCTGGCGCGAACCGTGCCGCCTCGCCGGCATTTGGGGTCGCCAGGCGAACGCCAGGGGTTGGCTCGCTCCCGCGCGGATGCGGATCCCAGACGATCGGCACCCGAGCCGCAAGCGCCCCAAACGCGTGGCGCAGTTTCGCATCGCTCGTTGTGCCGCGACCGTAGTCGGCGACCAGCACGGCTTCTGCAGATCCGAGGATGCGGGTGGCCCGTCCGTTGGCCATGCCGATGCGGCAGGCTGAACCACCGCGGTCCATCCGCAAGAGCGTTCGCCCATCACTGCGAATCCGAATTTTTTCCGGAGTCGGGCCATCGAGGCCGAGGTCGATGACCTCGACGCCCGCCGCGTCGAGCAGCCGGGCAAGTTCTCGGCCAGCGTCGTCGTCGGCCAGCGCGCTGACCAGAATGACCTCCCGACCGTCGGTAGCGGCCAGCGCGGCCGCCAATCCGGCGCCGCCTGGACGAGCGTGTTGCGACAGGTCCTCGAGCACCGGGACCGGTCCTTCGGGTGACAACCGTTCGGCCCGCCCGGTCAGGTCCCGATCGAGCAACGTGTCGCCGACGACGACCAGCATGTCAGTGGACCTCCGCACCGTATGGAAGCGAGGCGCCAACCTCGATCTCGACGGCGGCGCAGAGCATGTGAATGATCACGAGGTGGATCTCCTGGACGGTGGCCGTGGTCGGGGCATCGATGGAGATGGCATCGAAGCTCATGTCCGCCAGGGGATTGGGGCGTGGACCGGTCAGCGCCCACGAGATGACGCTCGATTGGCGCGCCGCATCGACCGCAGCAATCAGGTTGCGACTCTGACCGGAGGTGCTGAGCAGGACCAGGACGTCCCCCGGGCGGCCATGGGCGCGCACCTGGCGGGCGAAGGCTTCTTCCGC
>CAZRMD010000292.1:0-1575 GCA_964601135.1 uncultured Actinomycetes bacterium | reverse complement strand
GCCTCGACCGGCACGATGCCGAAGGGTTCGTACCAGGGCACGCTGACCACGACGTCGGCGGATCGGAGCAGCGGCGGCACGTCCGCGCGTGCCAATCCACCGCGGAAGTCGACCCGATCGCGGACGCCGCATGCGTCGGCGATGGCCTGCAGCCGGCGGATTTCGGCGTCGTCCTGAAGCCGGGTCCGGTCCGGACCGCCGGCAATGATGAGCTCGGTGTCGGCCAGCCGGCGCAGCGCCGTGATGACATCGCCGATCCCCTTGCGCTCGACGATCCGGCTGACCACCACGAGCCGGTGCCGCTCCGATGCCCTGTCCTCCGCGAGGCCGTCCGGGCAGAAGGTCGACAGATCGACGCCACAGGGCACGATCGAGACCCGGCGGCGGTCGGCGCCCATGCGCACCAGCTCGAAGACTTCGTCGCTGCAGGTGGCGATGATGAGATCGGCTCGCCGCACAATCGCGACCTCGTGCTGGATGCGAGTCTCGGGGCTGGTGTCCTTGCTGCCCTGGTAGCGGCGCTTGACCGTGCCGAGCGCATGAAACGTCTGCACCACCGGGATCTTCAGTTGATTGGCGGCCGCCAGCGACGCCAACCCCGACATCCAGAAATGCGCATGGACGATATCCGGACGGCGCGCCGACCAGGCCCGGGACAGTTCCTCGGCAAACCGGTCGATGTGTGGATAGATCTCGTCCTTCGGAATCACCGTGGGCGGTCCGGCGTCGATATGCTCGACCACCAGCCGGGGCGCCATCGAGACGCGCCGCGGCAGGCTCGGATCGTCCCGGCGGGTGTAGACGGTGACCTCGACCCCACGCCGGGCGAGCGACCCGGCGAGGGCGGCGACGTGCACGTTCTGGCCACCGGCGTCGACCCCGCCCAAGGTTGCCAGCGGGCTGGCGTGCTCCGACACCATGGCGACTCTCACGCCGCCACCTCCTCGAGCAGGTCGTCCCAGTCGTCGAGGAAGCGGCGCAGACCATAACGCGCCAGGGCGGCGTCCCGGGCGGCTCTTCCCATGGTTAGCGCCTCATCCTGGTCATTCGCCAGCCGGCGTAAGGCGGCAGCAAGAACCGGCAGGCGATTCGAGACCACGCCGGCTTTGGCAGGAACGGCCTCGACGACTTCGGTCGTGGCGAGCGCCACGACCGGCATGCCGAGCTGCATCGCCTCGATCAGCGAGAGGCCGAGCGACGTCCAGCGTGCGGGATGGAGGTACACGCGCCGTTTCGCGATCTCATCGTGGAGGCGGTCTTGCGGCAGATCCTCCGTCCCACCAATGCGCGCAGCATCCATGCCGAAGAGATCGATCGGAACGTCGCGGCCAAGGGTCGGCAGCAGGTCTGTGCCGGTGACACGGCCCCGCCGGGGCGCTTCATTGATCACGGCGACGGCGCGCGGCATCGCGCCGCTGTAGCGGTAACCAGGGTCGACGATGCCGTGCTCGATGACCCGGGTCGGCGTGGCGCCGGCATTCCAGAACAGGTTGTTGAAGTGCGTGACGTGCACGAGCGTCAGGTCCGGCCGGTCGGCGGCCGGATGGCGCATGTCGTTGACCTGTCCTTCGGGTG
>CAZRMD010000291.1:0-3837 GCA_964601135.1 uncultured Actinomycetes bacterium | reverse complement strand
GGCTGGCCGCCGCCTCGCCGTCGGCGAGCCAGCCTGTCAGATCTTTCAGGCGGTCAGCAAGTCCGATACGAGGTTCGACGCCATTGCCCGCCGGCTTCTTTCAAGTCAACTGGTGCGGAAGATCTCGATGATCTGCCCAGTGCCGTAGTCGCCAACGAGCAACCCACCATCGGGCGCCTCGGTAATCGCCAGCGGGTGCGAGAACCCGGTAGCGAAATCACTGACCTGTCCGTGTTCGTCGGCGCCGGATCCCGACAGGACGACCCGCTCCAGCCGACGCCCCGTGGGCCCGCCGACATTGGCGCCCCATTCGGTGACGAAGGCATTGTCAGCGTAGTCCGGACCAAAGTCGGTGCCGTCATGGAACACGATGCCATCGGCTGATGAGTGCGGTGAGAAGACGGCGACCGGCGGCGCCACGCCGGCACAGTTGCCATGCAAACTGCCGTCGGGATAGGCGGGCCAGCAGCGAGGCCAGCCAGCGTCTTCACCATCGGTGACGCGCAGCAGGTGATCGGCGGGCTGACTCCCGAGATTGTCCTGGCCATTGATCGTGACGTAGGCGTCGCCCGTGGACGGGCGCAAGGCGAGGCCATAGGGATTCCGGCTGCCGTGGACGACGACGCCGGCGTAGCTCCAGTCGCTGCGGAATCGCAGCACGCT
The DNA here is from genome assembly GCA_964601135.1 of uncultured Actinomycetes bacterium. GTDB lineage: Bacteria > Chloroflexota > Dormibacteria > CF-121 > CF-121 > CF-13. The sequence goes on along the minus strand of CAZRMD010000291.1, from coordinate 3,174 downwards.
CGCGTTGCGGGCATCGGCCTGGATGCAAACGTCGCAGGTCGACCCAACACCGAGCAAGAAGTCACCGTTCGGCATCAACAGGATCGCATCATTCTGATGTCTGCCAACTGGCCATCCCTGCGCCACGATCCCACCGCCGGAAACCGCGCTGCCCTTGAGGTGATATCCGCGAACGGCGCCGCGTACGGATAGAAACAGGTCACTGCCCCGCCAGGCGAGACCGAGTGGCGACGGCAGGCCCGACAGCAGGACTTGGGGCCCGGCCCCGGGCGACCCGACCACCTCGAGCGTGCCCCCATTGGTGACCACGTACAGGCGGCCATCTGGGCCAAAGGCCATCGCCGTTGTCGTGCCCAGGCCACGCGCGTATACGTAAGCCGAAAAACCGGCCGGCACGCCGATGCCTCCGGCACCCGGCAGATTGGGAGGCGGCGGTAGCGGTGTCGGCGTCGGCACCGGTGTCGCAACCGGCGTGGGCGTCGCGGTGTGCCGTGGGGAGACGCTCGGCGTGACGGTTCCGGTGGGCTGGCCGCAGCCCACCACCAGCAGCCCCAGCAGGGCCGATAGCGCCTGCCGACTCACGACAGCGGCGGGATGGTCAGGACGAGCTTGCCGAACTGCTCGGCCCGCTCCATGCGCTGCTCCGCCGCTGCAGCCTGCTCGAGCGGAAACGTCGTATCGATCACCGGTTTGAGCGCCCCGGCGGCCAGGAGTTTGGTGACCTGTTCCCAGTCGTGCCGCGTCCCCATGGTCGAGCCGTAGATCGTGATCTGTTTGGCGAAGATGCGGCGGATATCCTCCTCCGGCTTGGGTCCGCTGGTGGCTCCGCACGTGACCAGGCGTCCACCCTTGGCCAGCGCTCGGATACTCCCGGGCCAGGTGGCGGCGCCCACGTCGTCAATCACCACATCCACACCTCGCTTGTCGGTGATGGTCCAGACCTCTTTCGAAAAATCCTTCGTCTTGTGGTTGATCGGGACGTCGGCGCCAAGCTGCCGAGCTCGCTCGAGCTTTGCGTCACTCCCGGAGGTGACGAGCACCCGTGCCCCCGCATGCTTGGCGATCTGCAGAGCCGCCAGGGCGACGCCGCCACCGATGCCCAGGATCAACACGGTGTCGCCCGGCTGCACGCGCGCCTTGCCGACGACCATCCGCCAGGCGGTGAGGAACACCAGCGGAAATGCGGCAGCCTCTTCGAAGCTGATCCGTTCGGGAACCGGCCGCAGATTCACTTCCGGCATGACCACCGCCTGGGCGAAGGTGCCGTCGCGGTGTTCGCCCAGGATCTCCCAGCGATCGCAGAGACTGTGCTCTCCCCGCGCGCAGTAGTCGCAGGTCCCGTCGCTGAGCCCTGGATCGAAGAAGACGCGGCTGCCGATTGCGTATCTGGTTGCGCCCGGACCATTCGCGGCGACCACGCCGGCGCCGTCGGCACCACCGATGTGGGGGAGAGGCGTCTTCGGGACGCCGCCGGTTCGGACGAACAGGTCGAGGTGGTTCAGCGCGGCCGCCCTGAGCCCAACCAGCACCTCACCGGGCCCAGGTTTCGGCTCTGGTACGTCCTCATAGCGGAGCACTTCTGGGCCGCCGAACTCATGGAACCGAATCGCCTTCATCGTCGCGTCATGCTACTAGCCACCCCGACAGGGCAACACTTAGCGGCCTTCAGGCCGCCGCGCGCTCGCGCGCATCGCGCCGGCGCCGAATCCCGGGCTGTAACGCGCAAACGAGCGCGCGCTCTTAAGCGCGAGTGCGCGATGGCCCGGCTAGACGGCGCAATCGGCGCGTTCAGTCACCGTGTAACTTCGCCCCCGCAGGGGATGCAGGAAAGCAACGGAGAGTGACGTTGCAGTATCGAAACCTCCAAACGCGAACGCGTCCATGTCAAAAAATCATGACTTATAATCTGCCCCACGTGACAGCCGACCCCGAGATTCAATTGCTGAACCGGCTGGGTGGACTGTTCACCTCCTCGCTGTCCCTGAACGAAAACATCGAGGCCATGCTGAGCGCGACCTCCCGAATGGTGGAGTTCGATGCGGCCACGGTGTTCCTCCTCAATGAAGGTAGCCGTGAGCTGACCGCCTGCGCGACCCACCCGCACAGCGATATGGTCCCGCACATCGCCCGCTTCGTGCTGGGCGAAGGCATCCTGGGCTACGCCGTCGAGCAGCTGGAGACGCTCAACATCGCCGACGCGACCCAGGATCCGCGGTTCAAGATTCTCGACCAGAGCCGCTCACCTCGTTCGTTGATGGTGCAACCGCTCGCCACGCCGCAGCGGGTGGTGGGCGCGATGACCATCTCTCGTCAGCGGGTGGATCCGTTTACCGAGCTGGACGCGGCGATCCTCAAGGTCATTACCAATCAGGCGGCGATCGCCATCGACAATGGCCGGCTGTATGAGCAGCTGCAGGCTCACCTGGGTGAGCTGGAAACCGCCAATGCCCAGATTGCGGAGGTCAGCCGGCTCAAGTCTGAGTTTCTGGCCAACATGTCGCACGAGCTGCGCACACCGCTGAACGCCATCCTGGGCTTCTCCGAACTCCTGCGCGATGACCTCGCCGGAAAGATCACGGAGAAGCAAAAAAAGGATTGCCTGGACAACATCTATAACAGCGGGCGCCACCTGCTGTCACTCATCAACGACGTCCTCGACCTGACGAAGATCGAGGCCGGCCGGATGGATCTTGTTTACGAAGAATTCGGCGTCGACTCGGCGGTTCGTGAGGTCCTGAACGTCGTGCGCTCGCTGGCCGTGAAGAAGGACATCGAATTGACCTCGAGCGTCGAGCCGCCGGAGGTCCTGCTGATCGCCGACAAGAACAAGTTCAAGCAGGTGCTCTACAACCTGGTCTCAAACGCCATCAAGTTCACGCCGCCGTCTGGGAAAGTTGTCCTGCAGGCCAGGGCCAGCGACCAGTCCCTCACGCTGTCGGTCCGGGACAGTGGCATCGGCATCCCCAAGGAGCTCCAGCACAAGATCTTTGGCGCCTTCTATCAGGTCCAGAGTTCCAGCAGTCGAGAGTATCCCGGCACGGGGCTGGGACTGGCCCTCACCAAGAAACTGGTCGAGCTCCATGCCGGCTCCATCGGCTTCGAGAGCGCCCCCGACCAGGGCGCCACCTTCACCGTCGAGCTGCCGCTCAAGCCCGGGCCGAGCAAGGGCAACCG
>CAZRMD010000290.1:0-3860 GCA_964601135.1 uncultured Actinomycetes bacterium | reverse complement strand
AACATCCGCAGCGATGTTCAAAGAATCGAGTACAGCAACCTGGCCGCCGCCGGACTTCAGGGAATGGGCACGGATTTGATCACTGGCCGGAGAGTTGCGGAGGGTGAGCCCCTACTCCTCGAGCCTTACGAGGTGGTCTGGCTCCAGGCGTGACGGCGGGCAGTTTCAGCCGCTCGCACTTTCGGCTGATTTCAAGGGCTGCGGGCCCCTCTACGATCACTCCCGTGCTCGGTCTTTTTCGCTCGATTTGGGAGGAGCCCCGGTTTCCGAATCCTCCGCCGAGAACGTGGCGCGACTGGGCGCTCGTGTGCCTGGTCGCGGCGATCGCGGTCCTCGAAGGGGTTTTCCGGTCCGATCTTCCCTGGCCGGCTCTCTCGGTGATCGTGACCGTCGGGCTCTTGCCTACCGTGTTGTGGCGACGAACCCGCCCCCTGCCGATGGTCACCATCGCGTTTGTCGGCTGCGGATTGGTGGCCGGCTTGACTGGGGGCGCAGTACCGCAGAACTACGCGCTGCTGTACCTGTTCATCCTGCCCTACGCGCTGTACAGGTGGGGATCCGGACGCGAAGCGGCCCTCGGCTCGTTGGTCCTGGTCGCCAAGACGGCGGTTGCGGTGGCTCTGGCCGACACGAGCCTCAGCCAGGCGATGATGTCTGCCGCCCTGCTGGTCGCCCTCGGCGCCCTGGGCGTCGCGTTCCGGTATCGAGCCGTGGCGCGGGCGCGCGAGCTCGACCAGGTCAAACTGCTCGAACGCGAACGGCTGGCGCGCGACCTCCACGACACCGTCGCCCATCATGTCTCTGCGATCGCCATCCGGGCCCAGGCCGGGCTGGCAGCGTCGCCCGCCCAGTCGGAGGCCATGGCGGAGGCGCTCCGGCTGGTCGAGACCGAGGCAACCCGTGCTCTCGCCGAGATGCGCGCCATCGTTCGCGTCCTGCGCCGCAGTGAGCCTGCGGAGGTCGCGCCCGGCCCTCGCATCAGCGATCTTCAAGAGCTCGCCCGGGTCCGGGGCGCTCCCCCGATCGATGTTGAGACCTTCGGCGACCTCGACGATGTTGCCCCGTCGGTCGGCACGGCCATCTACAGGCTGGCGCAGGAGTCGGTCACCAATGCGCGGCGTCATGCGCGGCGCGCGACCCGCATCCACGTCCGCGTTTTCACCGACGAAACTTCTGTGCACCTACGGGTGAGTGACGATGGCGAGACCCGCTCCGCACGGGCGACCGGATCGACGGGATATGGCCTCGTTGGGATGAGGGAACGGGCCGGTCTGCTCGGGGGAACCTGCGTGGCAGGCCCCGACCCCGCCGGAGGCTGGACGGTGACCGCCGTGCTGCCACGAGTCGTGTCCCCCGCTTGAGCATCCGGGTTCTCGTCGCCGACGATCAGGAGCTGGTCCGGACCGGGCTCACGATGATCCTCAACGCCCAGCCGGACATCGAGGTCATCGGCGAGGCCGCCGACGGGCGGCAGGCCGTCGAGCTGGCGCGCCGGCTGCGCCCCGACGTCTGCCTGATCGACATCCGCATGCCCGGTCTTGATGGCATTGAGGTCACGCGCGCTCTCGCCGGCCCGGACGTGGCCGATCCCCTGGCCGTCGTCATCATCACCACGTTCGACCTCGACGAATACGTCTATGCAGCCCTCAGAGCCGGCGCCCTCGGATTCCTGCTCAAGGACGCCGGTGCCGGCCTGCTCAGCCAGGCCGTCCATGCCGCGGCCAAGGGCGACGCACTGATCGCGCCCAGCGTCACCATCCGGCTGCTGAAGGCCTTCGCTGCGACCGGCCCGTCGATCCCGCCCAAGCAACCCTTCGAAGCTCTCACAGACCGCGAGGAGCAGGTTCTCGCCGCAGTGGCTCGGGGGCGGACCAACAATGAGATCTCCGAGGAGCTCCACATCACCCTGAGCGCGGTTAAGACGCACATCGCCAGCCTGATGGGCAAGCTCGGCGCCCGCAACCGGGTCGAGATCGCCATCTGGGCCTACGAGACCAATCGGGTCAAGCAGATGGGCTGGGGCCAGTAGCGGCTGCGCTCGCGCCGGCGGCGGTCGAAAGTACGACCCCTTTGGTCAGGCTTTCGCCGGGTCAAGTTCAGTCCCCGGAATGATGTGCGCTGATTGGGTCAGGCTCGACGATCCGGTCATGATGAAACGACAAGAGCCCCACGCCTCTCTTCGAAAGACGGCAGTGGCCGCTGGCCTCCTATTTCTCGTCACTCACGTCACCTCGGTCGGTGCGCTCATCCTGTACGGCGCGGTTCTGAACAGCCCCGGCTACATCGCCGGCAGTGGTCCGGACACCCCTGTGCTGTTGGGCGCGTTCTTCGAGGTGATCTGCGCCTTCGCCATCATCGGCACTGCCGTCACGCTGTTTCCCGTCGTGACGAGACATAACGAAGGCGTCGCCCTTGGCTACGTCGGCCTTCGCACCCTGGAAGCTGGAATCATTGCTGCCGGCGTCGTCACCCTGCTGGCGGTGGTGACGCTGCGGCAGGCGGGGAACGCCGGCACAGACCAGGCCGCGCTGGTCGAGGTCGGAAGGGCTCTCGTTGCGGTTCATAACTGGACCTTCCTTGCGGGGCCAGGCTTCACGAGCGGAGTCGACACCGTGTTGATGGCGTACCTGATGTACAGGACGGGCCTGGTGCCCCGGTTCATCCCCGTTCTGGGGCTGATCGGAGGCCCGCTGGTCTTCGCGTCAGCGACCGCCGTTCTGTTCGGCCTGGTTGGCCAATACTCGACGGGGCCGGCCATCGCCTGCATTCCCGAGTTCGCCTGGGAGCTCACGCTTGCCATCTGGCTGATCGCCAAAGGGTTCAGGCTCTCCGTCGAGCCTGCGATCGTGCCGGTGCCGGCTTCAGCGAGCTGGTCAGGAGCCCGTTCAGGCCTCTGAGTAGAACTCCAGCAGCACCGGCGCCAGCACGCCAGGGTCGAAGTTGTGCGTTTGCCCCTCCAGCGTCACGCGCCGCCCGTTGGGTAGCACCCCGGCCAGTTCGGCTGCTGCGCTCTGCATCCACTCGGGGCTGGCGCCACCGTCGATGACGAGTGTCGGCACCTGGAGACCGGCGAACCGGTCAGGCAGTGCCAGACCGTCCTCCATGACCGCGCTGTCGTAGGCCAGCGTCGGCGCCACGGCCTCGAACGCCTGGAAAAACGGCTGTGTCCGCATACCCTCGACCATCTCGGGCGGAGCACCAAACGTCACCATCGCCAGCGCAGCTGCATCGCCGCGGCGCCCCTCGGCCAGCAGCGCCTTCAACTGAGTGGGGTACTCGCCCGCCCTGGCACGTGCCTGCTCGGATAGCTGGTACGGCGGCTCGTAGACGGCGAGCTTGCGAACGGGCACGCCCGCTTCGCAGGCGCGCAGCGCCAGCACCGCCCCCGACGACATGCCGAAGACGCAGGCCGAACCACCGGCCGCGTCCACCAGCGCCGCCAGGTCTTCGACCTCTCGCTCGACTGCGTAAGGCAAGGTGTCGGTCGAGCCGCCCCGGCCGCGCCGGTCGTAGTGGTACACGGTGTGACCGGCGCCGAGCAGTGAAGCCAGCTGGACGGTCTGCTGGTCGCCCATCCGCTGCTGGAAGGCGCCGCCCACGAGGATCACAGGGTCGCCCGAGCCGTAGAGGTCGTAGGCGATGCGGGTGCCGTCACGCGAGGTCAGGGTTTCGGTTTGCTTCATGTCCATAGCTCGTTAGACGGCGGACGGAGCGGAAACTAATCGACCCTGATCGCCACGTCGTCGCGCCCTGTATGGTCAGACCGGCAGAGCAATTGCCCAGTCGATCTCGCAATCAGGCGGTGGAGGAGCCGGAATGGCCTCAATTGTCAAAGAAGTAGTGGTCGAGGCCCCGGCGGC
>CAZRMD010000289.1:0-3899 GCA_964601135.1 uncultured Actinomycetes bacterium | reverse complement strand
AGGTGCTTTTGTTCAGCAGATTGAGGGCTTCGTCGATATCCGAAGCACGCACGACAGACAGCACCGGGCCGAACAGCTCCTCCTTCCAGATCTTCATATCGGGTGTGACCCGGTCGAAGATCGTCGGGGCCAGGAAGAAGCCGTCCGTCTGCTCGACGCTCCGACCATCCGTCACCAGCTCGGCGCCTTCGCTCTGGGCCCCCTCGATGTACTCGATCAGCTTTCGCTTCCGTTCGCCACGGATCACCGGCCCCATCGTCGTCTTCGGATCGGTGCCGGGGCCAACTTTGATCTCACGAGCTTCCTCGGCAAGTTCGCGAACCAGCGCGTCGCCGATCTTGCCCACGCCGACGGCGACGCTGCCGGCCAAGCAGCGCTGGCCCGCGTTGCCGAACGCGGAAGAAATGACATGCGGCGCGGAGAGCTCCAGGTCGGCGTCGTCCATCACCAGGATGTGATTCTTGGCCCCGCCCAGCGCCTGCACCCGCTTGCCGTTGGCGGCTGCCGTCGAGTAGATATATGCAGCCACCGTCGCTGAACCAACGAACGAGATGGCGGCGATATCCGGATGGGTCAGCAGCTGGTTGACCGCATCGTTCGCCCCATGCACGACGTTGAAGACACCCTCCGGCAGCCCGGCTTCCTGCAGCAGCTCGGCGATCCGCATCGCGGACAGCGGAGTCAGCTGCGAGGGCTTGAGAACAAAGGTGTTGCCGCACTCGATCGCTACGGGGATCATCCACAGCGGCACCATGTTCGGGAAGTTGAAGGGCGTGATACCGGCGACGACGCCAACCGGGAAACGGGTCAGCTCCTCGTCGATGCCGCGGGCGATCTGATCGAGGTTCTGGCCCATCATGAGGGTGGGCGCTCCGCACGCGAAATCGATGACCTCGATGGCCCGCTTGACCTCGCCTCGAGATTCTTCGAGCGTCTTGCCGTTCTCCTGGGTCACCAGCGCCGAGAGTTCCTCGAAATGCTTGTCGAACAGGGCCTTGAAACGGAACATCACCTGCGCCCGATCCGGAACCGGTGTCTCGCTCCAGGACGCGAATGCCTTCTTTGCCGCCGCGACCGCCTCGTTGATCTCGTCGCGGGTCGAGTAGGGAAGGCTGGCGATGGTTTCGCCGGTGGCCGGATTCGGAATCGGATCGGACTTTTCCGCACGGGATTCGCGGAATTTGCCGCCGATATAGCTGTGCACGGTCTTGGTCGCGATCATGCTCGTGCTCCTACTGGGCTGGGTTCAGTGGCGGGCGCTCCATGGAAGGCGGCGCGGCGAATAAACTGCCCGGCGCCTTTGCGGCCCTGGAACTGTCCGTCTTTGACCAGGATATTGCCGCGCTGCATCACCAGTTCGGGAAGGCCACGCACGCTCATGCCCTCGTAGCAACTGTAGTCCACGTTCATGTGATGCGTTTTCGCCGAGAGCGTGCGCTCGACGTTGGGATTGAAAATGACGATGTCGGCGTCGCTGCCGGGAGCGATGGTTCCCTTGCGAGGAAACAGCCCGAACATCTTTGCGGGCGCCGTCGCCACCAGCTCGACGAACCGGTTGAGGGTGATCCGGCCCGAGTTGACGCCACCGTGGAAGATCAGCGTGAATCGATCCTCGACACCCGGAAGCCCATTTGGAATCTTCGAGAAGTCGCCCTTGCCCAGATCTTTCTGGCCCTTGAAATGAAACGGGCAGTGGTCGGTCGCGACCAGCTGGAGGTCGTCCTGAAGCAATCCCTTCCACAGCTCGTCGTGGTGGGGCTTCGGCCGTAGCGGTGGCGAGCACACATACTTGGCGCCCTCGAACCCCGGCCTCCCGAGGTCCTCGAGGCTCAGATAGAGGTACTGGGGACAGGTCTCGGCAAAGGCCGGCGCGCCATCGTCACGGGCCTCCCGCACCGCATCGAGCGCCTCCTTCGAGCTGAGATGGACGATGTAGACGGCGACGTCGGCCAGGCGGGCCAGTGCGATGGCCCGCCCGGTGGCTTCCCCTTCCATGGATGACGGCCGCGTCAGGCCGTGGTTGATCGGGTCGCCCTTGCCCTCGGCGAGGTAGCGCTTGACCAGGACGTCGATGGCGCCACCGTTCTCGGCGTGCATCATGATCAGCCCGCCGTTTTCGGCCGTGCGGCTCATGGCTCTGAAGATCGAAGCATCGTCGAGCATGAAGACGCCGGGGTAGGCCATGAACAGCTTGAAGGAGGGAACGCCTTCTTTAACGAGCTGATCCATCTCCTTGAGGATGTCCTCGTTGACTTCGCGCACGATCATGTGGAAGCCGTAGTCGATGTGCGCCTTCCCCTCCGCCTTTTGATGCCACTGGTCGAGGCCGGCGCGGAGCGTCTGGCCGTCGGTTTGCACCGCGAAATCGACGATGGTCGTGGTGCCGCCCCAGGCGGCCGCGGCCGTTCCGGTGGCGAAGTCATCCGAGGCGAAGGTGCCGCCGAAGGGGAGCTCCATGTGAGTGTGGACATCGACCGCGCCGGGCATGACATAGCGGCCATCCGCGTCGAGCACCTGGTCGGCCCGGACATCCAGCTCATTGCCGATGGCCGCGACTCGCTCGCCGTCGATCAACACATCAGTCTTCGAGGTGTCGCTAGCAGTGACGACGGTGCCATTCTTGATCAGCGTCTTCATGGCAATGCCTTGACCAGGTCCTCGTAGGTCTCTGGCCGGCGATCGCGCAGAAACTGCCAGGTGTTGCGGACGTCCCGGTTCATGTCGAGGTCGAGGTCGCAGACGAGCACCTCGTCCTCGGTCTCAGAGGCCTTGCCGATGATCCGGCCGCGCGGATCGCAGAAATAACTCGAGCCGTAGAACTGGGCTTCATTGAGCGGTTTCTCGATGCCCACCCGATTGATGGCGCCAATCCAGTAGCCGTTGGCCACCGCATGGGCGGGCTGCTCCAGCTCCCACAGATAGCGCGACAGCGACTTCACCGTGGCCGAGGGGTTGAAGACCAGCTCCGCCCCCTTCAGGCCGAGTTCGCGCGCCGGTTCCGGGAAATGCCGGTCGTAGCAGATCAGCAGTCCCACCCGCCCCACGGATGTGTTCCACACCGGATAGCCCAGGTTTCCGGGCTTGAAATAGAACTTCTCCCAGAAACAGGGGCCGACGTGCGGGATGTGGGTCTTGCGATATTTCCCCAGCACCGTGCCGTCGTTTTCGATCACGACTGCGGTGTTGTAGTAGACACCGGTTTGCGCCTCCTCGTAGAAGGGGACGACCAGGACCATCTTGTGCTTCTTCGCCAGCTCCTGCATGCGCTTGATGGTTGGTCCGTCATCAGGCTCGGCGGTGTCATACCATTTCGTGTTTTGCTCGGCCGGGAAGTACGGCCCGAAGAAGATCTCCTGCAGGCAGGTGATCTGGGCGCCCTTCTGCGCTGCCTGACCGATCAGTTCCTCGTGCTTTACGATCGCCTCTTCCTTGGGCATGTTCGCGTACGCCTGGATCAGCGCCGCCCGGACTTTCGCCATGAATACTCGCCTCCTCGCTACATCCGGGGGAATCCCCCGGACCCCCCCTGACACATTACTAACTGAACGCCGGAATGATTGCCTCGCCGTACGTCTTGATGACCGCCTCGGGCTTTTCCACCATCAGATAGAGATTGAACTGGTCGACACCGACGTCAATCAGCTCCTCGATCCGCCGCTTGCTCTGTTCCACCGTGCCGATGACGCAGAACCGGTCGATGACATCATCGGGAACGAAGTTCGCGTGCTCGGCGCCCCGCTTCGCGTGATCCTGGTAGTCGTAGTGATCGCGCGCCTTGATGTAGTCGGTGAGCGCCTGGGGCAGGTCCTTCACGTCGTACCGCTTGAGCAGATCGACAACGTGGTTGGAGACGAGCGCGGGGAACCAGCGCACCTGCTCGCGGGCGGCCTCCATGTCTT
>CAZRMD010000288.1:0-3900 GCA_964601135.1 uncultured Actinomycetes bacterium | reverse complement strand
GCCACCATGCAGGCATTCATGACCCGGCGCCAGGATTCCTCTTCGTAAGCCGTCGACATGATCCGACTGATGCCCTCGGCCTCGGCTTCGGGTGACAGTCGCGATTCATCAACCACCGTTGAGCCCGCTGGTTCGGGGCGGGTCGAGGGCTGGAACTCGCTAGCGTCGGCCACCAGCTGCGCGGTGCGCATCGCGTCGTAGAACGCCGACTCCGACCCGGCAAAGACGTTACTTTTCGCCAACCGCGTGGCCTCCTGCAGGGCGGTGAAGTACTCGGGCGCCTGCTCGACTTCGAGGTCAGGAAGCGATCCCACGCTGGGGGAGGCGCGCATCACCCGTTCCCATTCGGTCGGGGCCAGGCGGCGAAGCCGGTCGAGAAATGCTTCGACCTGCGCGGTGTTGGGCCCGAACCTGTCGTCGCCCACGTGACCTACAATACGCGCCATTCCATGGCCATGGGAGTTGACGCATGCCCGTAGTCCAGTGGGTCGTCCAGATTGGCTACGCCGTCGAGGCCAGGGATGGCGAGCTGGGCACCGTGCGCGAGCTCTTCCAGGGTCCGCCCCAGTCCGCCCAGGGCCTGTTCGTGGCGACGGAACCGTACATGCGGGTGGGGGAGCGTGGCCAGCCGGACCTGTTCATCCCCTTCGAAGAAATCGTCGATGTCAGCGAGGTCAAGCAGACCGTTTATCTCAAGCGCTGGCTGCACGAAATCAGCGCGCTGAGCTGGACGCGCGATCCTCGGGTGTCAGGTGCCACCGCCGTTCCGTATTTCCCCAGGCCGAAATCCACTCCGGCGGTCCGACCCGATGCCAACGGCGCGGTTCCGCCGCGGCCGCGGACCGAGAGCGGGGCCTGGACCCCCGGCGAGGCGGCGCCGCGGCCCGAGCCGGGGAAAGGGGTCAGGATCGGCGACCGGTTCAAGCCCGGCGATCCAATTCGCGTCAAGGGCCAGTACCTGTGCACCGTGTGCCGGGTCCGCAAACACACTCGCCAAATGTTGGAGGAAGATCCCACCGGGCATTTCCCGCCCGCGCATCATGCCGATGCGCTCTGGGAGCTCGAAGACCTGCGGCCATAGGGCGCTGACCTGATTCGCCGCGAGATCGCAGGCCCGCGGGCCTGAATTGGAAAACCCCTTTGTTAGACTCTGCTCGTACCGTGCTGAGCGATTATTTTCCGCTGCTCATTTTTATCGCTGCGGTCTTCGTTCTCGGTCTCGTCGTCCTCTTTCTTCCTTCGTATTTGGCCGGCAGCCGGCGGACGACGGCCAAAGACCTCCCCTATGAGTCGGGTATCGTGCCGCGCTCGGGGGCGCGCCGGCGGTTTGCGATCGGCTTCTACCTGACCGCCATGCTGTTCATCATCTTCGACGTCGAGGCGATTTTCATCTACCCCTGGGCCGTGATCCTCAAAGGGCTTCGCTGGTTCGGCGTGATCGAGATGGCGGTGTTCGTCGCCATCCTGCTGGTGGCCCTCATCTATGTCTGGCGCAAGGGAGCGCTCGAATGGGGGACCTGAAGCTCCGGCCAGGCCCGATGCCCACCGGGCGCGCCGCTGGACCCACGCCGCTCAACGCGCTGGGCAACAACATCCTGACCACCAACATCGACAAGGTCATCAACTGGGGCCGCTCCAGCGCCATCTGGCCCGCACTCTTCGGCCTGGCCTGCTGCGCCATCGAGATGATGGGCGCGGTGGGTCCGCGCCACGACATCTCGCGTTTCGGCTCGGAGTTGTTCCGGGCCTCGCCGCGCCAGTCCGACCTGTTGATCGTGTCCGGCCGGGTGGCGATCAAGATGGTGCCGGTGCTTCGCCAGGTTTACGACCAGATGCCTGAGCCGAAGTGGGTGATCGCGATGGGCGCCTGCGCCTCGTCGGCGGGCATGTTCAACAACTATGCGATCGTGCAGAGCGTGGACAAGATCGTCCCGGTGGATATCTACCTTCCCGGCTGCCCGCCGCGCCCGGAGGCGCTCCTGGACGCGGTGGTCAAGCTGCAGCGGAAGATCCGCGGCGAGCCGCTGGTCAAGCGGACGGCCTGACGCGCTCACGGCTTCGCAAGAAGGGAATGGAAGCGAGATGAGTGTGAACAGCACGGACACGCTGGTGGAGCGGATCGGCAACCGATTCGGCAAGGCGCTCCAGGAAACCTCGGATTTCCGCGGGGACCTCAGCATCGTGGTCGATCCGGCGGCCCTCTTGGACATCGCCCGCTATCTCAAGAGCGACGAAGGCTTCGACTATTTCCTGTACGCCACGGCCGTCGATTGGCCGGCCCGCGATCCGCGCTTCACCGTCGTCTGGGAGGTGCGCTCGCTGGCCAACAAGACGCGCATCCGCATCAAGACCACGGCGAGCATGCCCGATCCGCACGTTCCCAGCCTGACCTCGGTGTGGCCACCCGCCAACTGGCACGAGCGCGAGACCTGGGACCTCTTCGGGATCAAGTTCGATGGTCATCCCGATTTGCGTCGCATCCTGATGCCCGAGACCTGGGAAGGATTCCCGCTGCGCAAAGACTATGTGTCGTTCGGCGAACCGGTCATCTTCAGTGACCAGAAGCTCGAAGGGTTGGAGCCCGACGCGATCCGTGGCTGACGTGAGCGTCTATCCCCAGACGATCGGTCCGGAACATGAGCCGGAAACCGAGTGGATGGATCTCAACATGGGGCCCCATCATCCCAGCACCCACGGGGTGCTTCGGGTCCGTCTGAAGCTCGACGGGGAGCGGGTCCGCGACGCCGACCCCGATATCGGCTACCTGCACACCGGGTTCGAGAAATCCTTCGAGGACAAGACCTACGCCCAGGGGATCACCTTCAGCGACCGGATGGATTACCTGGCGCCGCCGATCAACAACGTCGGATTCACGATGGCGATCGAGAAGCTGCTCGGCCTCGAGGTACCGCCCCGGGGGCAGGCCATCCGGGTGATGATGATGGAGCTCGCCCGGGTCGCCAGCCATGAGCTGTGGCTGGGGACGACCGGCCTCGACCTGGGCGTCTACTCCGGTTTCTTCTACGCCTGGCGCGACCGCGACCTGGCCCTCGATTTGAACGAACTCTATTCCGGCGTGCGGATGATGACCTCGTTCACCCGGGTGGGCGGCGTGGCCTGGGATCTGCCGGACGGGTGGATCGAGCAGCTGCAGCGGTTCGTCGACGTCATGCCCAAGCGGCTCGATGACTTCGAAGCCATGCTGACCGAGAATCCCATCTGGCGGCAGCGCCTGGAGGGCGTTGGCGTCCTCTCGCGCCAGGACGCGATCGAGGCCGGGGTGACCGGGCCGGTGTTGCGCGCGTCGGGCGTCAACTACGACGTGCGCAAGGCGTTTCCCTATTGCGGCTACGAACAGTACGACTTCGACGTGCCGACCTTCACCAACGGCGACTGCTACGACCGCTACCGGCAGCGGATCGCCGAGATGCGCCAGTCGCTCCGCATTCTGCAGCAGGCGATCGACAACCTGCCGGGCGGCCCCTGGATCACCCAGAATCGCAAGGTGGCGCTCCCGCCGCGCAGCGAGCTCAGCAAGAGTATGGAAGCCGTCATCCATCAGTTCCGGCTGGTCAGCGAAGGCTTCAAGGGTCCGGTGGGTGACGTCTATGCCTTCGTGGAGAGCCCGCGCGGCGAGCTGGGCTTCTACCTGGTCTCGGACGGCAGCAACAAGCCCTACCGGATGAAGGTCCGGCCGCCCTCGTTCTGCAACCTCCAACCGCTGCGGAAGCTGGTGCAGGGGGTGCTGGTGGCGGACGTGATCGCTATCCTCGGCAGCCTCGATTTCATCCTTGGAGACGTGGACCGGTAGTGGCGCCCTCCAGCCCGGCGCAGGCGGTTCGCGGCCGCGCGAAGCTGATGCTCGAGCTCGGCCTGCGCGGAGAGCTCGTACATTTCACC
>CAZRMD010000287.1:0-3903 GCA_964601135.1 uncultured Actinomycetes bacterium | reverse complement strand
CCACCGTCCCAGGCGTCACTGCCACCTAACCCGCAGACCCTCCTAATGCCATAAATTCCTCCACCAGTTTTCGATTACCCCGATCACGCCGCCGTCGTTCTTCGCCGTTCGCTTGGTCGCGTTCCCCGCCACCTTCGGCACCGGATTGGGTGCAGCCGCTTCCCCGACGGCTGCCGACGCCGAGGCGCTGGGCTTAACGATGACATAAACCTGTTCGCCGGGTCGGGTGAACCCCGCCTTGCGCGCCGCTTCCTCCATCGCCCCACTCGAGCCGGCCACCGTCAGTTGCCGGCGGGTTTGTTCATTGGAAGCCGCCAGCTGGGCATTGTCCTGGCGCAGCTGCTGGACCTGCTGGTTGAGGCGAAGATTCAATACGAGTTCCGATCCGAACGCCCACACTCCCCAAAGAACAACCGCCGCGACGACAACCCAGATCAACCGATCGGGCGCGGCAAGATGCACCTTCGCGCGGGAGGCTTTTGCTTCAGAAGTGTTCAAGATGTGATCTGGGTTCGTGGCAAAATCAAGCCGGGCCCGAAACGGACCGATTATAGGCAGCCCCCCACCCCTTCGCAAGCCATCAACTCGCCCCGAGCGGCGTCATTGGCCACGCTTGGCGGCCTCCCAGTATCGATCGAGCTCGCCGATGTTGAGATCGCTCAGCTTCCGGCCATCGGCCTGGGCACGTTGCTCCATCATGCGAAAGCGGGCCTCGAATCGACCGGTCGTGCCACGCAGGGCGTCCTCAGGGTTCATGCCCATCTTGCGCGCCACGTTCACCAGCGTAAACAGTAAGTCACCAAATTCCGCTTCCCGGTCCTCAACCCTGGGGGCCTCACGCAGCTCATCCAGTTCTTCGCGGACTTTTTCGAGAGCGCCCTCAACATCCGGCCAGTCGAAACCCACATTCGCCGCTCGTCGCTGGAGGGACCAGGCCCACTGCAGCGCCGGCAAGGACCGCTGGACACCGTCGAGGGCTGACTCGCGGCCGTACTCCTTCGCCTTGAGTGCCTCCCAGTTGCGAACCACCTCGTCGGCGCCGCTCACCTTCCGGTCACCAAAAACGTGGGGATGGCGGCGCACCAGTTTCTCGCGCACGCTGTCGGCGACATCACCGAGCGAAAACTCGCGCGCCTCTTCGGCGATCGTCGCCTGCATCAAGACTTGCAACAACACGTCGCCGAGTTCCTCGCGAAGCTTGGACATCGAGCGCTCGTCGATCGCCTCGAGGACTTCGTAGGCCTCTTCCAGCATGGTCGCCCGCAGGGTGGCATGGGTCTGTTCGCGATCCCAGGGGCAGCCCTGAGGGGAGCGGAGTCGCCGGACGACCTCCACGAGCGCCGCAACCCGTTCGATGTCGTCCGCGGGGCGGCCCCCCTCAGCCATGCCCGGCCACCGCCAGCGCCGGCCGCGCGCCGGCCTCGCGGCCCGCCGCACGAAGCGACGGAATCCCGAGAAGAATGAGGGCAAGGCCCACCAGCGACGACACCACGAACGGGACCCACACGCCCAAGGCAAAAAGCCCGCCGCCGATCAGGGACCCAACAGCCTTGGCGGCGGTTTCCGCGGTACCGACTGTTCCCGCGGCTCGTCCGCGCTGATCGGCTGCCACCGCGCTCATCAGGTAGGCATTGATCGACGGTTCGGCGAAGGCGGCGGACGCCGCTTCGATGGCCCCGACACCGATCACCGCCGGGACATTGTGCAACAAGGGATAGATCGGAGCAATCAGCGCGCTCGATGCCGTCGACCCCACTCCCAACCAGCGCCGGTCGAAGCGATCCGACGCCCAGCCGGCGAGCGGCGCGGTCAGCACCAGTGGCAAGGCGAACAACGACCAGGAAAGTCCTACCTGCCAGTCGGTGGCGCCGATGGATTTCATGAACAGACTCCAGGTGACGTTGTAAATGCCGTACAGGAGGCCAATCCCCATCGACAGCAGCGCCAGCCCCCGGACCGCCGCGGCACCGGCGCGCAAGGCCTCTGATGTCATACCCCGTACCGCCGCCATCCCCGAGCCGTCCGGCACGCGCCTCCCACCGCCGGCGAAGGCGAGCACGACCGCAGCCAGCAGCAAGGCCAGACCGGTGAGCTCGAAGACCGTGGCGCGGCCAAAGACGGCCAGCACGCCGCCGAGCGCCGGCCCCACGATCAACCCGCCGGTGTCCGCTCCCGTCATCCAGCCGTAGGCGATGCCGCGCTCGTCTTCGGGAACGAGATCCGCGACCAGCGCCCGCGACCCAGGCCGAAAGGCCGCCGCTCCCAGACCCTGGAGGAACCGCAGTCCAATCAGCCAGCCGATGGAGAGCGGAAGCGCAAAGGCGGCGATGGCGGCGGCCGCCAGCACCAGCCCACCGACCATCAACGGCGCCCGGCCGACCCGATCCGAGAGCCGTCCCGCCGGGTACTGTCCGACGAACTGCGCCACCAGATTGGCGCCAATCACGACGCCGACCATGGCGTACGAACCGCCGCGTTCGCGGAGGAACAGGGGCAGGATCGGCAGGACCGAGCCGACGCCCGTCCCCACCAGAAAGACAGCGGCGATCACGCCCCACAGCGCCGTGCGCTGCGAGCGACGGTCAGTCAATCCGGTAGGCGCTGGCTTCGATCTCGACGAGCCATTTCGGGTCGAGGAATCCGCGTACGCCGATCAGCGACGTCACGGGCTTGATGGCGCCGAAGACTTCACCATGCGCCCGACCGATCTCGCGCCAGCGGCGTGGCACCGTCGTGAAGATGCGCGTGCGGGTGACATCATCGAAGCCGGCACCTACGCCGGCCAGCGCCTCGCCGATGATCCGGAGACATTGCCGGGTCTGCTCGTAGACGTTTCCCTCGCCCACGGTCGATCCGTCGTCAGCCGTCGGCGCGCAGCCCGAGATCTCGATCGCGGGACCAATCCGGACAGCACGCGCGTACCCGACGATCCGTTCCCATTTCCGTCCGGTCGTGACCACGCGCCTCGGTTCCACGCATGAAACTCTAAACGGCTACGGCTACCCGGCCGAGGCGCTCGATCTCGCCGAGCACATCGACCAGGCGTTCTTTCCATTGCGCACCGGCTTGTGTGAGCGAGATCCGCACCTTGCCAAACCGGACGTAGAGGATGGATCGGAACTGCGCCTCGAGGCGGCGCTCGTCCCCATTCCAGCCGGTCGGGAGCCGCATCACCAGCCAATCGCCATCGGTTTCGATCGCGGCCACGCCAGCGGCCCGCGCCAGCAGCTTGACGCGCAATGCATAAATAAGGTTGCGCACGGGCGCCGGCGGCTTGCCGAAGCGATCCGCCAGGTTGCGCTCGGCAGCCTCCAGCCCCTGCTCGTCCTCGACCGCCGCCAGATCGTGGTAGAGCTGAAGCCGCAGCTTCTCGTCGGGAACGTATTCGCGCGGGAGGAAATGCTCGAGGGGCAGATCGAGGCTCAAGCTGGCGGGCATCTCGACCGGCGCGCCCTTCTTCTGGGATTCCACGGCCTCACGCAGCATGTTGTTATACAGCTCGAGCCCAACCGCGGCGATGGCCCCGTGCTGTTCGACACCGAGCAGATTGCCGGCCCCGCGAATCTCGAGGTCTTTCAGCGCCAGCTTGAAGCCGGAGCCAAGATCGTGCAGCTCGGAGATGACGTCGAGCCGTTTGTCCGCGTTCTCCGAGTGCGACCTCGTGGGGTTGTAAAGGAAGTAGGCATAGGCGCGCTGACCCGCTCGGCCGACGCGCCCGCGCAACTGGTAGAGCTGCGCCAGACCCATGCGATGGGCATCGACGACGACGATGGTGTTCGCGTTGGGGATGTCGAGACCCGATTCGATGATCGTCGAACATACCAGCACGTCGGCCTCGCCCTTGACGAACTTCACCATCACATCGGCGAGCGTCGTCTCCGGCATCTGCCCATGGCCCACCAG
>CAZRMD010000286.1:0-3934 GCA_964601135.1 uncultured Actinomycetes bacterium | reverse complement strand
CACGGGCGAGGTTGAAGTAGGCAAGAACTACCACGGCAAAGTGGTGCGCATCATGCCTTTCGGCGCGTTCGTGCAGATCCTGCCCAATGTCGACGGCCTGGTCCATATCAGCCAGCTGGCTGAGGACCGGGTGAACCGCGTCGAGGACGTGGTCAACGTCGGCGACGACGTCGAGGTGAAGGTCACGGAGGTCGATCGCCAGGGTCGGGTCAACCTCTCCCGCAAGGCGGTCTTGCAGGAGGCGAAAGGGATCACCAACGGCGACTGGATCGTCACGGATCGCGACCGCGGTGGACCGCGACGGGAAGGCGGCGGAGGCGGCGGTGGCTACCGCGGTGGCGGCGACCGTGGGCCCCGCCGGGACTTCGATCGGGCCGGCAGCCGAGGTCGCGACCAAAGAAATTAAGTCTGTGGAAAACCGGTATGCCGGGACAGCCATCCCGGCATACAATGGCGCCCGGTTTGGACTTCGTCGACCTGCCGAGCCTGCACGCCGCGGTGCACAAATGCCGGCTCTGCCCCCTCGGCCATACGCGGACGAAGGCCGTGCCGGGCGTAGGCCCGGTGACGGCCCGGATCATGATCGTCGGCGAAGCGCCCGGCCAGAACGAGGACCTGCAGGGCGAGCCATTTGTGGGCGCCGCGGGCAAGCTCCTGGATCAGCTGCTCCATGGCATCGGCCTTTCCCGAACGGACGTGTTCATCACCAACATCCTCAAGTGCCGGCCACCGGGCAACCGCGATCCGCAACCGGGTGAGGTGCAGGCCTGCTCGCCGTATCTGGAGCAGCAGCTCCGCTTCATTCACCCCGAAGTCGTCCTACTGCTCGGGCGCCACGCCCTGGCTCGGCTGCTTCCGGGCTTTGATTCCATCTCCCGGCTGCACGGTAAGGTGATCATGAAGGACGGGGTAACCTATATCCCGATCTATCACCCGGCGGCTGCCCTGTATAACAGCTTTCTCATGGGTCCGCTGGAGCAGGATTTCAAAGCCGTGAAAGCGCATCTGGACCGGATCGAGGAGCGACGCAAGGCAATCGCTACGGCCGCAATGCCGGTGGCGAAACCGGAGGAACAGCTCACCCTTTTTGGCTAAGCGACCGAGGCTCCGTGCGATCCCGCTCGGTGGGTTGGGCGAGATCGGGCGGAACATGATGGCATTGGAGTACGACGACAACATCGTCGTCATCGACGCCGGCCTGGCGATCCCCGAAGAGGAGATGCTGGGCGTCGACCTGGTGCTGCCGGACGTCACCTACCTGGCGGAGCGAAAGGACAAGGTGCTGGGCTTCTTGCTCACCCACGGCCATGAGGATCATGTCGGCGCCTTGCCCTACATCCTGCCGAGGGTGAGCGCGCCGGTTTACGGCAGCCGGTTGACGCTCGGTTTCATCAAGGCCAAGCTCCGCGAGCACCGGGTGATCGAGCAGGCCGACCTCCGCGAGATCAAGGCCGGCGACGTCGTCGAGCTCGGGCCCTTCAAGGCCGAATTCATCCACGTCGCGCATAGCATCCCGGATACCACCGCCCTCGCCATCGAGACGCCGGTGGGGATGGTGGTGCATTCCGGCGACTTCAAGATGGACCAGACCCCGGTCGACGGCAATCCCACCGACATGGCCCGACTGTCGAACGTCGGTGACCACGGAGTCCTGCTGCTGATGTCGGACAGCACCAATGCGGAACGCGACGGTTTCACGCCGTCCGAGCGGACGATCGGAGACGCCTTCCTCGAGCTCTTCGGCCAGTGCCCCGGACGGATCATCGTCTCCACCTTCGCCTCGAACATCTACCGCATCCAGCAGGCCCTCAACACCGCAGCTCGCTACAAGCGGAAGGTGGCCGTGATCGGCCGCTCGATGATCAACAACCTGACGATCGCCCAGGAACTGGGCTACATCCAGATGCCGGGCGACATCCTGATCAAGGTGCAGGACATCAATAAGGAGCCGGACGAAAAGCTCGTCATCCTCTCCAGCGGCAGCCAGGGCGAGCCGCTATCGGCATTGACCCGAATCGCGGCGCAGGAGCACCCCCAAGTCAAGCTGAAGGCGGGCGACACCGTGATCCTGTCGGCGACGCCGATCCCAGGGAACGAGGAGCTGGTCTCCAGGACGATCAACAACTGCTACAAGCACGGCGCCCGAGTGTTCTACTCGGCACGCAACCGGGTCCATGCCTCGGGACACGCCAGCCGCGAGGAGCTGAAGTTGATGCTCAACCTGGTTCGCCCCAGGTTCTTCATGCCGGTGCACGGCGAGTTCCGGCACCTGGCGCTCCATGCGGAGATTGCCCAGGACGTCGGGATCTCGAAAGACCGCGTGGTCGTCACGGACGACGGCAATACTGTCGAGCTCGGTGACGGCGTTCCGCACCTGGGCAACAAGGTGCCAGCGGGCTATGTCTTCGTCGATGGACTCGGAGTTGGCGATGTCGGGTCGGTGGTTCTCCGCGATCGACGCGTGCTGTCGCAGGACGGCATCTTCATCGTGATCGTCTCCGTAGACAAGGACACCGGCAAGATTGTTTCGGGACCCGATCTGATCTCTCGCGGCTTCGTCCACCAGCAGACCTCGGACGCCTTGCTCGATTCAGCCCGCCAGCAGGTGCTGACCACCATCAACGGGAAGGCCGGCCATGGTCCGCCCGAGTGGCAGGTCGTCAAGAGCTCGATCCGCGACAGCCTGAGCAAGTTTCTCTACGAGCAGATGCGCCGCCGGCCGATGATCATCCCGATCGTCGTCGAAGTCTAGCTCTAGCCGGGCTGCGCCCACGAATCAACGCTGTAACCCGTCGCCGTATTCCTACGTGAGTCTTATAGAGTAATGAGATTGGAGGCTCTAAATGTCACATTCGGGAAGCCGGCGGATAAGGCTGGCAGTCGTCGCAATTGGCACGGCCCTCACCGTTCTTGTGGCGGCCTGCGGATCGTCCAATTCCGGCTCATCGGGCTCAGGATCGAGCCCAGCGGCGAGCTCTAGCTCGAGCGGGAGCGGTTACTGACCTTAAAGGAGGTGAGGGATGGCGTACGTAGAACATGACGGCGGATCCAGTGCTGCAGTTGTTGGGATTTTCGCTATCGCGTTGATCGTGATCGTTCTGTTGCTGCTGTTCTTCGTCCATCCGTTCGGTTTCTTCAACCCGACGGTCGTTCCGAGCGGCGGTGGCGGCACGGTTCATACGACGGCTTCCCACATGCCGTCGGTGATGGCCTCGCCGACCAAGTAACAGGAAAGCGGGGCCTCAGGCCCCGCTTCTGTTCAGTGGCTCAGCGCTCCTCGCGAAAGTCGAGATCTTCCACTGGATCCCCCGTATAGCTGTCGATGCCTTTATCGACCCCGCCGGGCACCTCACGCGTGATATGCACCGCGGCTTCCTCGGCGCTCGGGTAGCCGCCTTCGTCGCCGAGCTCCGTGAGTTCATCGCCTCCGGCTTCATTGTCGTCGTCGAGGAGGCGGACTTCTTCGACATCGGCACGCACGATGTCCGGCCGTTCCTCGGCCAGTCGCTCGTCGAGCGTGTCCCGATGGTCAGGATCCCTCCAGTAATCGCCGGGCGGGATCTCGCCTTCCTGGGCGTCCCCGGTGATCTCCTTTGACTCGAGTGCGCCCTCGAGGTCCGGCTGCCCTTCCGAGTCGAGGTCTTCGTTTTCGGGCAGCTCACCGCCTTGAGCGCGACGCCGTGGGCCAGCCGCTTGATCGAGATCGGTTCCCCTCAAGTCGAGGTCGTCGTCTAACTCGTCTCGCAACTCCTCTTGATCTCGCTTTGCCATGGGACAGTTATACCCCTTCTCCAGTCGGCTCCAGCAGGATAGAATTGCACCGCCATACGTCTTAGCCAGCGTCGCAGATCTCAAGGAATGAAGACCCGGCGGAAGCGTATCGCCCGCCCCAAGCGCGCGAGCTCGCGGCAGCGCTTTCGGATCAAGGCGCCTC
>CAZRMD010000285.1:0-3940 GCA_964601135.1 uncultured Actinomycetes bacterium | reverse complement strand
GAGCTATGACCCGGCGTTTCTCAATACGGCCAGCTGCCGAAGCGCGATTACCTATATCGATGGCGAACTGGGGATCCTCCGCTATCGCGGCTATCCGATCGAAGAGCTGGCCGAACACTCGACCTTCCTCGACGTCGCCTACTTGCTCATCCATGGCGAGCTGCCCGATGAGACGCAACGGCGCGACTGGGTTTACGCCATCACGCACCACACCCTGCTGCACGAGAACATCAAGAAGCTGATCGACGGCTTCCACCACGACGCGCACCCGATGGGCATCCTGGTGGGGATCGTGGGAGCGCTCTCGACGTTTTACCCGGATGCGAAGGAGATCTCGAAGGCGGAGAGCCGTCGCCTGCAGATCCTGCGGCTGATTGCGAAGATGCCGACCATCGCCGCCTTCGCCTATCGTCACGCCGTCGGCATGCCGTATGCGTATCCAGACAACGACCTGTCGTATGCCGGGAACTTTCTCAACATGATGTGGAAGGCCACCGAGCTCAAGTACGAGCCGAACCCTGTCCTGGAGCACGCTCTGGATGTGCTGCTGATCCTGCACGCCGACCACGAGCAGAATTGTTCGACCAACGTGATGCGGGCGGTCGGGAGTGCGCACTCGGATCCGTTCAGCGCCACCGCGGCGGCGGCCGCGGCGCTCTACGGTCCCTTACATGGAGGGGCGAACGAGCAGGTCCTCCGCATGCTGCGCCAGATCGCCTCGATCGACCGCGTGCCCGAGTACGTGAAGCGGGTCCGCGCCGGGGAGATGCGGCTGATGGGCTTTGGCCACCGGGTCTACAAGAATTTCGACCCGCGGGCGAAGATCATCAAGCGCGTCGCCGACGAAGTGCTCGCGGTCACGGGCAAGAGTCCAATGCTCGATATTGCCCTCGAGCTGGAGCGCGTCGCGCTCGCCGATGACTATTTCATCAAGCACCGGCTGTATCCCAACGTCGACTTCTACTCGGGCATCATCTACGCGGCGATGGGATTTCCCGTCGAGATGTTCACCGTGCTCTTCGCCATCGGCCGCACTCCGGGATGGCTGGCGCAGTGGCAGGAAGGATTACTGGATCCGGAGCAAAAGATCGCGCGCCCACGACAGGTGTATACCGGTCCGGCCGAGCGGCACCTGCCCGGCGTTCGGCAGGAGGCAATCTCCCGCTAACGCTTGAAGCCGAAGGTCTCGCGGATGTCGCGATCCCGGTTCTGGAAAACCTTCAGCGCGGCGGCCACCGAGACCTTTGCCTGGGCGACCTGGTCGACGATCTCCTGATCCGCATCGGGCGGCAGCATTCTCTCGACCGTGGCAAGATCCGCCGCCAGCAGTTCGAGTCTCAACCGGATCGCCTCGAGCGGGCCCATGGTTCCTTATCTCCCCTCTAGGGAAGCAGCCGAAACCAGCGAAGGCTGAACAGCCCGCCGATCACGACGATGATCGTGCCCAGCGCCAGGAGGGGAACCGTCAGGTCGAGTTTGGTGGTCGTCCAGCCGATGTGAGAGCCGAGCTCGCTATAGATCTGACTCAGCTGACCTTCATCCTGCGCGTAGTAATAGTGGCCCCCGGTGGCAGCGGCGATCGCCTGCAGCGACTGTTCGTCGACGCCGTCCACGGCCTGGCCATGGACCATCACCGTCTGGTTCCGAGCGCCGATCCCGATGGTGTTGACCGGAATGTGGGCTTGCGCCGCGTTGGCGGCCGCGGTCATGTTGTCCACACCGGTATTCGATGATCCATCGGTGAGCAAGACCACGACGGCATAGTGCTGCGACTTCGGTCCGTTGGGATCGACGATGCTCGTTAGCTGGGCAACCGCCACCTGGATTCCATCGCCGATGGCGGTGCCACCGCCAGGCGTGAGCGACCCCAGAACATCCTTTACCGATCCCTTGTCCGACGTCAGCGGAGCGACGACCTGCGCCTGTGAATTGAAGATCACCAGCCCCACCTGGGCATTGCTGGGCAGCCTGTCGATCAGCGTGCGTCCGGCGTTGACGGCGGCTTCGATCCGGGTGGGCTGGACGTCGGTCGCCGCCATCGAGCCGGAGACGTCGACGGCGAGCATGACGCTGGTCTGGCCTTTCGGAATTCGAATCGTCGCCTGCGGCCGGGCCATCGAAAGCAACAGACCGGCGAGCCCGGCGATGAACAGGATGGCCGGGAGATGGCGGCGGAATCCCGGACCCTTTCCCATGACCTGCTGAAGCAGCGCCAGATTCGTGAACCGCACCGTGTATTCGCGACGGCGCTGCTGGCTGGCGAGATAGAGCCCGATCAGCAGCGGGACCGCCAGCAAGCCGACGAGCAGCCAGGGTGACTGGAAACTCATCGACTTAGTCCCGCCAGGGGTCGTGTTCGCCCGATCTCCCGCTGCTTGATGAAGCGGACGAGCTGCGGCACGAGTTCGGATTGCGTGGTCAACTCCGCGACCGCTACCCGGCAGCGTCGTAGTTCGGCGCGGATCGTTTCACGCTGCTGGTTGGCGGCGTCCTGGAATCGTGAGCGCAAGCGCGGATTGGCGGTATCCACCAGGACCTGCTGGCCGGTCTCGGGATCCTCGAAGGTCACAACCCCAACGTCAGGGATGTCGCGCTCGCGCGGATCGCTGATCCAGACGGCGATCACCTCGTGGCGGATCGCCAGCGAGCTCAGCGGTTTCTGCCAGCCATCACTCCCGAGGAAATCGGAGATCAGCATGACGAGCGACGGACGGCGGAGCAGGCGTGCCGCTTGCATGAGCACTGGGCCGAGCTCGGTCGGCTCGGCGGTCCCTTGCGCCTCGCGCTCGAGACGTGCGATCAGTTGAAGGAACGCCGTGCGACCCGCCGACGGTGGCACGATGGCGCGGACTCGCTGATCGAAGATCAGCGCGCCGACGCGGTTGCCCCGTCCGATCAACAGCTGACCGGTGGTGGCCGCGAACTCGAGCGCCAGCTGGCGCTTCAGGCAGCGTGCCGTGCCCCAATCGAGCGAGCGGCTGATGTCGACGATCAGCCATGCGTCGAGGCCGCGGTCGGGCAGCGACTCACGGACGAAGGGGCGGTCTGAGCGGGCGGTGATGTTCCACTCGATGGTTCGGGGGTCATCGCCAGGCTGATATTCGCGAACGTCGTTGTATTCGAGGCCGGCGCCGCGGAAGTTCGACCGCTCATCACCGCCCGGATGAAAACCGAGCCGGCGTAAGACAGGCCAGCGCGCCCGGCGCAGCAGCTCCTCCACACTGACTCCCTCCCCCTTGTGGGGAGGGTTGGGGAGGGCGTGTTCAGGAGGCAACCCGATCCCCCAAATCGATACGCGGTGGCGGGAAGCGGTCGAGCACACGGCGCACCACGGTTTCCGCCGTGACACCTGCGGCGATGCCGTCGTAGGTAAGGACGAGACGGTGGCGAAGCACTTCGGGCGCAACCTCGCTCACGTCGTGCGGCAGGACGTAGGACCGGCCGCGCATGAAGGCCATCGCCCGCGCTGCGGCCACGAGGTTGATCGAGGCGCGAGGGCTTGCCCCATAGGCGATTGCCGAGGCCAGGTCTTCGAGACCCTTGACCTTCGCGGGTCGTGAGCCATACGACAGGGTGGCGGCATAGGTGCGCACCGCGGGGTCGACATAGACGTCGCGTACCGTTTGCTGCATCTCGCGCAGCTGATCCAGGCTGACGACCTGGCGCAATTCGATCTCGGGGCCGGTGATGCGCTCGACAACTACAACCTCTTCCTGGAACGAGGGATAGTCCACGAGCACCTTGAGCATGAAGCGGTCGAGCTGCGCCTCGGGCAGCGGATAAGTCCCGTCGGTCTCGATCGGGTTTTCGGTGGCGAGCACGACGAACGGATGCGGCAGCTTGTGCGTGTCCTTGCCGATGGTCACCTGCCGCTCCTGCATGGCCTCGAGCAGCGCCGACTGCACCTTCGCAGGCGCGCGGTTGATCTCGTCGGCCAGCA
>CAZRMD010000284.1:0-3969 GCA_964601135.1 uncultured Actinomycetes bacterium | reverse complement strand
CACGATGCGGGCGGTCTACGACCGGCTGTGGTGCAAGACCCCGGTGGGCGGCATCGCCCGCTATGAGAACGACTGGTACTACCAGGTCAGCCAGGACATCGCCAACGTCCCGGGCAATCCCTGGTTCATCTGCACCATGTGGTACGCCCAGTGGGTGGTGAGCCAGGCGAGTTCGATCGACGACCTGCAGCCGGCTCGCAACATCCTGGATTGGGTGGCGGGCGCGGCGCTCCCCAGCGGAATCCTCGCCGAACAGCTCGACCCGTACTCGAAGGCGCCGCTGTCGGTGTCGCCGCTCACCTGGAGCCACGCGACGGTCGTCTCGCTGGTTCACGAGTACGTGCGCAAGCGCAAGGCGCTCGAATTCGCACCGACCCGACCCGTCGCCGACTTGAAGAGCGCCTGACGCGGCTCGGGCCGAGACCCGATGTCTGAATACGCCGTCCCTTTGCTATCCTCGACCACGTGCACGGGGTTCTGGAGGCTATCAAGGCGGACTTTGGTTGCCTGCTGGTCGCCGCGCTGTTCGTCATCATCATGGCGTCGACGATCGTCTTTGCGACGATCCTGACTCCGCCCGCTCACAACGCTTTCGTGTAATGGCTGCCGATTTTCGGCGTCTGGTCGAAGACACCCGGGTGATGACCCGCCGCAGCTTTCTGGCGATCGCCGGCTGGGTGGGGTTCATGGTTGCCTCCGCGGTTGCCCTCTTTCAGAGCGTCAAGTTCATCCAGCCCAACGCGACGTACGAAGATCCGCCCGCGTTCAAGGCCGATCCTCCCGACGCCTACCCGGTCGGCTCGACCACCGTCATCATCGACAAGCGGGTGGTCATCAACCGCGATCCAGACGGGTTTTACGCCATCAGCCTGATCTGCACCCATCTGGGCTGCACCCCGAGATATTTCCCCGACGTCACCAGCGACCTGGTCGAATCCGGCGCGCAGATCTCGAAAGATCCGGACACCGGCCAGGAGGCCACGAAGGCCAATCCGGCGCTGCCCGGGTTCAAGTGCCCCTGTCACGGCAGCCGGTACTTCCGAGACGCCGATAATTTCTATGGACCGGCGCCGCGCCCGATGGACCGGGTCCACATCGAAAAGGCGAAAGACGGCAAGCTGCTGATCGACCGCTCCGTCGTCGTGGATCACAAATTTCGGCTGAAGGTCTAAGAGGAGCTCCAAGGAGGGTTCATGAGGGTCATCCGGGCCGCGTTCGACGAGATGTACGCCGTCCTGGCGCAGATGACGAGCTCTCTCTTTCGTCATGGGTTGCCCCTGACCGACAAGATCGCGGCTCGCACGGCGCTGACGAATTTCGTGCTGCACATCCATCCAGTACGGGTCCGGCGTTCGTGGATCCGCATGTCCTACACCTTGTGTCTCGGCGGCTTGTCATTCTTTCTCTTCATCGTGCTGACCGTGACTGGACTCTTTCTGATGTTCTATTACGTGCCCTCCATCCAGCACGCCTATCAGGACATGCGCGATCTGCAATTTGTCGTGACCTTCGGCGGCTTCATTCGCAACATGCACCGCTGGGCGGCGCACGCCATGGTCATCACGGTGTGGTTGCACATGGCCCGGGTTTTTCTTACCGGTGCCTACAAGAAGCCGCGCGAGTTCAACTGGGGGATCGGCACCCTGCTGCTCCTGATCACGCTGCTGCTGAGCTTCACGGGCTATCTGCTTCCCTGGGACCAACTCTCGATCTGGGCGGTCACTGTTGGGACCAACATGGCGAAGTACGCCCCCATCGGCGGCCCGTATACGCGCTATCTGATGCTGGGTGGCCGAGCAGTCGGCGACGCCACTCTGCTGCGCTTCTACGTCATGCACGTCGTGGGACTGCCCCTGATCGGTTTCCTGTTCATGGTGGTCCACTTCTGGCGAGTGCGAAAAGATGGCTTCAGCGGGGGTCTCTAGGTAAGGCATGGCCACCGAGGCTCGCGACCGGATCGCCGCCCGGGACCGGGTCACGGCGCAGCGGCGCACTGTGGTCGAGGCGCCGACCACGCTCCGCGACGACAGCGACGACGAGATGATCGTCTCCTTCCCCGAGTTCATCTTCAAAGAATTCATCGTTGCCGTCGGCGCGACGGTCTTCCTGATCATCGTCTCGTTCATCCCGGCGCCACTGCTCGGCCAGGCCAACCCTGGTGTGACCCCAAATCCCTCGAAGGCGCCCTGGTACTTCCTCGGCCTGCAGGAGCTGCTCTCGCGATTCCCGCCGCTGATGGCGGGAGTGGCGTTTCCGACCTTCGTCATCGTGCTGATGATCCTGATCCCGTTCCTGGACCGCAATCCGAGCCGCAGGCCGTCTGAGCGGAAGGTCGCGATCATTCTGTTCGCGCTCTACACGACCGTCGTCGTGGCGCTGGTGTTAATCGGGGTCTTCTTCCGCGGCCACGAGTTCATCTGGAACTGGGGCTGGGTGCTGGGCAATCCGCAGAACTGCGGTGGGAATCCTTGCTAGGGCGCGCCTTCCTGATCGTGAGCGTGCTCTTCCTAGTGCTGCTGGCTTATGCCTTCTACCAGGATTTCAGCCGTCCCTGGGTCGGGATCCAGCAAAGCTATGCGCAGAAGTACGGCCAGGACTTCCCCATCCAGGTGCAGCAGCTGTTTCCCAAGGTCAGGGTCAACAACCAGTTCGTGGTGGAGCGCTGCATCACCTGCCATGTCCCTGACATCCAGAAGATCGGCCCGAATGAGGCCGCCAGCCGGCTGGGGGGAAATCATCCGTCGTTCGTCGACGACAAAGTCTTTGCCAAGTACGGCCAGGACACGCTGATCTGCCGGGCGGCGCCGGCGGCAGCCGCGAGCGCCTCGCCGAGCGCGAGCCCGTCGGCGTCGGCAAAAGCCTCGGCCAGCGCGTCCGCGAAGCCTTCGGCCTCGGCGGCACCGTCGTCATCCGCAGCGCCCGGAGCGGCTGCATCTGCCTCGGCATCAGCGTCGGCCTCACCCGGGGCATCGCCAGGGGCGCCAGCCGTATCGGCGCCAACGCTGACGGCGGCGAACTGCAACACGCCTGGCGGGCAACCGTATTACGTGCTCGACGCGAACGGCAAGGTCGTCACCGATCCGACCACCAACAAACCGGTCGTCGCGCAGCTGACCGGGTTCATCCCCAGCCAATACAAGGGACTGGGCATCGATGAGACCGGCTGCATCATCTGCCACAACGGCAACCGCCAAGCGACCAGCCAGGACGGCGCGCACACGAACCTGGTGCCGAATCCCTTCGGCGTCTACGACAAAGCCCCGCAGCTCTACGAAAACAACTGCGCCCAATGCCACGGGTCCACCGGTGAGGGTGGCAAAGGCCCGCCGCTGAATGACCAGAACCGGCTCGGCTTCTTCAGCGACGACTACTACTATCGGTGCATCTACCTCGGGAATACCGGGGAGGAGCACCTGGGAACGATCATGCCGGCATGGGGTGCGAAAGGCCTCCTGCCGCAGCCTGTCAACGAGAACGTCAATCTGCTGGTCCACTGGATCCGGATGTGGCAGCAGTACGCGAGCCTGCCATGAGACGCCAGCAGCTGAAGAACCTGATCGGCACGATCGTCGCCTTCGCGATCCTGGCCGGATTCACGGCGCTCGTCATTCTGTCCGAGAACCTGCTCGACGTGACCAAGGCGCATAAGGCGGGCGGATGATGTTCCCCGCGATTGTCGAACTCATCAATCTCAGCCGCGACCCGGGCCCAGGCGATTTCCTGTTCGTCCTCATCTGGGCGGTGTGCACCATCCTGCTGGTGGCCTACTACTGCTACCGGATGTTCCAGCGATAGGGATTGGCCGTGGTTGAGTTCAAGCCGTCCCCTGGTCCGACGCCGGAGGCCGCCCCCGCGGCGCAGGCTGGACCGCAACGCCGTGCCAGTGCGCGGCTCGCGACCTGGCTCTCGATCGTTCCCGGTCTGGGGCAGCTCTATAACCGGCAACCCGGAAGGGCGGGCGTTTTCCTC
>CAZRMD010000283.1:0-4005 GCA_964601135.1 uncultured Actinomycetes bacterium | reverse complement strand
CTGCGGATGGATGGTTGGCTCGCCGCCCGAGAACTGAACGACCTCGGGGTGCCCCTCGGTGCGAACGAAGTCATCCAGGATTTCTTCGACGTCTTCAAGGGTCAGGTTGAAGCCCGCGCCGGCGTTCGCAAAGCACAGGGGGCAGTCCATGTTGCAGGCGCTGTTGACCTCGATGATGCCCAGACAGGCGTGCTGCTGGTGTTCGGGGCAGAGCCCGCAGTCATACGGACAGCCGTCGCGGACCTCGTGGTTGAACGCCAGTGGGATGGTCCCCGGCTTGTTGAACTTGGCCAGCTTCGTGTAGGCTTCGGCATCGCCGTAGACGAGGGCCTCAAATCGGCCGTGCTCGGGACAACGTTTGCGCATATAGACCTTGCCGTTGCGCAGCACGATGTGGGCGTCGATCATCCGCCGGCATTGCGGGCAAATGCTGCGAGTGAGCTCGAAGAAGACGTAATCGGCGTCCTGTTTGACGCGCCCCGCTGACGTTGTTGCCTCAAACATTGCCATCTCCCTTCCCTGATATGCCGTGCTGACCTCTTCCAGATTGATCTGTTGGCGGACCTGCCTCGTCCACGAGCCGCGCCATGTGGGTGGCCACCAGGGCCTCGAACATTTGCCGAACGGCAAGCCGGCCGAAGATCCAGCCCAGAAGACCGAACCGCATGACGAACTGGCCGCGGTGCTCGAGCGCCGCACTCCCGTCCGGCAAGGTAACCAGATCAAAGCTCTCTTGCGCGCTCCGAAACGGTCCGGACAGGTGCTCGAAGGTCACCCGGCGATCCGCAAACCGGACCAGTTCGACCGTGCGATAACGAAATGGGCCTTCGCGTCCACCGAAGGTCGCAACCAGCGCGTCGTCCGACTTGACCAGGAGGTTAGGGGCGCCGTCGACTTGCGCCCGTAACTCGGCGACGATTTTCTCTTGGGGGCCGTTGAGCCGCACCGTGTGCGGCCGCAGGTTGATCGGCGGTCCGGCGCCGATCGTGAGGGCCCGCGCGGCGATCGCTCCCGCGAGAAAGACGATCAGCGAACGTCCTAACCCGCCTCTGTGACGCACGTCACGGAATGTCCGACCATCGTGCCATAGCGTTGATGTCAACAATCGAAGGAGAACACGAAATGAGCACAATAGCAATTCGACGAGACGAAACGAACGCCACCTTGATTCTGCGTTTTCTTCCCGGTCTGGTGGCCGGTACGGCGTTCGCGATGTGGGCGATGATCGTCGGAATTTTCGCGAGTCGCCTGTGGGCGCCGCCTCAGGGCATCGCGCAGTCAGTCGGGATCGGCGCACAGGGCTGGAACTTCCAGTTGATTCCGTTCATCGTCGGCGTGATGGGACACATGATGAACAGCATCATCATCGGGCTGATTTTCCTGGCTGTCGCTGCGGCGTTGAAGCTGCGCGGCATTGCGTTGGTGATCGCGGGCATGGTCTACGGCGTCGTTGTCTACCTGGTGATGTACTATCCGATCCTGCGCGGGGTGCTCGCGTCAAACAGTGGCTCCTTCCTGAGCTCCAACCCCGAATGGTCATGGGTGGTTGCCCATGTGATGTACGGCATGATCCTCGGATTGCTCCTGGCTTACGGGCCATTCCGCCCTGGCTGGGCCAAAGCATCTCGCTAACCGAGAGCGCCCCCCTCACGCCTGGGATCCGGCCGGCCCCTCACCGGTCCAGATCCCAGGCTCTTTTCGTTGTAGTCCAGCGGTCGCCGATTCAATATCGTGATCGCTGCAATGGCCATCACGGTCAGCCAACCGGCGCCAGCGTTCTGCGCCGCCGACCTTCGCGGCGAGCGACGCTGCCTTGAGGATCTGCGCGGCCAGCCGACCATCCTGGTCTTCCTCCGCTATCTGGGCTGACTCGCGTGCGAGGAGCACCTGTCGCAGTTACGACAGCGGCGGGCAGAGCTCGGGCTGGCACGGGTCGTCGTCATAACCTTCGCCTCTGCGTCGAAAGCGGCCCGCCTGCTGCAGCCCTGGATGCCGGCGTTCGAGGTTTGGGTTGACCCGCAGCGCAGGGCCTATCGTGCTTGGGGCCTGGGCAGAACGATTGCCCTGCTGAATCCGGGCACGCTTCGGCTCTACGCTCGCGCGTTGCTCCGGGGAGCGAGCTGGCGACCCCATCAATGGGACATCGGTCAGCTCGGGGGTGATGCCGTGATCGACAGCAATGGCGTGGTTCGTCTCTGGCATCCCGAGCGATCCCCGGATGATCGGCCGCCCGTCGAGGCATTGCTCGAGGCGCTCCACAAGGCGGAGTCCGGCACGATGTGACGCCCATCACATCAGGCAACATGAGCAACCTGCCACAGTGAAAACCGGCGTGAGGCGGACGGAAAGACAGCAGCGTCAAGCACCTCTTCGTGCCGTTGAGGCAGGCGACGCTGCTGACAAGCTGGTGGTGCTCGACGGCAGCACGTTTTTTGTCTCCGACGCGAGAGGCGACGTCGAGCCGAGTCAGGGCGCCACGGGCTTCTTTTTCAAGGACATGCGCCATCTCGCCAGCTGGCGGCTCCTGCTCGACGGCCAGCCGATGCGGCTGCTGACGTCTCGCACGCCGGACTACTATTCGGCGCGCATTTTCGGGACGCTCGGGACCGCGCGCGTCGGAGTGAATCCGACGATCTCAATTCGCCGCGACCGGTTTGTCTCCGATGGGGTCCACGAGGACCTCATCCTCGATAACAATTCCGACGCCGAACAGGAAGTCCGACTCGAGTTTGAGTTTGGCAGCGACTTCGCCGACCTCTTCGAAGTCAAAGCCCGCGAGCGGAAACCACTGGTGATCCCAATCGAAAACGGTTCCGACCACGTTCGCTTGCGCTACGAACACGAGGGGTTTGCGCGAGGCACCACGATTGTCTTCAGCCAGCCGGCAATTATCAACCGGCAGAGGGCACTGTTCGACCTCCCGCTGAAACCGCGTCAGCGGTGGGAGCTGTGCGTGGACATTAGATGCGAAGCGGACGGCCGGACGACCCAGCCGGGCCAGCGGTGCGGGTCGTTTGGCAAACCGCAGCCCAAGATGCCGATGACCCTCGAGGCGTGGCTGGCTGATGCTCCGCGGATTCAGACCGACTCTGACACGGTTCGCCACACCTACAACCAGAGCCTTGTGGATCTGGCGGGCCTACGGTTTCGTCCGAACGAGAGCGTTTCCTGGTCACTTCCCGCGGCAGGCTTGCCCTGGTTCATGGCGCTGTTCGGCCGCGACAGCTTGATCACGTCGTACCAGGCATTGCCATTCCAGGCCCACCTGGCGCAGACCACGCTCGAGGCGCTGGCCGCTATGCAAGCGACGCAAATGGATGATTTCCGAGATGCGGAGCCGGGGAAGATCCTGCATGAGCTTCGGTGCGGCGAGCTTGCCCAGCTTGGCAGAGTTCCGCACACCCCCTACTACGGCACGCACGATGCCACACCACTGTTTCTCATCCTCCTCGACGAGTACGAGCGCTGGTCCGGCGATACGGCCTTCATCCGGGGCATGGAGCCGGCAGCGCGCGCGGCGCTGACGTGGATCGAGCGTTACGGTGACCTCGACGGTGACGGCTATCTCGAATATCGAACGCGGTCTTCCAAAGGTCTCGTGAACCAGGGGTGGAAAGACTCCTGGAACTCGATGCTATTCGCCGACGGCCGAGTCGCAGAGGCACCGATCGCCGTCTGCGAGGTCCAGGGCTATGCCTATGACGCTCGGCTGCGCGCCGCTCGCTTGGCGCGCCTCATCTGGAACGACCCAGCGCTCGCGGATCGATTGGAAGCGGACGCGGCCGCCCTGCGGCAGCGCTTCAATCGCGACTTCTGGAGTGAGTCGAGAGACCATTACGTCCTCGCGCTGGATGGGAACAAGCGCCAGGTCGACGCGCTCACCTCGAACATTGGGCATTTGCTCTGGAGCGGTATCGTCGAACCGGACCGTGCCACCAGGACGGTTGAACGACTGATGGCGCCGGACATGTTCAGCGGCTGGGGCCTGCGCACAATGTCGGCTCG
>CAZRMD010000282.1:0-4009 GCA_964601135.1 uncultured Actinomycetes bacterium | reverse complement strand
CACAGCGCCGCCAGCACATGCCAGGGCCAGTAGCCCACCAGCACCCGCGCGTGCGGGACCAGCCGCTTGACGCGCTCATCGGCTTTCTTGATGGTCTGTACGCGGTTGTACACGTAGAACACTTGCCCACC
Organism: uncultured Actinomycetes bacterium; assembly: GCA_964601135.1. GTDB lineage: Bacteria > Chloroflexota > Dormibacteria > CF-121 > CF-121 > CF-13. The sequence goes on along the minus strand of CAZRMD010000282.1, from coordinate 3,878 downwards.
CCGCTGCAGTTCCCGCTCGATCACCTCGCGGATCAGGTCGTCGTCGTCCGCCGTGACGAAGGTCTTGATCGGCAGCCGTTCCTCAGGTGGTGTCTGGATAACGGACCGATCGCGAATACCGGCCAGCGACATGTGCAACGTGCGCGGGATCGGGGTCGCCGAGAGCGAAAGCACGTCGACGGAGGCGCGCAGCTGCTTCAGCTTTTCTTTCTGCATGACCCCAAAGCGCTGCTCCTCATCGAGGATCACCAGCCCCAGGTCCTTGAAATGGACGTCCTTCTGCAACAGGCGGTGGGTGCCGATGACGACGTCGACCTCACCGGTGGTGAGCCGGCGCAAGATGTCGGCGGCTTCGGCATCCGAGCGGAAGCGCGACAGCATCTCGACCTTCACCGGGAACGGCTGGAAGCGATCCTGGAAGGTGAGGTAGTGTTGCTGCGCCAGGACCGTCGTCGGCACCAGCATCGCCACCTGCTTGCCGTCCGTCACCGCCTTGAACGCGGAGCGAATCGCGAGCTCCGTCTTGCCGAAGCCAACGTCACCGCACAGCAGCCGATCCATGGGTCGCGAGTCCTCCATGTCGGCCTTGATCTCCTGCATGGCGCGTACCTGGTCCGGCGTCTCGTCGTACGGAAACGACTGCTCCAGCTCCTGCTGCCATGGCCCGTCCTCGGAGAACGCGTGTCCCTCGGCCAACTCTCGCCTCGAGTAGAGGTCGAGCAGATCCTTGGCCACCTCCTCGACCGACTCTCGCACCTTCCGCTTGGCACGGTCCCATTCACCTGAGCCCAGGTGGTGCAACTTGGCACTGGCGTCGCCGCCAGCCACGTACCGCTGGACCCGCTCCAGATGCTCGACCGGGACGAACAGCCGGTCACCGTCGGCGTACTCGAGCTGCATGTACTCGCGCTCCTGCCCGTCCTCGCCCATCAGCCGCATCCCGACGAAGCGCCCGATGCCGTGATCGACATGCACCACCAGGTCGCCCGGCTCGAACTCGAGCTGCCAGCTGGCAACCCGCGCTCGCACCACCCCGCGCCGAACTCGCTGGCGCAGCCCACCGAACAGGTCGGTGTCGCCATAGACATCGAGCTGCTGGGACGGCACCCGAAACCCCTGCGCCACCGGCTGATCCCCGAGCACGACCAGGCCGGGCATCAAGGGCGTCTTCGACCACACGAACACGCCACCCGCTGGATACACATCCCGGTCCTCGAGCAGTTCGCGCAGCCGCCGCTCCTGCTGGGTCACGATCAAGATGCGCGACTTCGCTCGGGCGTCGGTCCGAACCCGGTCCGAGAAGGCATCAATCCGGCCGGCATACGCGTCCACCGGTTCGAATCCGAGACCGAGGGAGCCGGCCTCGGCGGCTCGCGCGACATCGAGCATTCGCCAGCCTCGCGTGGCCTCTTGCAGCGAACGGATCGTGACCAGCCCCGAGCGAAGGTGCTGCGGGAGTTCGCCACGCTCGACCTCCGTCTCGATCAGTTCGTTGAGTTCCTGTTCACGTTGCTCGGCCTGCGCCGCCGACCGGCGCAGATCCATCGAGAGGATCAGCGCGTCAGCCGGGAGATGCTGCAGCAGGGTGGGCTGCTCGGGATCGAGGTACGCCTGGAATCCCTCGATCCCGTCGAAATATGCGCCTGAACCGACCCGCTCGATGTCGGCGAGCCACTGGTCGCGCACCTCAGGAAGCGAGCGGCTGAAATCAAGCGCTTTCAGTGACTCGTCGGCGTTGGCCACCGCGTCGCTGGTGAGGATCAGCTCGGTCGCCGGCAGCACACGAACTTCTGTAACGCTGCCCACCGAGCCCTGCCCTTCGACCTCGAATTCGCGCAGGGACTCGAGGTCGTCACCGAAAAACTCGGCACGCACTGGACGCCGGCGGCCGGGCGGAAAGCAATCCAGGATGCCGCCACGCAGGCTGAACTCACCACGCGACTGAACCAACGGCTCGCGGCGATAGCCGAGTGTCGTCAGCCGGTGTACCAGGTCGTCGAGCGAGTAGCTCTCCCCCGGTTTCAGCGTGAAGCTCCACCGCTGGAGCGCTGCCGGCGCCAGGGTAGGGCGGGTCATCGCATTCCACGAGCTGAAGACGACCAGCGGGCCGCCGGCTCGCAGCCTATCGATCGCCTCCAGGCGACGCCGGACGGTTTCTTCGTCGGGCGCCAGCCGGTCGAAGGGCAGCGTCTCAACGGCCGGAAATACAACCGTGGGCAGGCTGTCGCGGAACCAGGCGCCCGCCTCCTGGAAGGACCCTTCTGGATCCGCGACCAGCGCGAGGACCGGGCGCTGCGATCGCTGGGCGAGCCAGGCCGCAAAGACCGGCAGGGCACTCGACGGCAGTCCGTGCGCATCCAGCCGCGACGTGGGCGCGTTCCACCACGCCTCCAGCCGGCCGCGCGCCGGGAGGCGGTCGATCAGATCGAGCAAGGTATCCGTCATGAATCTCTAACCACGCAAAAATGCGCCCGCGGCCAAAAACCGGGGCGTGCGTGGTTCAGCCTACCATCGTTTAGCTGCCTGCAAACGTCGCAAAGCCGTAGTCCAGCAGCGCGGCTGCCTCCTGGAAGACCCGCGGCGATCCCATGACGACCACCAGGATGTTCCGACCATTGCGGCTCGCGGTTGCGATCAGGCATCCGCCGGCGTGGCCGGTCCAGCCGGTCTTGAGCCCGGTCGCACCGGCATATGTGCGGATCAGCTCGTTGAGGTTGTAGAGGCCGTACGCGTGGTGGGTACTGGTCGCCGGCAGCGTGATCGTGGAAACGGTGGCGATCGCCGCGACGCCTGGATAGCGAGCGCGCAGTTCCATGGCGGCCCTTGCCAGGTCGGCGGCCGATGTGTAGTGCGCTGGATCATCCAGTCCGATCGGGTTGGCGAAATGCGTGTCCGTCATCCCGAGCGCGGCGGCCTTTGCATTCATCCGGGCGATAAAGGCGTCGCGCGGCATCGCCGCCTCCGACAGCGTGATCGCCGCATCGTTGCCGGAATTCAGCAACAGGCCGTAGAGCAGATCCCTGACGGTGAGCTGCTCGCCCACCCGAAGCCCCATTCGCGTCGAGTCCCAGGGAAGCTGATTGATCGACGCCGGCACCGAAACAACTTGATCGATCTGCAGAACATCGAGGGCGACGAGCGCGGTGACGACCTTCGTCAGACTCGCTGGGGCTCGGCGCTCATGCGCGTCGATGTCATACAGCACGGCGCCGGTGTCGAGGTCCATGACAACCGCGGCGCCAGCCTTGAGCGCAGGGGGCGGTGCGGGCCGAACCAGCTCGTAGACCTCGACGGGCCGAAGCGGTGGGCCCGTCGCTGGAAGCTGGGAGTCGCCAACGACGGGCGCCACCAGCGCCAGGAGCAGCAACCAGAGTGACATGTACCCAGCAAGAAATCATTGGCGACGGCCTCACGCAAGGGTCCGGAGGCCCATTGACACGGAGTGGATCCAGCGCGGATCCCCGTTCTCCTCGCGCCAGAGCCAGTACTCACTGCCCCAGAGCAAGATCGTCTCGACTCCCGCGGCCGTGAGCTCTTCGACCAACTGGATCGCGTCACCGGGCGCAACCGTGAGTGGATCTCCGTGCGTGCGGCGCCGCGCCTCCCATGGCTCCGCCTGCGCCTCGGTCACCCATAGCTGTTTGCCCTGCTCGCGGGCGATCCGATGCCAGCGCCGCACCTCATCGAGCTGGTCCGGCAGCGCGCGAGCGATTCGTTCCTGTCCTTCAGAATCGATCCAGCCGATCGACCGGTAGACATCCAGACCCAGGACGCCGCCCCGGGGCAAGACGGCCAGCGCTTCGCGTTCTGCGGGCACCGCCAGCCCAAACCGACGCTTCCATTTCGATTGGTGGCGGCTCGATGACCGATCGAGCAAT
>CAZRMD010000281.1:0-4019 GCA_964601135.1 uncultured Actinomycetes bacterium | reverse complement strand
TCTGGGGAGTTCCACGGCTGGCGACGCACGGCTGGGCACTCATGCTCGCGCTGCTCGTGCTAGGCATGGCGCCACTTGCCATGCATCACGCGATCGCCGATGTGAACGCTGTCGGTGAGAATGGGACGCCAACCGCGCTTGGATTGTCACGCACGGCTGGTGTCGCCGGCGCCGAAGCGTCAGCGCACAACGCCGTCCTGCCGCCTCTGATCCATTACCGGGTCAAGGCGACTGACACGATCGACGGCATCGCCGCCCAGGCGGGAATCTCTGTCGACACGCTCGCGCAGGTCAATCACCTTGCCTCCCCGCTGATGTTGAGCGCAGGTGAGCTGCTCGTGGTGCCGCCGATTGATGGGACGATGATCGCTGCCGACCCGACGGCAACCCTGGACGTGATCGCCCAGCGGTACCGGGTGAATCTCTCGAGCCTGCGAGCGGTCAACGGATTACGCGCCGATTGGCCACTTCCAGCCGACGTGTTCATCCCGGCGGTGACTACGGATGCGGCCGTCAGCTCCACCGCGACAGCGGACACCACCGGAGTGCATCAGCGGGTGATCCGATTTGCCTGGCCGACGAAGGGCACCATCACGCAGTATTTCTGGGCACTTCATCCCGGCATCGACATCGCGAACGACGTCGGCACGCCGGAGGTTGCCGCCGATGCCGGCAAAGTCGTGTGGGCCGGCTGGGGAGACTATGGCATCTATGTCGAGATCGATCATGGCAACGGCTTTCACACCGTCTATGCGCACATGTCGAAGGTCCTCGTCAGCAGTGGGCAGATGGTGAGCAAAGGTCAGCTCATCGGATTGATGGGCATGACGGGACGAGCCACCGGTCCGCACCTCCACTTCGAGATTCGCTACCAGGGCGTTCCGCAAAATCCGCTGGACTTGCTGAGCTGAACGAAGGATCTCTGAGAAAAGCCGGTTAACGTAGACGTCGTGCAACGCCTGCTCTACGCGAGCCGCGATGGGCAGGTTCGCGTCCATCCAAAACTCCAAGCTGCGGCTCGAAGCGGCTGGGACATGGGCGCGGCCGACCCGTTGATCCCTTTGCCGCCGGGGACCGCGCTGATGCACCTGCCGGGGCGGCGGCCGCTGGCTCGGTCCGACTGGGGCGAATTCGTCGAGCTCGAGGAATCCAATGCGCTTGCAGTCGCGGCCGTGCTTCCGCCCGGTTACCTGCGGACCTTCCTGCCGGCATACGTCGAGGAACCCGATGCCCCTGTGCTTCCGCTGTACGGCTACGCAGCGGTGGCCGCGATCGACGGGGAGCCGTATGTGGCAGCGCTGCGCACCGACGAATGGGAAGCCTGGGATCCGCAATCCCCCGATCGGCAGCGCCTCGACATCGCCGTCCGAGCGGCGCATCGTGCCTTGCCCGATAGCCGCCTGTTGCATCACCTCGAGAGGTGTGCGACCGAGTATCGCTGCCTCACGGCGCAGAACCTCTTTCTTCGTCGCGGCGAAGGCGCGATTCCCGTTTCGCCGGCGTGCAACGCCGCCTGTCTCGGGTGCATATCCGAGCAGTGGGGTGACGTCGACTCACCACAGGAGCGCTTGAACTTTGCCCCGACCGCCGCGGAGATTGCCGAGCTCGCCGGCTGGCACCTGAGCGCTTCAGATTCCCTCCCGCTTGTGGGGAGGGCCAGGAAGGGAGTCAAGAACTTCGTCAGTTTTGGGCAGGGGTGTGAGGGGGAACCGCTGACGCGCGGCTCGGCTTTGGTCGAGGCGACTCGCCGCATCAGGGCCGCGGCACCCAACGCCACGATTCACATCAACACCAATGGATCGCGTCCCGACGTGCTTCGCCGGCTGGTCGCCGCCGGCCTGAACTCGGTTCGGATCAGCATCTTCAGCCTGGACGACGCGCGCTTCCGCGCCTACTACCGGCCTGTCGGCTACGGTCTCGACCAGGTCGCGGAGAGCGCGGACGTCGTCTCCAAAGCCGGCGGGCAGGTAACGATCAACCTCCTCACGTTTCCCGGGATCAGCGATGCCCCCGCGGAAATCGACGCCCTGGTCGCGTTTATCCAACAGCACCGGGTGCACCAAATGCAGCTTCGGAGTCTGAACGTCGATCCGCATTGGCTCCTGGCTCGGATCCCCGAACACACTCGCGGCATCGGAATGCAACGGTTCGTTACGGTCCTCGGCGAAAGGTGCCCGCGTCTTCAACTCGGTAATTTCACCCGTCCCTGGCCCCTGATTCAAAGGCAGCCCGCCGGGGCATCCTCTAGGTAATGGCGAGCATCGGCCCCGGCGCTCCCGACCCGCAATACGGCCAGGCCGACTACGGCTACGGGACCGACAAGCCCGTCCAGGCCGATATCACGCCGTACCCTTCGGGGAACCGCCGGCGGAACGGCGGCATCATCGCGGGGATCCTCGCCTTCCTCGGCCTGATCCTCGGGAAGATCCAGTACGTTCTGCTGTTCGTTTTGAAGTTCAAAAGCGTCTGGATCACCCTGGTATCAACCGGCGTGACCGCGCTGCTCTACGCACAGCTCTTCGGCTGGGCGTTCGGGGTCGGAATCGTGCTCCTGATCCTGGTCCATGAAAGTGGACACGTTGTCGTCGCGCGAGTGATGGGGATGCCGGTCACGTTGCCGGTGATGATCCCCTTTTTGGGCGCCTTCGTCAGCATGAAGCAGCAGCCGCGCACGGTTGCCCAGGAATCGGTGATGGCGATCGGCGGTCCCATCCTGGGATCGATCGCGGCCGGGCTTTGCTACGTCGGCTACCTGGCGACGCCGAACTCCAGCACGGGCCAGCTGCTTCGAGCGCTGGCCTATTTCGGATTCTTGATCAACCTGTTCAACCTGGTACCGGTGACACCGCTCGACGGCGGCCGCGTGCTGTCGTTGCTGTCGAAGTGGTTCAACGTGGCGGGCCTGGCGATCGCCGCAGCGCTGCTGCTCTACGAGATGACGGTGGGGAACTCGGTCAGCCCGGTCCTTTTCCTGGTTCTGATCTTCGGCGCCTTCAGCACCTTCCAGCGGTTCCGGTCGACCACCCTGAACCCGGCCTATTACGCGGTGGACGCCCAAACCAAGTGGACGATCGGCCTGATCTACCTGGGGCTGCTCTTGGCCCTCGGGCTGGGAATGCTCAGCACCCGCGCCATTCTGGGCGGAAATGCTTGATACAATAGGCTGCCCGTGAAAGCCGCCATTCATCCCACCTACTACCACGATGCCGTCGTGCATTGCCTCTGCGGCAATACCTTCGTCACCGGCTCGACGCAGAAGGAGCTCAAGACGGAGGTCTGCTCGGTGTGCCATCCCTTCTTCAGCGGCCAGCAACGAATCGTCGACACCCAGGGCCGCGTCGACCGGTTCCAGCAGCGCCAGCAGCGGAAGAGATAACCTCCCGCGCAGGCGAGGCTGCCCGGACGGGCGGGTGCCCAACCGACTAGGATGAGCGCGGCTGTGAGCCAGGACAAGTTCTTCTATGGCGGCCAGGCCGTCCTTGAAGGCGTCCTGATGCGCGGGCGCACGACCTATGCCGTGGCGGTGCGCCGCCCCGACGGCGAGATCCAGGTCCTGCGCGAGCGCCTGAAATCGGTCATCTACCTCCATCCGTTCTGGAAGCTGCCGTTATTCCGCGGCCTGGCCGGACTGTGGGAGCAGCTGCACTTGGGAATGAAGGCCTTGATCTGGTCGGCCAACATTCAGGCGGCCGGCGAGCAGGTCGAGCGCGCCGCCGGCGCCGTCCGGATCACGATCGCGATCGCCGTGATCGGTGCGCTGCTGTTCTTCCTGGGGGTGCCGCTGCTCGCCGCCGGCTTTCTCAGCCGAGGCCACGGGAATCTCTTCTTCGGGATCGTCGATGGCGCAGTGCGAATCGCTCTGCTCCTGCTTTATCTCTATGCGATCTCGTTCAAATCGGAGATCGCCCGCCTCTTCGCCTACCACGGCGCCGAGCACAAGACGATCAACGCCTTCGAGGCGGAACTGCCTCTTGATGTCGCCAACGTTCGGACGCAGAGCACGCTGCATCCCCGGTGTG
>CAZRMD010000280.1:0-4032 GCA_964601135.1 uncultured Actinomycetes bacterium | reverse complement strand
CCATTGCCATGGCCTGGCGCCCAGCTTGCGGCGCAGCGGCGTCAACAACTATTTCCGGGTGGTCGCCACCCAGCTCGTCGAAGGCCAGGCGGCCGCGCAGTTCGCTTATCGGCAACTGGGCAAGCGGCAGGCGTTTGTCAGTGACGACCGCACGCCACTGGGCCACGCACTCGTCGGCGAGTTCGACGACCAATTCAGGCGATATGGCGGTTCGGACCTCAACGCCAGCGACCTCGCCAGCGCCAGGGCGATGGGGGCTGATGTCGTCTACGACGGCGGCGCGGACGCGAATGCAGCCGCCGCGCTGCGGCGCGATGCCGCGGCGCAGCTGCCCGCCGCCGCCTTTATCGGCACCGACCGGCTCTCGAGCAGCCAGTTTGCCCTGGCCTGTGGCACCGCCGTGCGAGGCAGCTACTACACCGTCCCCGGTCCCTACCCGGGGGCGCTCAAGAACGCCGCGCCGTTTCTCAAGGACTTCCGCGCCGCGAGCGGCCAGGATGCGACCGCGACCGCCGTGATGACCTTTGATGCCACCAACCTCGTGCTGGCCGCCATCGGCCGCGCCATCGACGAGGCCGGCGGCGCGGTGCCCAGACGCTACCAGGTGCTGCACGAAATCGCGGTCACCCAGGACTTCAACGGCGTAATGGGCTCGATCAGCTTCGATACGCGCGGCGACACGACCTTGAAACTGGTCGGCGTGTTTCAGTGGATGGCGCCCGGCGATCGCAGCGGCCGCTTCGCCGCACAGCTCTCCGTCAGGTGATCGGGCGGCCGACGGCGAGCGCGAGCGCGATCAGGTAGATGCAGATCACGGCGAAGAGGCCGTACTCGAAGATGATGCGACGCGTCAGCGAGTCATCGAGCGCGTGCACGGTCAGCCCCTGCCACGCATACCAGGCGAAGGCAAGAATGACGGCGATGTACTGCGGGCCCTGGTTCAGGTAAGTGACCATGCCGAAGGCGCCGAAGGTCACCGTGCCGGCGGTGAGAAACGCGGACAGCATGGCCAGCCCCTCGCGCTTGGTGGCAAAGCGAAAACTGCGATAGCCGCAGAGGAGCGCCACGGCGAAGATGGCGCTGAACTTGACGACGTTCGGCAGGTCGTTCGACTGCAAGACGAGATAGAAGAGCGCCAGTAGCACGCAAAAGGTCGTGGCATCGCGCAGGAAGCGGTGGAGCGGTCGCTCGCGACCCATGCCGCGCGAGATGTCGACGAAGCTGCTGGCGAAGATGAAGCCGCCCATCGTCAGCATCGCCAGGCTGTGGATGCGATAGTCGTTGGTCAGGATGGAAAAGCCGCCGGCAGCCGCGATCGTGAGGACCGGCGCGATGTAGTGGTCGGGGCTGAGCCATCCTGGCGTGCGATTGCGTGAATGCAAGAAGACGAGTCCAAGGGTGACAAGCCCGGCGAGGCCGGCGGTCAGCTGCCACACCTGGTCGGGGGTGAGCAGTTCCGACTTGAAAAACAGGCCGACGGCGACCGCCCAGGTCGACAGCAGGCCGAGATATCGCGTGCCGAGCTGAATCGGTCGCGGCGCCGGCCGCGTACGAGTGGTTGCCTTCCCCTGCCCTGGCCTGATGGCGGCGGAAGAGCTCGCCAGGGCTTCCGACATGGCGGCTAGTCTAGCAGGGAAACGTCCGTTTGGGGCTGGGGAAAGACCGCAGAATCAAGCCCGAATCCGTATTCGGAAACAAACGTTCGACTCTTTTTGCGTCGCTGTGGAAACTGTGGAAAGTTCACGTCACGCGGTATTGGTTCCCTCGCGGCCATATTTGTCTTCGAGCCGCACGACATCATCGATTTCGGGCGAGGAAACCTCGAAAAACTCGCAGTCCTCGACGCCGATCATCCGGTGCTTCTGCCCGGGGAGAATTCGTTGAGACATTCCCGGCGTAAGCCGGTGCGTTTGCAGCCGGCCAGCTTGATCTTCCAGCTGGAGGTCCATGGCGCCCTTGACCACGAGCAGCGTCTCATCTTTTTGGCGGTGGAATTGAAGGCTGAGCATCTCGCCGCGGTTGATGTGGATCACCTTGCCGAGATACTTGTCCGTGACGGCGAAGCGGTTCTCCCAGCCCCAGGGCTTGTTGACGACCTGATCAGACAAGCTGTCGCAGTCCCAGCTTCTCTTCCAGGGCGGCGAGCAGCCGGTCGACCCGCTCTTTCGAGGGTGCCTCGCTGTACACACGAATCAGCGGCTCCGTGCCGCTGAATCGGATCAAGACCCAGCTTCCATCCTCCAGGTAGTACTTGAAGCCATCATCCGTTCGCGAGCGGACGATCCGCCCGCCGGCGAGTTCGGTAGGCGTCTCGTTCTGCAGCCGGCCGTAGATCTCCTGCCGCCGCGCGGGATATTCCTGGCGGTCCAGATGAAGGTCATGGCGAGCGTAGAAATGCGGACCGACCAGCTCGATCAGGTGATCGAGGATCTTCGATAGGGGCTGGCCATAGTCGACGATCATGTCGGCGAACATGATGCCGGAGAGGACGCCGTCGCGCTCCGGGATGTGACCGCGGAAGGCAAAGCCGCCGCTCTCTTCGCCGCCGAGGATCGCGTTCAGCTCCATCATCAGGGGGCCGATGTACTTGAAGCCGACCGGCGTCTCATGGACCTTGACGCCGAAGCGCTCACCCAGCTTGTCCGCCATGGAGGTCGAGGTCAGTGACCGCACCACGTCGCCTTTCTGCCCGCGCTTTTCCACCAGGTACATCATCAACAGCGCCATCACCTGCAGCTGGTTGATGAACTGGCCACGCTCGTCGATGATGCCGACCCGGTCCGCATCGCCATCGTTGGCGATGCCGAGGTCGTAACGTCCCGTGCGCATCCGCTCCAGCGCCTCCGGCATCCATTGGGCGATCGGCTCGGGGTGCATGCCGCCAAACCCGGGGTTGCGTTCCTGGTGGATCTCGTCGACCGTGGTCTTGCCCCCGCTCAGCAAGGCGCGCACATACCCCTGGCTCGCGCCATACATCGGCTCGTGGAGGATGCGAAGTCCGGCCGCCTTGATGCGGTCGAGCTTGACCAGCCGGTTGATCTGGGCGGTGTAGGCCGGCATGGGATCGAAGATCGTGATCCGCCCATCCCGGGCGGCGTCATCGAAGCGCACCTGGCGGACGCGGCCGCCGCGCTGGACCCGCTGGATTTCTTCCTCGAGCCGGTTGGTCACCTCGGGGGACGCCGATCCAGCGTACTCGGGCTTGTATTTCAATCCGCTGAAGTAGTACGGATTGTGGCTGGCCGTGATCACCAGCCCCCCGCTCGCCTTCTTGTCCAGGATCGCGTAGGTCGACACCTGGGTTGGCGCAGGGGCGTCGATGAGATGGACCGTGACGCCGTTCGCCGCCAGCACCTGCGCGACTTCTCGGGCAAACAGGTCGGAGGAAAACCGCGTGTCGTAGCCGACGATGGCCGAGGGATTCGGGCGGCTGACCAGATACTGGGCGATCCCCTGGGTCGCGACCCGCACCGAGTCGTAGGTGTAGTCGTCAGCGATGATGCCGCGCCAGCCGTCCGTGCCGAACTTGATCTCGACCGTCATCGCATCAGCTGGCCTTCGCCGAACGCTCGCGCAAGTGTTGCGCCGGGTTCAATCCAGCGCCGGCCAGGTCATATTCCAGCATCTCATGGATCATCTCCTGGAAGGAGATCCGCGGCCGCCATCCCAGCCTGGCGCGCGCCTTGGACGGGTCGCCGCGCAGATCGGGAACCTCCGCCGGCCGGAAGTAGGCCTTGTCGACCTCGACGTATTGCTGCCAGTCCAGCCCGACCATGAAAAACGCCGTCTCGGCCAGCTGGCGGACGCTCCACTGCACGCCGGTGGCGACCACATAGTCGTCCGGCGCGTCCTGCTGGAGCATCAGCCACATCGCTTCGACGTAGTCGCGGGCGTGTCCCCAGTCGCGTTTGGCCTCGAGATTGCCCAGTCGAAGCTTGCTCGTGCGCCCGGCCAGGATGGCAGCAACCCCGCGCGTGACCTTGCGGGTGACGAAGTTCTCGCCGCGCCGGGGCGACTCGTGGTTGAAGAGGA
>CAZRMD010000279.1:0-4065 GCA_964601135.1 uncultured Actinomycetes bacterium | reverse complement strand
CCGGGTTCAGGTTTGCAGAGGCGGCCAATCCCAGCGAGCCCTGCAGTGCGCCGCCAATGTCGGTCAGGATATCCGCAAAGAGGTTGCTGGCCACCACGACGTCCAGTGACTCGGGGTTCGTGACAAAGCGCGCGGCTAGCGCGTCGACCAGATAACGGGTCAGCTCGACGTCAGGGTATTCGCGGGCCAGCTCCTCCATGACCTCGTCCCACAGCACGGCGGTGTACTGGATTGCATTCGACTTCGTCGCAGAAGCCAGCTGCCTGCGGCGCCGCCGTGCCTGCTCGAAGGCATACCGCCCGACGCGCTCGACGCCGGTGCGGGTGAAGACACTGAGCTGAACGGCGACTTCATCGGGCGTGTTGCGTTTGAAGCGGCCGCCCAGGCCGACGTACTCCCCCTCGGTGTTTTCCCGGACACACAGGATGTCTACGGTCTGCGGTGTCCCGTTGCGCAAGGGCGAGGGAATGCCTTCGAGCACTCGGACCGGGCGCAGGTTCACGTACTGGTCGAAGTCGGTGCGAATGGGCAACAGCAAGCCGCGCAGGCTGACGTAATCCGGGACCGTGGGGAATCCGACGGCGCCGAGGTAAATCGCGTCGTGGTCTTGCAGGATTGACAATCCGTCGGGTGGCATCATCACGCCATGCTCGAGGTAGTAGGCGCAGGACCAGGGCAGGTCGGTTGTCTGGATGGAGAATCGGTTGGTCACTTCGCCGGCGCGGCGAATGACCTCGAGACCGCTGGCGATAACTTCCGGACCGATCCCATCCCCGGGGATGCACGCCAGTCGGTAGGTCGTCACCTACCGATTCTGCCAGCCGGCGCGTCAGGCGATATTTGCGGCGAGTCGCGGCCGGTGAACGGTCGGCGACGGAATCAGGGCGCTGACGGATGCCCAGACTGCGGCGGCCCACGCCGCAGCCTTCGTCTGAGGGATGGTAGCCGTCGTCGCTGAAGAACCGGAGTCGTTCGTGGTCGGGTCGATCGGCGATGCCGATGTCGACGAGCTCAATGCCAAAACCGTCGGCGACGTGCTGGAGGGCATGGTTGTAGTGCCGGGTCATCGCCGAAACCAGCGACCGCTCGGCAGGACTGAAGCGGGGGCAAAAGGCCATGTCCGGAAGCTGGTTGACGACGACGGTGGCCTCGGTCTCGCGATGGAGGCGTTCGAGGATGACCTCGACCCGGCGGGCAAAGTCCTGTGGGCTGAACCCTCGTCGGAGATCGTTCGGGCCGACGGAAAGCGTCACCAGGTTCGGACGCTCGAGGACGGCCTCCGGAACCTGCTGCGCCAGCACGTCGGCGGCGGTCGCCATGCAGGCGCCGCGATTCAGAAGGCGAGCGGCGGGATACTCGTCACGAAGACGATCGAAGAGCCGCGCGACGTAGTGCCGGGTTGGGCTGCTGGCGCCCAGGCCGTAGACGGTGCTGTCGCCCAGAGCTACATACGTCAGCGGCGTACGCGGGTCGCTGGGGAGTGATCGGCTTATCACATCCCCAGCGTACGGACCAAAAACAAATGTTCGGTGAGCGTGGGGTTAAGGCGCGTTGAAGGATCGGCCGTAAAGTTGGATCGTGGTCGGCCGGGCCGGCTGGGCGCTACCGGCTTGATTTGGCATGAGCCGGACTACTCTTCGACCGCCGCACGGCTGTGAGCGCGCTCAGTCTGGCTCCGGCGCCCACAACATCGAGGGCGCGGTTCGCAAGCGGTCCGAGCGGCTCGCGCCCTCTGCGATTCCACCACTCGAGGACCGCCTCATAGATCGCGCTGGTGAGGACGCGGACCGTGACACGGAGCTCGAAGTCATCGGGTCGGCGGCCGGTGCGCTGCGCGAGCAACTTTCCGAAGAGGACGTTGCTCCGTTCCAGCTCATCCAGCATTCGACCTCGCAGCTCGGGGACCTCCAGGAAGAGCTTTGCCCGAGCGAAGATCATCTCCTTATCCCGCTCCATCACGTCTCCGATCGCGTGCATGACACGCCGAATCGTCTTATCGAGCGGCTCATCTTTCGGGCTGTCGAGGAACATGGAGATGGTCATCGGGTCGTAGATGTCGTAGAGGACGACGTCCTCCTTAGTCGGAAAATAATTGAAGAACGTGCTGGGTGAGATCTCGACCGCCGCGGCGATCTCCTCGATGGTGCTCTCGTCGTAGCCCTGCTTGAGGAAGAGACGCAGGGCCACTCGCTGGATCGCCTCCTTCGTCTTCTGCTTCTTTCGTTCGCGTAAGCCCGTCGCCATCATCACGATTCTCGGCCATCCATCCTCGTGGCCCGCGAGGGCAGGAAGACGGCGATCGCGATCGCGGTCAGCACCATCAACGCCGCGCTCACGATCATGACATCGGCCAGGCCGGCGGTGTAGGCGTCTTTGGCCGCGTGCGCCAGTGGGCCACCAATCGCCGGCGGCAGATGCGCGGCCACGGCGGCAGCACCGGCGATGCTTCCCTGGGCGAGGTCGCGCCCGGCCGCCGGCAGCCCGGCGACATGAGGGGCAAGAGTGCTCTGGTACACGTTGTTGAGCACGCTACCCAGGATGGCGACGCCGAATGATGCGGCGATCTGCTGCAGCGCGCGAGTCAGCGCGCTGCCGGCGCCGGTTTGCTCCGGAGGCAGGACACCCAGGATGATGTCGAGCGTTGTCGGCAGCGCGATGCCAATCCCAGCGCCGACCACCGCCAGGGCCAGGGCGACAAGGCCGTAGCCCGTTTCGGCGCCGACCCGTGAAAAGATGACCAGGCCGACCGCAGCCAGCAACAGGCCAGAGCTGACGCCAACCCTGACACCCAGGCGCGCCGCCAGTACGTTCCCGAGGCCGGCGCCGGCGATGACGCCACCGATCAGGGGGAGCAGTTTGATGCCGGTCGCCTGGGCGTCGTTGCCGAGGACGATCTGGATATATGGCGTGAGGATGAACATCACGCCGAAGAGGGCGAAGCCCGTCATCACGAAGGCGACCGTGGACCAGGTGAAACTGCGGTTCCGGAAATTCCGCAAATCCACAAACGGAGCCGGATGGCGGACGTCCCACAGAATGAAGGCGACCAGCACGAGCGTGCCACCGATGATGCCGCTGAGCACACGCGTGTCGGTCCAGCCGTGAACTGGCTGTTCGATCACGCCGTAAACAAGGGCGGTCACTCCAACCACGGCGAGGAGTCCGCCGACCCAGTCGAAGGCGCGCGGGTGCGGGTCCTTGCTCTCGGGGACGAGGAACCAGACGGCAATCAGCGCGATGACGACGACGGGCGCGTTGATCAGGAAAACGGATCCCCAGTCGTAGTGGATCAGGAGCCAGCCGGCGATCACTGGTCCCAAGGGAAGACCGAGAAACGCTCCTGCGGCTGCGGCACTGACTGCCCGCGGACGCTCGGCATCGGAAAACAGGCTCGGCAGGATGGAGAGCGACAGCGGCAGGACCAGGGCCGCGCCGATGCCCATCACGGCACGCAGCGCAATCAGTCCGCTGGCGGTCGTCATCTGGCTCGCCGTCACCGAAGCGGCGCCAAAAAGGAGGAGCCCGACGAGCAACAGCCGCTTGCGGCCGAATCGATCGCCCAGCACGCCGCCTGGAAGCAGCAGACCACCGAGGGCCAGCGTGTATCCCGCTGCGATCCACTGGAGATCGCTGGTCGTGGCACCAAGCTTTGCGGATAGCGTCGGAAGGGCCGTGATCAGGACCGTGCTATCGAGGCCGATGACGAGACCGCTGATGACGAGGGCCGCCAGCGCCCACCAGCGGCCAGCGCGCGGCGGCGAAGTCGGTTCCTGATCAAGGTCTCGCATTTGCATAGTGACAGTAAAGTACTAGTAACTCCAAAAATCAAGTCTGTATACCATTCGTCACTCCCCTGCGTCTGGATGTTCGTGGCTTCCTCCCCGTTGCGGGGAGGGCCGGGAGGGGGGCGGTGACGCAATTACGATTGCGGTATGAGCCCGATGAAGATGCCCAAAGCGGGCGAGCCGGCCAAAGCGGCCTTCCAGAAGCTCCTGCCGCCCGATCCGGCGGTCACGACCAGACCGATGTTTGGCAACCTGTCGGCCTTCGTCAACGGGAACATGT
>CAZRMD010000278.1:0-4090 GCA_964601135.1 uncultured Actinomycetes bacterium | reverse complement strand
CTTCTCCTGGCCGCTCAACCGCCGCATCATCTACAACCGGGCCTCGGCCGACATGGAGGGGAAGCCTTGGGACCCGTCGCGCAAGATCCTGGAATGGGACGGGTCCAAATGGACTGGTGACGACGTGCCGGACATTTCGCCGACGGCGAAGCCGGGGGACGTGATGCCGTTCATCATGAACCAGGAGGGTACTGGGCGGCTCTTCGCCCGGGGCCTGATGCGTGACGGACCGTTCCCGGTGCATTACGAGCCGTTCGAATCGCCGATTGCCAACCCGATCAACCCGGGCATCCGAGGCAACCCGGTGGCGCGTATTTTCCAGGCCGACGCGGCGCAGCTGGGCAACTCGGACAAGTTCCCCTACGCGGCCACGTCCTATCGCCTGACCGAGCAATTCCATTTCTGGACCAAGCACGACCGGGTCAATTCCGTGTTGCAGCCGCAGTTCTTTGTGGAAATCTCGGAGGAGCTCGCCAAGGAGAAGGGTATTACTAACGGCGGCTGGGTCCGGGTCTGGTCGAATCGCGGCTCGGTCAAGGCCAAAGCGGTGGTGACGAAGCGGATCAGGCCCCTGATCTGCGACGGCAAGACCGTCCACGTCGTAGGCATCCCGCTGCACTGGGGCTTCACCGGCGCGGCGCGGAAGGGATTCGGCCCCAACTCGCTGACCCCGTTTGTTGGTGACGCCAACAGCCAAACGCCGGAGTTCAAGGCGTTCCTGGTCAATATCGAGCCCACCACCGAAACGGCGGAGGTCTGATCATGGACAGCCCAACGACCGCTGTCAGCAACCCGCCGACCCAAGGCATCGTCGAAAACCTCAACAGCGGCGACCTGATCCAGCGCTCCGCCACCGAGGACCTGCCGCCGCCCCAGCGGCAGCTGACACCGGTAGCCAAGCTGATCGACGTCTCGAAGTGCATCGGCTGCAAGGCTTGCCAGTCGGCCTGCATCGAGTGGAACGACACCCATCCGGCGATCGAGGACAATGTCGGGACCTACATGAACCCGCATGACCTCACGCCCGAGATGTTCACGCTCATGCGGTTCGAGGAGTGGGTGAACCCGGAGACGGACAATCTTGAATGGCTGATCCGCAAGGATGGCTGCATGCATTGCGCCGATCCGGGTTGCCTCAAAGCCTGCCCGGCGCCCGGCGCGATCGTGCAATATTCCAACGGCATCGTCGATTTCGTGCACGAGAACTGCATCGGCTGCGGTTATTGCGTGAAGGGTTGCCCGTTCAATATCCCGCGCATCTCGAAGGTCGACCACCGCGCCTATAAATGCACGCTGTGCTCGGACCGGGTGGCGGTGGGACAGGGACCGGCCTGCGCCAAGGCCTGCCCGACCCAGGCGATCGTGTTCGGGACCAAGGACGACATGAAGAAGCATGCCGACGGCCGGATCGCCGACCTGAAGTCGCGCGGCTATGCCAATGCCGGCCTCTACGACCCCGCGGGCGTCGGCGGAACGCACGTCATGTATGTGCTGCACCACGCCGACAAGCCGCACATCTATAGCGACCTGCCGGATAACCCGAAGATCTCCGCGGTGGTGAAGACCTGGAAGGGCGTCACCAAATATGCCGGCCTCACCGCCATGGGCCTCGCCGCCGCCGCCAGCATCCTGCACGGCCTGTTCGCCAAGCCGAACCGGCCGACGGAAGAAGACGAGGAGAACGCCGAACGGCTGGTCGAGGGCAACGGAGGCACTGCATGAGGCAGGACTCGGAGGTCGAGGAAGGCGACGCGATCTATCCGGGCCACCCGGTCACGGTCGATCGCTATCGCGGCTATGCCCGGGTCAATCACTGGATCACGGCCATCTCGCTGATCTTGCTCGCGCTTTCCGGGCTGGCGATGTTCCACCCGTCGCTGTTCTTCTTGAGCGCCCTGTTCGGCGGCGGACAGAATACGCGGAGCTTCCATCCCTGGATCGGCGTCGTCCTGTTCTTCAGCTTCGCGCTGCTCTTCGTGCAGTTCTGGCGCCACAATCTCTGGCGGCGGGTCGACACCGAGTGGATCGCCCATACCGGGGACTTGGTAACCGGACATGAGGAGCGGATGCCTGAGATCGGCAAGTACAATGCTGGCCAGAAATTCATCTTCTGGGCGATGACGATCCTGATCCTGGTTCTGATCGTGACCGGCATTCTCATCTGGGACGAGTATTTCTACCCGCTGACCGACATTGAGACGAAGCGGGTCGCCGTCCTGATCCACTCCATGGCGGCAGTCATCATCATCTGCGTCTGGATTCTCCACGTCTATTCAGCGATCTGGGTCCGTGGCAGTATCGACGGCATGGTCGGCGGGCGAGTGACCGGCGGCTGGGCGTGGCGGCACCACCGCAAATGGCTGAAGCAGCTGGCCGGCAAAGGCAAGTCGGCGGCGGAATAACCTGTCCTGATCCGTGGCCCGGGGGGCCCGAGAGGGCGTGATGGCAAGTTTTACAACGATCCAGCCCGATCCATCGGTGATCGGCGGCGTATCCAAGGCCCCGTTCGTGCGCTTGCCCGACCCCGGCTCGCTGTTCGCGCGCCGCGCGGCGCGGTTCCGGGCGCTAGCGGAGGCGAGCGAGCTTGCGCCCTATCTCCACTTCCTTGGCGCGATCGCGGACTGCCAGGCGGCTATCTTGCCGGGCCTCCCGTCACCGACTCCGCCGGACTCGGCGGTCATCGAACGGTCGCGCGAATTCGGCATGCCGCCCCTCGATCGCGGCGCATTCAAGGCCGATACGGCGCTGAACGTCACCTTCGCGAAGCTGTTCGAGGCCTTCGCCACGATCGAGAAGCCGCCGGCGGCCGCCGACGCTCTGGCGCACGTGCACGGCCTCGACGAGGCGGGCCGCGACGCGATCGTCGCCGACATGCTGACTCACGCCAGTGCGGCTGATCAGGTGGCGGAGCAAGCCTATGTCGCGGCCGTCTTGCAGGTTCACTTCGCGCGGCTGGCGGCCGGCCTCGCCGAGGACAGTCTCGTTCCGGTCGATGTCGGCATCTGCCCGGCCTGCGGCGGCCCGCCCGCCGTGTCGATGATCGCTGGCTGGATGGGTGCCGAGGGCGCCCGCTATGCCTTCTGCGCGCTCTGCGCCACTTTGTGGAACGAGGTCCGGGTCAAGTGCCTTGCCTGCGGCTCGACCAAGGGCATCGGCCTGCAGGAGATCGACGGCCAGGGCGGGACGATCAAGGCTGAGACCTGTGGCGAGTGTGGTTCTTACGTGAAGGTGCTGTACCACAACAGGGACACCGCCCTCGACCCGGTTGCGGACGACGTGGCCAGCGTCGGGCTCGACATGCTGCTCCGCGACAGCCCTTATCGGCGCGCCGGGTTCAATCCGTTCCTGGTCGGGTATTGAGGCGATGAATCCGGTATTGCTCATTGGGGAATTCCCTCGCCCCAGCAGGGAGAGGGAGGGACCCATTGCGCAGCAATGGGAGTGTGAGGGGGCGCGCGCGTCAGCGCGCGTCTCGATCGTCCGACATGCGGCACCACCCCCTCACCCTCCCGCCGCTCGCGCGTCGGGCCCCCCCCTCTCCCCGCTGGGGCGAGGGGGCCAGGATCGGCACGATCAGCTTAGTTCATTCCGTAGTCCCGCAAAGGGAAAGTCGCGGAGATGACCGGGGCGATTCCGATCGACGACCTCCGTCGATTGCCGTCGGTTGACAGCATTCTAAGCACATCCGCCGCGATGCAGACCATCACGCGCTTCGGGCAAACCTCTACCACCGACGCGATCAGGGAAGAGCTGGGGCAGCTGCGACAGGCAATTCGCGCCGGCGAGGGGGTCGTGCCGGACGTGTCCACGATCGCCAGGAACGTCTCCGCCAGGCTCGAAGCCGAGGATCGCTCGAGCCTCCGGCCGCTCTTCAACCTGACCGGCACCGTGCTGCACACCAATCTCGGTCGCGCGTTGCTGGCCGAGGCCGCCATCGCCGCCGCGACCGCCGCGATGCGCGATGCGGTCGCGCTCGAATTCGATTTGGAAAGCGGCCGGCGCGGCGAGCGCGACGATCATGTCCGCGACCTGCTCTGCGGACTTACCGGTGCCGAGGACGCGACATTGGTCAACAACAACGCCGCTTCGG
>CAZRMD010000277.1:0-4090 GCA_964601135.1 uncultured Actinomycetes bacterium | reverse complement strand
ATTGCGCTGCGGCGGCTCGGGTACCCCGAGAGCCAGGTTTCCGAGATCCTGCAGTACATCGACGAGAACGACACGATCGAGGGTGCTCCGCACCTGAGGGCCGACGATCTCCCGGTCTTCGACTGCGCCTTCAAGCCGTCCAAGGGCTCTCGCACGATCCATTACATGGGTCACGTCAAGATGATGGCGGCCGCCCAGCCGTTCGTCTCCGGCGCGATCTCGAAGACCGTGAACATGCCCGAGAACGCTACCCCCGGGGACATCATGGAGGTCTACCTCGAGGGCTGGCGGATGGGTCTCAAGGCCATCGCCATCTACCGCGACAATTCCAAGCGGTCGCAGCCACTCAACACGGCGCTCGATACGAAAAAGAGCGCTGCCGAGCCGGTATCGAGACCGTCCTCAGTGGTTCCGAGCGAGCCGGCCAGAGCCGTGCGCCGCAAGCTGCCCGACGAGCGGCGGGCGATCACCCACAAGTTCGACATCCAGGGGCACGAGGGCTACATCACGGTCGGCATCTACGAGGACGGGACACCCGGCGAGATCTTCCTCGTCATGTCCAAGGAAGGCAGCACGATCTCCGGACTGATGGATGCCTTCGCCACCAGCATCTCGCTAGCTCTGCAATATGGGGTCCCCCTGGAAGTCCTGGTCAAGAAGTTCGCTCACACCCGCTTCGAGCCGTCTGGCTTCACGAAGAATCCCGAAATCCCGATCGCCAAGTCGATCACCGACTACATCTTCCGCTGGCTGGCATCGAAATTCCTCAGTGGGATTGAGCAGGAAGCGATCGGCATCGTCCGCCGCGAGCCAACCATCGAGCTCGAGGCATCGCCCGCGCCATCAGCCGCGCCGAGCAAGCCTGGGACGACGGAATCGAGCCCCGTGAAGATCAGTTTCCAGGGCCAGGAGGACGCACCAGCCTGCTCGGACTGTGGATCGATCATGATCCGCAACGGAACCTGCTACAAGTGCCTGAACTGCGGCGGCACGAGCGGGTGCAGCTAACAACCAAAGAGGAAGAGGTCGCTGAGATCTCTTCCTCATTACACTCGGCGCGCGCGCAACGGCATCCACGGTGGTCGCATGAGGGTCCGGAATGCCCCTGTGGCGGCCCGACGGACTGGGATGGAAGGAAATTTCGTTGTCGCGGATGCGGTCTCTACTATGAAACCTGCTGCGATGGTGGTCGCTGCCTTTAAGGGACGGAAAATTCTTCTGCACGCGACATGCTGAACCTCATCGAGGGTCGCAACGCGAAAAATTTTGGGCCGGGTTGTGCAAAAATGCCCAAATCGTGCTATGGTCGCAGGTAATGAGCGCTGAGCCGCGCTCTGATCGCCGTCGAAATGATCAGAGCGAGGAGCTGAAGAAGGGCAACACTCACAAAACTTCAAGGACCATGACGACGACGGTCCTCGCGTGTCATCAAGCCTCCCGAGGGTTGATCGCGACCAATCGTCGCTCCCCTCACTTCTCTTTCTCCTCTTTGCTTCCGGTACCCGGCCTCGCCGGCGCCCGCGCGTCCACGGTTTCCGTGGCGCTCACGCGCGTTCGGCGGCGGCGTATAAGCGGCCGACCGGGAGAATCTGACTAAGAAGGAGGTGACCTCTGGTGGCCGCTAAGAAGAAAGCAGGCGGAAAGAAGAAGTCTGCGAAGAAGTCCTCGAAGAAGAAGTAGTCAGGTTTTAGACTGACCTTTAATGCAGCCGGCGCCTTCGGGTGCCGGCTGTAGCATTTTTCTGTTGATCGATCTCGTGCGTGCCCGAGCCTTTTTGCAGCACCATCGTCACGGGGTGCTGGCTACCATCCGTCGGGATGGCCGGCCGCAGCTATCCAACATCTTGTATGTCCTGGACGAAGACGGCCGGCTCAAGATTTCGGTCACTCAGACCCGAGCCAAGACGAAAAACCTGCGACGCGATCCACGTGCCTCGCTCCACGTTCAGGGCAACAATCCGTACGAGTACGTAGTTGTCGATGGCACCGTCGAACTCATCGAGGGCAATGGGCTGGCGGAAAAACTTCGCGACTACTATCGAAAGGCGCGCGGCGAACACCCCAACTGGGCGGAGTACGACGCGGCCATGATCCAGGACCAGCGCTTACTGATTTCGATGTCGGTCGACCGCGCCTACGGTCAGCTTCCCTAGCGACGAACGCCACGGCCGGCGGAGGTCGGCACACCCCCGTGCGCTCCGCGACGGGCCGGTCCGCTGAGTCCAGATCGGTTGTTGATCAGCCGGAGCTACCGGACGGCTAGACAGGTCACCGTCTTGAACACACCATCGATTTTCTGGATCTTCTCGACGATGATCGACCCGATGCCGGCGACGTCCGGCGCCTCCACCTGGGCAATCACGTCGTATTCGCCGGTGATGGCGTCCGCCAGCTCGATGCCCTTGACCCCCTGGAGCGACCTGGCGACCTCGATCGCCTTCCCCGCCGACGCGTTGATCAACACGTACGCTCGCATCACACCCTCCTGCCCAAGTTTCGCCTTTCAGAATAGGGCTTTGGCCAACGATAAGATGTTTGTATGACGTCCATGACGGCAGTGGTCAAAGCCACTGCCGGTCCGGGCGCCGAGCTCGACCAGGTCCCCATCCCCGAGCCGTCGGGACAGGACGTGCTCATCGAAGTGGCGGCATCATCGATCTGTGGCACCGACGTGCATATCTTCGATTGGAACGATTGGGCCCGCCGCCGCATCCACCCGCCGCGCGTCTTCGGTCACGAAATGTCCGGCCGGGTGGTGGCCACCGGACCGCAGGTGAAGGGACTCCAACCTGGAACCTTCGTCGCAGCCGAGACGCATGTGGTCGACCACACCTGCCGCCAGTGCCGGCGGGGCCTTTATCACCTCTGCGAGAACGTCCGGGTGCTGGGGGTCGATCGGGACGGGTCCTTCGCCCGCTTCGTCGTGCTGCCCGCCGAGAATTGCTGGCGAAACACGCCCGGTCTGAGCCCCGAGGTCGCTGCCCTGCAGGAACCATTCGGCAACGCGGTGCATGCGGCGACGGCCGGGCCGCTGAAGGACAACACCGTCGCCATCTTCGGCCTCGGACCGATCGGGCTCTGCGCGGTCGGTATCGCGCGAGCCGAAGGCGCGGCCGCCGTGTATGGGGTCGAGCCGAATCCTTACCGGCGCGAGCTGGCGGAGAAGATGGGGGCCACCGCGGTCTTCGCCCCCTCAGATGACACGGTGGCCGAGATTCGCAGGGCGAACGGCGGCGTCGGCGTCGACGTCGTCCTCGAGATGTCCGGCCACCCGACGGCGATTCGCCAGGGGCTCGAAGTCTTGCACAGTGGTGGCTGGATGAGTCTGCTCGGGCTGGGCGACCAGCCCGTCACACTCGACCTCAACGACCTGGTTGTGACCAAGGGTCTTACTCTCTACGGCATCTTCGGCCGGAAGATCTGGGATACATGGGAGCGGACGGCTGACTACCTCGGCAACGGGAAGGTCGACGTGACCCCGCTCATCACGCACCGATTCCCGCTCGACGATTTCCAGGAGGCGATGGCGCAGATGAAGAGCGGCCGGTCCGGCAAAGTTGTGCTGCTGCCCGACGGCGGCTAGGAGGACGCATGATCACCGAAAAGAAGACGCAGTTTCTCTCTGATGAGCTCGACCAGCTGCGCCGGCAGGGCCTCTTCCGGCCGCTCCGCGTACTGAGTTCGCCGCAGGACACCGAGGCGGTCGTCGACGGCAAACGGGTCCTGAACCTTTCGTCGAACAACTATCTGGGCCTGACCACCCATCCCGCACTGAAGCAGGCGATGATCAAGGCCACCGAGCAGTTTGGAGCCGGGTCAGGCGCCGTGCGCACCATCGCCGGCACGATGACCATTCACGAAGAGCTCGAGCGCCGGCTTGCCGAGTTCAAGCACACGCCAGCCTCGCTGGTGCTTCAGTCCGGCTTCACTGCCAATCTCGGTGTGTTGCAGTCGTTGGTCAAGGAAGGCGACGTCATCATCAGCGACGAGCTGAATCACGCGTCCATCATCGACGGCATCCGCCTCTCGAAGGCGGGGCGCTCGATCTTCAAGCATCGCGACCTCGACGACCTCGAGCGCCACCTGGAGAA
>CAZRMD010000276.1:1117-4095 GCA_964601135.1 uncultured Actinomycetes bacterium | reverse complement strand
CCGCACCTGGAAGACGTCGGGGTTCACCAAGCCTGAGACCAGGGCCTCGCCGAGGCCGAAGCTGGCCTCCGCAGAGGCGACCTTCCGGTTGGACGTGACGGGATCGGCGGTGAAAAGGATGCCGGCCGCGTCCGGGAAAACGATCTGTTGCACGACCACGGCCATGAGGACTTTGCGGTGGTCGAAGCCGTTTCGGATGCGATAGGTGACCGCCCGCTCGGTGAAAAGCGAAGCCCAGCACCGGCTAATGTGCTCGAGGATCGCCGACGGCCCGACGACGTTCAGGTAGCTGTCTTGCTGCCCCGCGAAGGAGGCCATAGGCAGGTCCTCCGCCGTCGCGCTCGAGCGGACGGCGTAGGCGCCTTGCTCGCCGAGCCTGCTGACCGCGCGGGCGACCGCGGCGGCCAGGTCGTCCGGGATGGCGATCCCTTCGAGGGTCGCGCGGATCTCGCCGCTGAGCGTGCGGATCGCCTCTGCGTCATCAAGGTTCAGGCGGGACAGCCGAGCGAGCCGCTCGTCGATCGAGGCTTCAGCCGTGATTCGACGGAAGGCGTCCGTCGTCACGCAGAAGCCAGGCGGGACGCGGATGCCTTCGATCCGCGAAAGCTCCCCCAGGTGCGCGCCCTTGCCGCCAACGACCGAGACCTCGGTCTGGTCGATCTCGTCGAAACCCAACACATACCCACCCATTGGTCCACCTCCCGTTGAGCCCCTGGCGCCTGCGGTTTCGGCGGCTTGCGCTCTCGACCCGAGAATCCTGAGGCACGACTAGCGTCTTGCCGCAAGCCCCCGGGTCCGCGATAAACTGAGAGCGGCAGGGGGTGGTTCGCGGGAGGTCCGCTCTGCCGAGCGGCCGCATCTCGCTTGCGGTGTCAGACTCGGCCCTAAGTGTCGCGAAGCCTCTGTTAACGTACCGGCGTGCCAGCGCCGACTCAGCGCACAAGGACCTCCTGCTGTCGTTTCGACGCCGCGGTCTACATCGTCGACAAATGGACGATTTTGCGGTTGCCTACGGAAGTGAGCGAGAACCTGCCGTCGCGCGGGCAGGTGGCAGTACGAGGAACCATCAACGGGCATGAGTTCCAGGCGGTGCTGGAACCGGATGGCTGTTCTGGCCACTGGATGCGGATTGATGACGAGCTGCAACAAGCCGCTGAGATAAGCGCGGGTGACATCGCGACGCTGGAAATTGAAACAACCAAAGACTGGCCTGAGCCAATCGTGCCACCTGATCTTGAGGCGGCGCTCGCAGCAGCGCCGCCCACGATTCAAGATCTGTGGAAAGACATTACGCCCATGGCACGGTGGGAATGGGTTCGCTGGGTCGATGCGACCAAGAATCGTGACACCCGCAATCGACGAGTCGAAGTAACGATCTCGAAGATGATGAGCGGGAAGCGACGGCCTTGCTGTTTCGATCTGACGGCATGCACCGACCCGAATCTTTCGAGGAACGGTAAGCTTCTCGACCCAGCGAATTGAGCAGGCCGCGGACCAATTTTGTTCGTGCTGACAGGCCACCTGGCACAGCCAAGGGAGAGCGCTTGGCCAAGGCTTCTGTCAGCCTTTTGATTGCGAGGGTCCGTCACTAGAGGCGATTCCGTCCGACTCATCGTCGACCGGCACCTTACAACGGGCGTCTTCCCGCTGCCGCTAGAGGCCCCGCCGGCCGCGCAGACGCTGTCGGAGAGCGATCGCCTCAGCCATCACTGGCGCAGGCCGATCTGACGCATGAACGTGACCAAGTCGTAGAAGAGGTTCTCCTCGACGATCTGGCCGTTGTCCCACTTCGCGACGGTGCAGAAGTCGACGTCGAAAGACTTCCCGGTTGGCGGGATCTCTTGGCCGTCCGCGCCCTGCATGGGCCCCGTCATGGTGCCTCTGAAATGCGCGATCGAACAGGTCCAGTCGCCTCTGGCGATGAGCACCTTGTACGGCCGGTTGTCCAGGTGCTGATCAGGGAAGGTCTTGAAGAACCTGATCGCCTCTTGCCGATGAGCCTCGATCCCGTGGGTCGGCGGCTGACCAGGCCACCTAACGACCGTGTCCGTCTTGTGGCGCTCGGAGAAGGTCTCCAGGTCCTGGCCGTTCCAGGCATCGTCCAGCGTCTGCATAAGCTCCATGTTCTGCTCTTCCACACCCATGACCGCCTCCTGGCCCCGCGCGAACTCGCCTTTGCGCCGGGATCACTCGCGCCGTAATTGCGGGTCCCAACAGCGATGACGTTACCCGGGCGGGGGCGGCGCGCACCGCCTCACGGCCATGCTGCGTTCCAGCTCGAGCACCCGCTCCAACTGCTGGATCAGCCGCAGCGTTCCGGCCCCTCAGCCGCCCTCAGATGGCGCTCGGCAGGCACGCCGAGCTCCAGGAACCTCGGAGGAGGCCAGACGGCGACCGCCGGGCTCAACCACGGAGCGGGTCTGAAGCGAAGCGCGAGGGTTTTGCGGCACAGGTTTTCTCGAGGCGCGCCCAGGCAGTTGGGTTACGTCGGGGTGGTGCGCTGCGGGCTGCCCGCGCTGACGGCTCGCTTGACGCGGGTCTGCAGACCATGGATCTGAAAGGCGGCGACGAGGAGGGATACCCCGGACAGAATCGCGTAAAGCCCAATGAACCACAGAACCGCGAGGACACCAGAGCCCGGCCAGATCGCGATGAGCACGCCAAAAATGAACGAGATGACGCCTGAAAGGCCGAGCCAGAGATCGCCATCCTGGCCGCGTAGATCGATGGCGGCGATGAACTCGAAGACGCCGGTCAAGATCGCGAATGCGGCAATCAGGTAGACAAGCGCGAGGGCCGTGATCCCAGGGCGTAAGAAGCTCACTGCACCAATGGCCACCCCGGCGGCCCCACCCAGCACGTAAGGCACCCACTCGGTGCTGCGATGGGCAAGCAGGTTCAGACCGCTGCCGAGCAAGAACGCTCCGTAGACGAGCGAGAAGGCGCCAAAGAGCCAGATCAGAGCCAGCAATGAAAGG
>CAZRMD010000276.1:0-1107 GCA_964601135.1 uncultured Actinomycetes bacterium | reverse complement strand
TACGAGCACGACGATCCCAAACGCGATCGCTGCGAGGCCGCTGAGGGCGAGAAACCGGCCGCTTCGAGCCATCATTGTCTCCATCCCATAACCTCCTTGATCACGCTTTTCTGACTGGGCCGCCCCCAACCTGAAGCTCCTTCAGGTGTGTGCGAAATGCCTGAGCGACCGCTGGACGCCAAGCACCTGCCGGACTCTTCGTCGGCTGCCCAGCCGTATGCGTATCCGGAGGCAGCGTCTGGCACCTGAGCGGGAGGTTGCATCCGTCGCATGACCGGAAAATTGACAGGGCGACGGGTGGTCCTCGCCCGATCGATTCCTGGGTCCGGGCTGTGACCAGGTTGCGCTGGCGCTAGAGCGAGAAGGACCACTGCATCTCGGCGAGAAGGAGGCGGAGATCGAGGGCCATGGCTCGGAGCCGACGCGAGAGCGGTCCGATGAGAGCTCGCGACTCTCGCCTGGCCGCGTCCCCAATCCTGATGATTAACCAGGAGCATTCAGGCCGGTGGCTGACCTATTTGGAGGCGATTACCGTCCGGGTCAGTGACAACCGCAACACGCACCGCACCGCCAACACTTTCGACTGGACTGGTCGTGATGTTGCGCTCAGCAAGGCCGGCCAGGAACGCATCAAGGTCGTCGACAAGCAGCGTGTTCAGTGCCGAGCCCGCGCGGTCTCCGTCGACGATCACGTAGATCCATCCCGACTCGGTCAGCCGCCACGCTGCCTCATCGTCGTTGGGGACAAGATCGGGCGGCCGGCCGATGAGTCGCTCGTACCAGCCCGCCGCCGCATCGCGGTGGGCGACAGGGATGCCGGCGAAGACGTACGTGACGGTCACCCCGAGAACATACCGCTCCGGGATTCCCATCTACGTCGTGGCTCCCTGCGGTTGAGTATTTGAGAGCTCAGCGTGCGAACGGATCCGCGGCGGCGACTCGATCGCCGGGTGATGACGCGCGTATTCGGCAACTGGCAGGCAGCGCTTGCCGCCGCAAGCCTCGGCTAGCGAATCAGCCGCCCAGGCCGGTCGCGTCAGCGTCGAGGTTGACTTTCTGCCACCGTCGCCTTCAAAAATTGCGCGAGGAATCTGCGGCTTGAGCGAG
>CAZRMD010000275.1:0-4101 GCA_964601135.1 uncultured Actinomycetes bacterium | reverse complement strand
GCCGACGCGATCGCCGGCCAGGTCGCGACGGTTGCCAGCTACGACAGCCAGCTCGACAGCCTGCGCCGTCAGACCTTGATCCGGCTCGCCGGCCTCGCGAGTCAGAGCCGCCGGCTGCAGCAAGCGCTCGATCAGTACGAAATCGACGCTGCCGAGGCGGCGCTTCGGGGATCCGGCGCGGCGTACGCGGCCACCTGTCCACCTGCGGCACCGCCCGGCGCCGTTCGCTTCTGCGGCCATGGTTGGGGACATGGGGTCGGGCTGGGCCAGTGGGGGGCCAAGGGGATGGCGCTCGCCGGCCTGGGCTATCGCTTCATCGACCAGCACTTCTATAGCGGGGCGACATGGGCCACGCTCGATACCGTGAACACGCCCATCCACGTGGGCGTGCTCTGGGGGACGGCAACCTATCGGGTGGTCCCGAGCGGTCCGGCGCAATTGATCGTGGGGAGTCAGGTTCGCAATCTCGCCCCAGGGCAATTGGTTTCGCTGGCCCCTTCAGGTGGGCTGCAAAAGGTGGTACCCACCTCGAACGTCACCCGCCTGGCGGTTTACGGCCCTTCGGGTCTTTATCACTCGTACCGCGGAACGATCGTCGCCCAGCCGAGCGGCGGGTTGCTCTACATCATTAATGTGCTGCCGATCGAGGATTACCTCCGCGGCCTCGGTGAGGTGCCCTCGAGCTGGCCGCTGGAGGCGATCAAGGCGCAGATCGTCGCCGCCCGCTGCTACGCGCTGACGCACCTGGGGAGCACCGCCCTGTACGACGTCGACGATACGACGCAGTACCAGGTATACCGCGGGGTCGACGGCGAGAGTGGCTCACAGAATGCCGCGGTCGATCAAACGGCCGGCCAGGTCCTGATGTATGGCGGACGGGTGATCGAAGCCTTCTTCTCTGCGTCAGACGGAGGCCACACCGCCAACGTGTCCGACGTGTTCGGCGGCTCGCTCGCTACCTACCCGTACTTAACGGGTGTGCTCGATCCCTGGGACGTCGTGGCGCCGCGTCACACCTGGTACACCGCCGTCTATTCGTACGCGACGCTCGAACGGGTCTACTTCAGCAGCGCCGACGTCGCGACCTATGGCCACCTGGTCGGCCTGGATCTCCGCGACCGCGATGCCTCCGACCGCTTGAACACCGTGGGTCTTATCGGCAGCCGCGGCGTCAAACGCATCGGCGTCTCGGCCTTCCTGCACGCGTTCAACCGCTCGACGCTGACCGGCACCGACGTGCTCTGGAATGAGATGTTTGGTGTGACGCCGGCTCAAACTTGGCGGTACTGGTAGTGCCGTCTAGCTGAGACGGACTGAGCCGTCGCCGGCTAACACCCAGCCAGGGTTGTGCGCAACCTCCCACACATATCCATCGGGGTCCGAGAAGGCGCCGGTATAGCCACCCCAATCGGCGCGTGCCGGCCGACGGACAATCGTCGCGCCCGCGCGTTCGGCGTCGGCGAGCACAGCGTCCACCACCGCCGGCGACCGCACGTTGTGTGCCAGCTCGATGCCAGGTGCGCCGTGACCGCCGAGTGCTGTCCATAGGCCGAAGATCATCCCGCCGGCCTGGAAAAATGCGACCTCGTCATCGGGTTGCTGAGCGCCGGTCCAGCCGAGCGCCTCGTAGAACGCGCGAGCGCGCGCGAGATCCGTCACTCCCAGAGTGACAAGGCTGATGCGTTGTTCCAATCGAGGTCAGCGAGCGGCGGTCACCGGGACCGGCGTGCCGATCCCAATCACGTTTCCTTCGGAGTCCTTGAACCAGGCGGCTTTACTCTCACCGAAAGCTGCGATGCCATCGACGGTCCTGAGACCAGGCAGGTCGTACTCCTCGAGCTTCACGCCACGGGCCTTGAGGTCGCGAACCGTCGAATCGAAATCCTGCAGCTCGATCGCCATCTGGGTATGTGTTCCAGACGGTTTTCCGCTGCTTTGAAAGAGCAGGAAGCCGGTACCTTCGGACAACTGATATAGCGCCCCACCTGTCGGATCGAACCCCGATGGCTTGAGGCCAAACTTCTCGGCATACCAGGCCTTGGCTCGTTCGAGATCCTGGGCCGGAAGCGCCGCTGCTGCACGTGCTTGCATTTACTCCACCTCCTCGGTAAACAGCATAAGCCTCAGCGGCTGGCGAGGCCGCCGGCCGTTTCGCCGCCATCGATGACCACCGCCTGCCCGGTGATGTAGGGCGCCTCATCGGACGCTAGAAAAGCGAAGAGCGCCGCGATCTCATCCGGTCGGGCGTGCCGCCCCAGCGGGATCTTGCGGTTCACCTCCTCGAGCATCGACGGCGTGTACTCCGCCTCCTGCATCGGCGTGAGCACGTAGCCCGGAGCGACGGCGATCACTCGCACAGTCGGGGCCAGCTCCAGGGCCATCGTTCGCGTCAGCTCGATCACGCCCGCCTTTGCGGCGTTGTAATCGGCATAGAAGGGGTGGCCGACCATGCCGTTGGTCGAGCCCATGTTGATGATCACGCCGCCCCCCTTGACCATGCGGCGCGCGGCCTGCTGCGCAACGATGAACACCCCGGTGAGGTTGACCGCGACCATGTTCGACCACTCGGCCGGCGAGAGCTCGAGAAATTTGTGACGCAGGCTGATCCCGGCGTTGTTGATCAGGATATCCAGGCCACCCAGCAAGCGATCGATGTCCTCGAATGCCCGGACCACGGCGCGCTCGTCGGCCACATCGGCGACGATGGCCTCGACCAGGTCCGGGAACTTCGTCTTGATCTGCTTCGAGCCGCGTGGGTCGCGGTCGATGCCGAGCACGCGGCATTGCTCCTGGATGAATCGCGCCACCGTGGCCGCACCGATGCCGCTCGCGCCACCGGTGATGACGACCCGCTTCCCCTTCAACCCGCGCACCAGCGGATGATAGCCCGCGTTACAATCGCCCAAGCTTTGGCGCAGATCACCTGGCTGCCCCGGTCCCGACCGGCAGCGATCATCCTCGTATCCCTCTTGCTGTCTGCTTGCGGGCCGGCGAACGAAACGAGCTCCACGCCGCCGGCCACGACCCCCTCGAGCGCGACGAATGGACCGGCGGGTTATCGCGTCCTCTTCACGGCGTCGACCCAGACCGCCAGCCAGATCTTTCTCTACGACTCGGCCAGCAGCGCTCCACAACAACTGGTATCGGCCAGTGGCGTGCCGCCGGAGGCGCGATTCATCTCATCCCAGAAGATCGCCTACATCGATGCCACGAACCAGATGGCGAGCCGAATCCTGACCGTCGATCTCAGCAGTCGCGCGAGCACGACCGATGTGACGGCGAATGGCTACGTCCCAGCCTTCGCGTACAGCCACGACGGATCGATGCTCGCGTACCTGGTGCACGACCAGCAGAGCAAGGCGTCGCTCCACCAGCGTCGAGGCGGACAGGACCGCGGCTACACCCTGAATCCGATCCCCGGGCGCGGCAGCAGTCGAGACGACGAGGTCCGTCTCGAGTATTCAGCGGACGACAAGTACCTGCTGATGGTCGACACCTTTGTCGGCAACGAGGGCCAGGCCCCAGCGACGGGGCAATTCCTGGTGCTGCGGACTGCCGACCTCAGCGTCGCCTTCGTGCCGCCGGCCTCCGTCAGCTCGAACGCCACCATGGCCACCTGGGCGCGCCACACCGACCGCCTCTACTACCGGGATCAGATCGGGGTGCGCACGTGGACCGCCGAAGAGCCCAACGTTGGCACGCTCGTCACCGGCTTGCACTGGTATGACCCGGCGCCGTCGCCGGATGATCGCTGGCTGGCCTTCACCGACATCGACACCCAGTTCGTGCCACATGTCCGCCTCTATGACCTCCAGGCCAAGCAGGTGGTCGACATCGTGTCCACGCCACGATCGCATCCCATCTTTATTGCGGCCAACGCGATCTGGTCGCTGGAAGAGCAGCCCTGCCAAAGCGAGTGTTTGGGAGGACCGTCCCAGACCTCGGGGAAGGTGTTTCACTATGCCCTCGACAGCAAGCGAGAGACGGCCTTGCCCTTCAGCGACGTTCACACGCTGTCGCAGCTGGCGGTGGCGTTCAGCCCCTAGGGTGAACGGCTCTCAAGATGAGGCGACAGGTGCGGCTCATCTTGGGGACATTTTC
>CAZRMD010000274.1:0-4108 GCA_964601135.1 uncultured Actinomycetes bacterium | reverse complement strand
TCGGCATGTCCCGAAACCGAGAAACCGACACCCTTGTCCGCGTAGCCGATATCCATGGCGAAGGCCTTTCCATTTGCCAGATGTCCCGTCGTGCGGTGGGTTGCCGGGCCGCACGAGGTCAGCAACGCCAGGGCGGTCACTACGATCAGCCAACGTTGTTTCACGGGCATGGCTCGACCCGAAGCCGCCCGTCGGCCTACCCGGACGCCAGGCCCGCGATCCCGCCGGCGAGCAAGAGCAGGCAGACCACCCCGACGAACCCCCAGGCCGCCCAGTAGGTCAGACGGGACAGCCGTCGCATGCGGCGCAGCCTTCGCATCTTGCCATGCGCGATGCGAAGTGCCCTCTCCTCCGTCAGCACTATGTAAGTGGTATCGGCGGCGGCCCATCAAATCTTTCTGAATCTGGGGATCGATATCCTTGACCCGATGCCGTTTCGGATCGCGGTCATACCGGGCGACGGCATAGGGCCTGAGGTCATCGCCCAGGGAATCCGGCTCCTGGAGGCGGTCACGGCGCCAGCCGAGCTCGATTTCGTGACCTACGAGCTGGGCGCCGAGCGCTATCTGCGGACGGGCGAGATCATCCCCGACTCGGTTTTTGAAGAACTCCAGGGCGTCGACGCGATTTACTTCGGCGCCGTCGGCGATCCGCGCGTGACCAATCCTCACTATGCGGCTGGGCTGCTCCTCCGCCTGCGATTTGAGCTCGACCTCTGGGTGAACCTCCGGCCTTCGCGCCTGCTTGCACCCGGCCTGACCCCGTTGAAAGATGCGCCATCCATCGACCTGGTCGTCGTACGCGAGAACACTGAGGGTGCCTATGTCGGTATCGGCGGCCAGTTCAAACGCGACACCGCCGATGAGATCGCGATCCAGGAAGACCTCAACACGCGCAAGGGTGTCGAGCGGATTCAGCGGTATGCGTTCGAGCTTGCACGACGGAGGCGCGAGGCCGGTCATCGGGGTCGCGTCACCATGGTGGACAAGAGCAATGCCCTTTATCACGGGCACGATCTCTGGCAGCGCGTCTTCGCGCTCCAGCGTCAAGCGTCGCCAGACATCGAGGCCGAGCATCTCTTCGTTGATGCCGCGGCGATGCAATTCGTGAAAGACCCGGGCCGCTTCGATGTCGTCGTCACCTCGAACATGTTCGGTGACATCTTGAGCGACCTTGCGTCAGAGCTTGTCGGCGGCCTGGGCCAGGCACCGTCAGGGAACATCAATCCCGATACCCGTCGCGGGTTGTTCGAGCCCGTGCACGGCTCGGCACCGAAGCATGCCGGCAAGGGGGTCGCCAATCCTGTCGGCGCCATCCTGGCCGGCGCCATGATGTTGCGCCATCTCGGACTCGAGGCAGCCGCCGATCAGATTGAGCATGCGGTCATGGCCGCGGCTCGTCAGCGCCGGACCACCCGTGACCTCGGCGGCGACCTCACAACATCCGCCGCAGCGGATGCCGTCTTGAGAGAATTCGAATCATCAAAGGTCTCGTGAACACGATTCAGCCGGCACGGGAAAAGCCGGGCGCGGCGTTGCCGGCCCAGCCAACGACCCAGCCATCCACGTCCGTGGGCGACGGGCATGTGGTGCGCGGGCGCGCCTTGATCTTCTGGGATCCCAAGATCCCGGGAAAGAAGCTCGACGCCATCGACACCGACCAGATCACACCCGCCGACGATTGCGTCTCCGAAAGCCTGGAACGGCTCGACGAGCGCTGGAAAGCCGGGGCATTCCGTTACCTCATGCCGGATTTCCGCGACCGCGTTCATCGCGGCGAAACCTTCGTGATTGCGGGCGAGCGCTTCGGCATTGGTTCGTCGCGCGAGATGAGTCCGGCCGGGCTGAAGGCTGTTGCCGAAGAAGCCGGCCTGGAGCTCGTCATCGTCTGCGGCGAGGGCGTGGGCGACATTTTCCGCCGGAATGCGCTCAACATCGGCCTCCACGTGGTGCAGAGTCGCGCGGCATCCGAGGATGCTCAGGAGGGCGATGTCTTCAGCTTCGATCCATCGAGCCGCCGCTTGACCAACGAGACGCGCGGCAAGGTCTATGAGCCCGTGCCGCTGACACCGAAGGAGGAAGAGATCCGCCGATCCGGAGGGATCATCGCCGTCGGCCGGCGGGAGTTTGCCGAGTCCGTCCATCGTCCGCCCAGCGTCGACTGGCCCGATGCGGAAACCGCGAGCAAGCTCAGCAGTTCAGAGCAGATTGTGTGGGCGCATCGAGTCGATAAGGATGCCATGGTGCGGCCCGGTGCCACGCTGCGGGTGTGGGCCGACCTCCTTCCCGCATCCGATGGAACCGCGCCGTTTTCCATTCATACGTTCAACCAAATCACCGGCGGCGACAGGATCTTTCCGCGCCAGGCCGCGATCGCGAATGACCATTTCGTGTTCTCCGGTCGCAACTCCGACGACAAGCAGACCGGAATCGGTCGGGACTTCGCGAGGCTGCATAACATTGAGAAGCCGTACTACGCGACGCCCGGCGACGGCATCTTCCACTTCTATTTTCCGGAGCAGGGCCTCGTCATCCCGGGCGCGTTCATCCCCGGCGCGGATTCGCACAGCCGGGCCTACGGCGCATATGGCGCCGTCGGGATCGGCGTGGGCAGCACCCAGCTGGGCTTCGGCTGGTCGACCGGGTACATCTACTTCACCCCGGCGAAGCGCCGCCGCCTCGTCTTCACGGGCAGGCTTCGGCCGTGGGTGAGCGGCAAGGATGTCGTGCTGGCGCTGCTCCGTCGCTGGGGCAAAGCCCAGGCGCAGGGGATGAGTGTGGAGTTCGTCGACGGCGGGCAGCAACTGCCGATTCCCTATCGCAACACGATCGCCAACATGATGGCGGAGGCGGAAGCGCAGAACGGGATTTTCGCGCCGGACCAGATCACGTACGACTGGTACCGGCGCAAGGGCATCACCGGTCTGCCGTATCCGGGCTTTCAACCGGGCGATCGCGTGGCCTGGGACATCGATGAGACGCTCGACCTGTCTGAACTCGTCCCGTTCATAGCCAAGCCATTTGCCCCGGGGAACGCCTTTCCGGCGGATGAGGTTGCTGCCGAGAAGCTGACCTTCGATAAGGCGTTGATCGGATCCTGCACCAACGGCGGCTATGACGATCTGCTGGAGGCCGCCCTTGTGATTCGGTCCGGGCGCGACCACGGATTCGAGAAGGCGCCGAAGGAGTTCGTCGTCTTCCCGGGCTCGGGTGGTGTCAAGCGCGATATCGAAAAAGCCGAGCCTCGTCTCGGTGGCGAATCGATCGCGTCTGTTTTTCGCTCCGTGGGCGCCCAGATCCGCGAATCGTGGTGCGGTCCGTGCTTCGGCCAAGGACCTGATGCGTTGAAGAAGGGCCAGGTGGCGATCACCTCGTTCAATCGCAACTGGCAAAACCGAATGGGCGTCGGGGGACTCGGGTACCTGGCGAGCCCTGCCGTCGTCGCCTCATCGGCGCTGCTCGGTTACATGGCCGGGCCGACGCAGCTCGGGATCAAGTGGGATCCCGAGCGATTCGATGTCTCTGTTTAAGCGGCATCCCCTGGCGTTCGCCGTCGTCGGAATTGTCGTGATCACCGGCGCTCTGGCAGTGGGCGCAAATTTCCTGGTACAGCATGGACCCCTATCCAGCATGCTCCAGCACTCGCTCAATGTCAGAAAAGTCCACGTGCTTGGGTCGGCGATGTATCCGACCTTGAAGGATGGCCAGATTGTCGACCTGGATACCACCGCCTATGCCCAGCATCCGCCTCAGCGCGGCGACCTCGTGGCCTTCGTTCCACCCGATTCGACCTCACGGCTCTTTATCAAGCGGGTGATCGCCATCCCTGGCGATCGATTGCACATCACCAATGCAGTGGTGTACATCAACGGAAGGTCGATTTCTGAGCCGTACCTTCCAGAACAATGGACGTTCAACAACCTTTGGCCGGCCACTGGGCAAGATCAGGTTGTGCCGCCGGACCAGTACTTTGTGATGGGTGACAACCGCAATCACTCGAGTGACTCGCGATCGTTCGGATTTGTGCCCCTCGCCTCCATTCAAGGCCGGATCACGCCGTAAGCGAGGGGCTTGACGGACCGGACGCCAGCCGGATAATCCAGCCCATG
>CAZRMD010000273.1:0-4123 GCA_964601135.1 uncultured Actinomycetes bacterium | reverse complement strand
GCTGGACGCGGTGCTCTATCTCCAGGTCGACCGCCAGTCCCTGATCGACCGCCTCCAGCATCGTGCGGAGGTCGAACAGCGCAGCGACGATCGGCTGGATGTGATCCGGCACCGGATCGAGGTCTTCCTGCAGCAGACGGCGCCACTGATCGACTACTACCGGCGCCAGGGCAAGCTCAGGCTGATCGACGGCAGCCGACCGCCCGACCAGGTGGCGGCGGCGATCGACGAGGTCATCGGCTCGCTCGGCTAGTCCCGTTTCAGGGCCGCGAGTTTGGGCATAAACCTAATGTCTCGCAGGTTGTTCCTGACGAGAAATAGAAGGAGAAGCAAATGCCCGAAACCAAGACTGAATTCATCCCCCTCCTCCCGCTCAACAACGGAGTGGTGCTGCCCAACATGGTGGTCACGATCCCGGTGGAGCGCGATGAGGCACAGGCCGCTGTCGCTGCTGCGCGGGAAGGCGACCGGCTCGTCCTGCTCGTTCCCCGCGTCGAGGGACGGTATGCGCGCATCGGCACGGTTGCCCGGATCGAGGACTCTCGCAAATTGCCCAACGGCATCGAGGTCGCGATCATGCAAGGGCTGTATCGCGCCACCGTGGGCAGCGCCGCCGCCGGAACCGGTCCGGCACTGCGCGTGCTGGCGCAGCCGACGACTGACATCAACCCGCTGAGTGAAACCGCCCATGTGCTGGCGCGCGAGTACAAGGCCCTGATCGAGAACCTGCTCGAGCTGCGCGGCGCCAACGAGGTCGTGCAGATGGTGCATGGCATCGACAAGCCGAGCCAGCTCGCCGACCTGGCAGGCTACTCGCCCGACCTGTCCCTGGAGCGCAAGGTCGAGATCCTGGAGACGCTCGACGTCGAAGCGCGCCTCCAGAAGTTGATCGGCTGGAACCGCGAGATCCTGGCCGAGGCCTCCCTCAAAGACAAGATCCGCAACGAGGTCCAGGAAGGCATGGAGAAGCGGCAGCGCGAGTTCCTGCTGCGCCAGCAGCTGGAAGCGATCAAGAAGGAGCTGGGCGAGGCCGACGGTGACGTCGCCGGCGAATACCGCAAGAAGATCGACGAGTCCGGCATGCCGGAAGCCGTTCGCAAGGAGGTCGAGCGGGAGCTCGATCGGCTCGAGCGGACGAGCGAGCAGAACCCGGAGCAGGGCTGGATCCGCAACTGGCTCGACTGGATGCTGGAGATGCCGTGGAACAAGCGGACCGAAGACCAGTTCGACGTGACCGAGGCGCGGCGCATCCTCGATGAGGACCACACCGGGCTGGAGGACGTCAAGGATCGCATCATCGAGTTCCTCGCGGTGCGCAAGCGTCGCGAGGCGCGCGGCCTGTCCGTGATCGGCGGCCGCGGTTCTGGCGCGATCATCACGCTGGTCGGACCGCCCGGCGTCGGCAAGACCTCGCTCGGGGAGTCCGTTGCCCGTGCGCTCGGTCGGAAGTTCACCCGCATCTCGCTCGGTGGCATCCATGACGAGGCGGAGATCAGCGGTCACCGGCGCACATACGTCGGCGCGCTTCCGGGTCGGATCGCGCGCGCCCTCAAGGAAGCCGGCACGCGCAACCCGGTGATCATGCTCGACGAGATCGACAAGGTCGGCAACGACTGGCGGGGCGATCCGTCGTCGGCGCTACTGGAAGTGCTCGATCCGGCGCAGAACCACTCGTTCCGGGATCACTATCTCGAGGTCGACCTCGACCTGTCGGAAGTGCTGTTCATCCCGACGGCGAACGTGGCGGACACGATCCCGGCCCCGCTGCTCGACCGGATGGAGATCATCCGGCTGGACGGCTACACCGAAGAGGAGAAGCTCGCGATCGCCCGCGATCACCTGCTCAAGCGTCAGCTGGAGCGCAATGGGCTGAGCGCGGAGGACGTGAGTGTCGATGACGAGGCGATTCGCCGAATCATCGTCGATCACACCCGCGAGGCCGGCGTGCGCAATCTCGAGCGTGAGCTCGGACGGTTGCTGCGCAAGGTCGCGACCCAGGTCGAGGGCGGCAAGGCGACGACACCGGTGCATGTCACCGCGAACGACGTCAAGACCTATCTCGGTCGGGCGAAGTTCCAGCCCGAAGTCGCCGAGCGGACGGAAGTTCCGGGCGTGGCCACGGGGCTCGCCGTCACGGGAATCGGCGGAGAGGTGCTCTTCGTCGAGGCCACGGCGATGCCTGGCGACAAGGGCGGTCTGACCCTGACCGGTCAGCTGGGTGACGTGATGAAGGAGTCGGCACAGATCGGACTGTCGTACGTGCGGTCGCATGCAAGCGAGCTCGGCATTGGTCCCGGTTTCGAGACCAAGGCGATCCACGTCCACGTTCCGGCGGGTGCCATCCCGAAGGACGGTCCCTCGGCGGGCGTGACGATGGTGACTGCGCTGGTCAGCCTGATGACTGGGCGGCCGGTGCGCAGCACCGTCGGCATGACCGGCGAAGTCACCCTGCAAGGCACGGTGCTGCCGATCGGCGGCGTGAAGCAGAAGCTGCTGGCCGCGCACCGCGCAGGTTTGACCGAGGTGATCCTGCCGGCCCGCAACGAGGCTGACCTCGACGATCTGCCGGAGACGGTACGGAAGGCGATGACCATCCACCTGGCGAGCGATGTTCGGCAGGTATTGGACTGGGCCCTCGAACCGGTCGCGGCAGCGACTCCGAAAGCCGCTTAGCGTCTAGGACTGTTCGCCGTCGACTTGACGAAGCCGGCGAACAGTCTCTGTATCCAGGGCATGTCCGACATTTCCTCGGGGTGCCACTGGACCGCGATCAAGAATCGATGATCGGGCGACTCGACCGCTTCGATGACGCCATCGTCAGCCCTGCCGGTCACGCGAAGGGCCGACGCCACGTCCTTCACTGCCTGATGATGAAGGCTGTTGACCTCGACGCTCGTCTCGTCGATCAGTTGCGCCAGGCGGGAATCGGGATCGATGCGGACGCGATGGACCAGCGTATCTCGTTTCCGGCCGTCGGCATCCGAGTGATCCACTGAGGTTGCGCCCTGATGGCGCAGGTCCTGGTAGAGGGTGCCGCCAAGGACCACGTTGATCAGTTGCTGCCCCCGACAGATGCCCAGGGTCGGCAGGTCATCGTCGAGCGCCCAGCGAGCGAGCCGCAGCTCGACCCGATCGCGTTCCGGCTCGACCTCGTTGAGGTTGTCGAGCGGCTGCTCGCCATACTCGTGTGGCGCGACATCCGCGCCGCCCGGAAAGACGATGCCGTCCAGGCGCTCGTAGATGGCGCGCAAGCGGTCGTCGTCCACGATGGGGATGAGCACCGGGGCGCAGCCCGCGGCAGCCAGCGCCCGCACGTAGCTCTGGTTGATGCCGAATCTTGGCGGCTTTGGACCAGCCGGGATGGCCAGGGTGGGCAAGCCGATCAGCGGATAGCGGCTCAACTCGTGAAGGTGAAAGCCTTGAGGCGAAGGGCGGGGACCCGGGATGCGCCGATGAACTCGCCGATCTGCAACTTGGTCGTCTTGCTCGCGGCCAGCGTCCCGTCGAGAGCCTCCAGCATGCTCTGGGTGAAGCGAAGATCTTTGACTGGACGGGTGACCTTGCCGTCTTCGATCAAGAACGTCCCGTCGCGCGTCATCCCGGTGATGAGCGACAGCTTTGGATGCACCGTCCGGACGTACCAGAACCGGGTAACCCAGATGCCGCGCTTGATGTCGGCCGCGAGGTCGGCTTTCTCAACCGATCCCGGCTGCATGAAGAGGTTGAGCGCGAATGGTCCTTCCGTGTTCGGGGCGGGCAGGCCATGGCCCGTGGATTCGCGGCCTTCCTTGGTCGCCGTCATCATGTCGTACACGAGGCCGGTCGCCACGCCATTTCTGATCAGGTCGACGCGCTGCTTGGGCACGCCTTCGAAATCGAATGGCGCCGGCAGGCCCGAGCGATCCAGGCCGTCGTCCCAGATGCTGACCGCCTCACCGGTGATTCGCTCGCGAAGGCGCATGAAGCTCCGTTCCTCCTCGACGGCGAGTGCGCCGAAGCCCGTATAGCTCATGAACTCGAGCATCTCGGCGACGGCGTACTCTTCGAGCACGACCTCATAGACGCCGGGCTCGATCGGCTGCGCGTTCTGGTTGCGCTGCGCCTTGTCGATGACCTCCTCTGC
>CAZRMD010000272.1:0-4131 GCA_964601135.1 uncultured Actinomycetes bacterium | reverse complement strand
AGCCGCCGCGCGATGCCCTCCTTCTTCTGGATTTCCACCTTGCCCTTTCCATCGGCTGTGACGATCCGCCGCTGCGCCGTAGCCCAGGCCTTGGCGTCATCGCGGAAATCTTCCAATCGCTCACGCAGCTCATTGAGCTTGAGCTTGCGAACGAGTTGCTCGGCGGCCGACCGGCGGCGCCGGGCGCGAAGTCCGAGGATAGCAAACCCGGCCAGCGCGAGCGCGAAGGCCCCGATGACCGCCTGCAGCGCACGGTTCGTCTGCACCTGCGTTTTGAGGTCCAGGTTGTGGCGCGCGCGGAGCTGCAACGCCTCGAGCGTTTCGCCGAGATGGGCGCGAGTCTGCTCTACTTCCCGTTTCGCTTCAGTACTTGTCTGGCCCACTCGGCATCCTCCTTCAGGGTGGTCATCGTCTTGGGCATCATCTTCGGTGGGGGCCCGATTTTCAGTGATCGCAGCCCAAGCAGGACCAGGATCGCCCCAACGACGAGGAAGACTGCCGCCGTGATCAGGGCAGCCAGAACGTGATTCGGGATCCACTCGACGAGCGCGACCAGCAGCATCACGATCATGAGCAGGCCGAGCAATCCGCCCGCGGCCAGCATGGCCGCGCCACGGATATTGCTGGTCAGGGTCTCCCGGATTTCGATCTTGGCCAGCTGGATCTCCTGCTGGACGAGGCGGATGGTGTCATCCACCGCCATCCGGGCCAGCTCGACGAGGCCCCGACGGCCATTTCCATTTGTCGCCGTGGCGCGCGGCGCCTCCGTACTTGTACTCCTTGGAACAGAATCCATATCCGCCCTCCTGCCTTCCTTTACGTCGATACTAGAACGTAAACATTATAGTGAGTCTGTCGGCTAAACTGTTAACAATGGAGCCTAATCCCGTCAACCCAAACGTTCCCGGCACGCCCGACCCCGTTATCCCGAACCCCGGCCGGCCCGGCGTTGGCGACCCGCAAGGACCGCAACTCGTTCCGGAGCCACCGCAGCCCGAGATTCAGGAACCGCCGCCCGCTCCGGTTGAGGTCCCCCAGCCCGGCATCAACCGGCCGGAAGCTCCCCAGCGCTAGCGGCGACTGACAGCGTCAAAATCTGCCCGAAAGGGCAAGAATTTCACTTGACGTCGCGTGTCCTAACCCCGACACTCTCATCGAATTCTCAAGTTCGCGCGGATGCGCGCCTACACGACAGGCCAGGAGGCAGGGATGAAGGGGAAAGGACGGTTGGTCGGAGCCATGCTGGGGACGATCAGCCTGCTCGGCGGGTTGGTCGTCGGGGCGCTCGATGCCAGCGCTGCCAAATCGGCGAAGCCTGTATCGCGACCGCACCAGACCACGTGTATCTTTGTGTGCCCGGCCGACGGCTTCAATGTCTACACCATCGGCGTTGATGCGATCAATCCGCCGGGGAAGAACTTCGAGTACACCGACTTCTTCCCGCGCGGTTTCAAAACCAGCGCCACCGGCGCCGTCACCCCGAGCCTGACCGTACGCAATGGCGACGTGCTCCACTTCCTGTGGACACCGCAGGCGTCACCAGACAGCGCCCACACCGCCACCCTGGTCGCCCAGAACGAATCGCTGGCAACGGCGCAGGGCAAATACAGCCCGCTCAAACCCGACTCGGATGACGGGGCGGGTAAGTTCATCGCCAATCCGCTTACCTTTGCTCCCACGGAGCCGTCGTGCGGCACGGCGAGTAGCCCGTGTCTCTATGACGGCGGCAACGACCTCAACTCGGGTTTCAAGGTGAATGCGAATGGGACGAACAATCCATCGGAGTTCTTCGTGGATCTTGAACTGGACATGACCGATCGGTCATCCGCGACCGTCCACTTTTTCTGCGCCCTGCACCCGGGGATGATCGGCCAGGTGCGGGTCTTGTCGGAGAATGCTGACACAACAACGACAACCGAGGGTCAGGCGGCGGCCGACGCCCTGACCCAGTACACGACGGAAACGACTGGAGCCGTCGCTGCGGAGGCGGCGGCGAACCAGACGTCGGTGACGAACAACGGCGACGGCACGAAGAACGTCACCATGACCGCCGGGACCGGAGCACCCCACGTCGAGGTGCTCGAAATGCTGCCCAACAACGTGTCGATCAAAAAAGGCGACAAGGTCACCTGGGTTGACAGGGGCTTTGACATTCACACCGTGACCTTCCCCAAGGGCAGCGGCTCGGACGCGGCTGATCCGTTCCAGCCACCAGTCTGCGAGGGGAGCGGCACCACCGACAGCCCCGCGCCGAATCCCAACCAGCCGCCGGCATTCGGCTGCAGTTCGCCGGCCGTCGCTGAGCAACCACTCGAGCTTGGGCCGTTTGGCCCAACGTCCATCGCCAGCACGTCGACGGTGGCCTCCTCCGGCGTCCTCCTGGCCGCGGCCGCCGGCGCGCCATTCCCGGATCGCTACAGCTTCTCCTTCCCGAATGCGGGAACGTTCGCCTACCAGTGCCGCATTCACGACCACATGGTCGGCACCATTACGGTTGCCGCGCAGCCGGCCGTCGCACCAGTCGCGCTTCCGCCTACCGGTGGAGGCGGCCATCGTGGAATCCCAATCGGCCTCATCCTGGTGGGGGTCGGCGCCTTCCTCAGCGTGCTCGCGGGCGTCAGCCTGCGGCTCGGCTCGACTCGGCCTCGCTGATCGGCGCGGAGGCTCGGCTCACCCAGAGCTGGGCCTCCGACGGTCCATACCGCGAATAATGAGGATGTGATCCAGCGGATTCCGGGCGTGCGCGGCGCGCAGGCCTACCTGTATCAAGGCGCTGAGGGAATCGCGGTGATCGATCCAGGATACACAGGCAGCTTTCGCGCGGTCCTCGCTTTTCTGACCTCCCAGGGACTCCGGCCGGCCGATCTACAGTGGGTCATTCTCACGCACCACCACATCGACCATGCGGGAACGGCGCTCGCGCTCTGCGGGGCTACCGGCGCACGCCTCGCCGTTCATCAAAACGATGCGCCCTATCTGCGGTCGGTGCGGCCGCGTGAGCCGCTGACCTTGTTTGGCATCGCTGATCTGTTGCCCCCGCGACTGGCGAGCTACGTGGTCAGCTGCGCGGACTGTGATTTGCGAGTACTCGACGATGGCGAGAGGATCGCAGGGCTCACGGTTGTCCACTGTCCAGGCCACACGCCGGGCAGCATCTGTCTCTGGTCGGGTTCCGAGTCGGCGCTGTTCACCGGTGACGTGCTCAACAACGAGCGTGGGCTTCGAACCCCGCCCTGGACCGTAAACCACTCGCACCGAACGGCGACGCGAGCTCCCCAGCGCCTATCGGGGCTGCGCTTCGAACGGGCCTACTTCGGGCACGGCCCGGCGATCCTTGAAAGGGCGGACCAGCGCGTTCGCTCATATGTCGAACACCATCTGCCCGCGGCGGCATCCGCCTGACGCTGCCAGCCGAATTCGAGCAGGCCCTTGCTCAACACGAGGAGCTGATCGTTAGCTCGCGCGAGGATGGCCGGGAGCGATCTGTGCGCGC
This sequence comes from uncultured Actinomycetes bacterium, assembly GCA_964601135.1. GTDB lineage: Bacteria > Chloroflexota > Dormibacteria > CF-121 > CF-121 > CF-13. The sequence goes on along the minus strand of CAZRMD010000272.1, from coordinate 638 downwards.
CTGGTATGTGATCGCCGGCGGGGCGATCTACCTGTTTACTTTCAGCTATGCGCTGCGGGTTGCCCGCTGGCGCAACGATCCGTGGATCCGGATCCGGATCCCAGGCGGACCATCGGTTGAGGGAACAGTTCGATTCGTCGGACCGGATGAGCTCGATGCGAAGCTGATCGATGCGATCCTGGAACGATGGTGGATGTGGGGCGCGACGACGGTCGAAGGCCTTCGCCGCATGCTGCGCGATGAATCGCACGTCTTGCTCCGAGTCGATGTCGCGTAACCAGTTACCTCTGCAGGTGCTTGCGGCGGAGCCCGCCTGCGGCTAACAGCAACAGCCCCAGGAAGGCCAACCCGGCGCCAAGTGGAAGCCCTGGCCCGCCGCCCGTCCGCGCCAGGCTTCCCATTCGAGGTGTGGCTGCCGGTGCCGGGGTCGCAGCGGCCGCCGCGCTGACGATGACCGAACCGTGCATGTCCGCATGAAATCGGCAGTGATAAGGAAAGGTGCCGGGGGTGTTGAACGTGATGGGCGAGCTCGCGGCTCCCGTGGCCAGCGCGCCGGTGTCCCACGCGCCGCTATCAGCGGTGGCCGTATGAGCGAGGCTGTGGTCGTTTGTCCAGGTGACGGTCGACCCGACGGTGAT
>CAZRMD010000271.1:0-4167 GCA_964601135.1 uncultured Actinomycetes bacterium | reverse complement strand
GTCGAGGCGGCGATGAAGATGATCGAGGGCACCGCGCGCTCGCTCGGCATCGAGGTGGCGAGCTGATGCCGAAGCAGCGCGGCAAAAAATATAAGGCCGCTGCCGAGGCGATCGACCGCACCGAGCAGTACGCCCCCGACGAGGCCGTTCGGAAGGTGCTGCAGAGTTCGACGTCCAAGTTCGACGGTTCGATCGAGGCCCACTTGCGGCTGGGCGTTGATCCGCGCCATGCCGACCAGATGGTGCGCGGATCCGTCGTGCTGCCGCACGGCACGGGCAAGAAGCGGCGGGTCCTGGTTTTCGCCACGGGCGAGAAGGCGCGCGAGGCCTCAGCCGCAGGCGCCGATTACGTCGGTGGGGAAGACCTGTCCAAGCGGATCCAGGAAGGCTGGCTCGATTTCGATGTGGCGCTGGCGACTCCCGACATGATGGGCATCGTCGGCCGGCTGGGCAAGATCCTCGGCCCGCGTGGCCTGATGCCGAACCCGCGCGCCGGGACGGTGACCAACGATATCGCCAAAGGGGTGAAGGATATCCAGGGCGGCCGGATCGAGTACCGCGTCGACAAGACGGGCATCATCCACACCAACATCGGGAAGGCGTCGTACAGCGAGGGTCAGCTGCGCGACAACTTCGTGGCCTTGATGGACGCCGTTGTCCGGGCCAAGCCTGCCTCGGCGAAAGGCCAGTACCTGAAATCGGTCTATCTGTCGCCAACGATGGGGCCGAGTGTGCCCGTCGACCCGGTCGCTGCCGGTCGTATGAGCTAAGGCCCAGCCTTCGCATGCCGAACGTCAAGACCGGTGATCCCGCCGTCGACACCTTCCTCAAGGGCTATTCGCCACAGGTGCGCGAAATCGCGGTCAAGGCTCGAGAAACGATCCTGTCGGTCTTTCCCGGTGCAGCCGAGAAGGTGTACCCCGGATGGAAGGTGATTCAGTATGGGGCCGGTGCCGGCACCAAGGATGTGTTCGCGGCGATCTCACCGCAGCGTGAACGGGTCAATCTTGGCCTTGCCAACGGCGCCGACCTCCCCGACCCGGAGGGGCTGCTCGAGGGCAGTGGCACCGGCATCCGGCACGTCAAGCTGACCTCGCCGGAGGCGGCCGGCGCGCCGGCGGTTCGGGAACTCGTCAAGGGCGCCCTGGACGCAACCCGGAACGGCGCCTGATATACTCAGCGCCCGCGACAACTCAATAGCCGAAGACCGCTGGTGCCGGATCCGCCGGCTTAATGTCCAGCGCAGGCGAGATAGGGACAATTGGACCTCCTCGCCTGGTGCGAAGGAGGTTTTTTATTGGCAACCACGCTCAAGAAAGACGAGAAAGTCGATAAGAAGGCCCAGAAGGCCGAGGCCGTCGCTGATCTGACGGCGCGACTGAAGGCCTCGTCGACGGCGGTGCTCGCCGATTATCGGGGCATGACCGTCGGCCAGATGCGTGAGCTGCGCAGCAAGCTGCGCGACGGCGGCATCGACATGGTCGTCGTGAAGAACACGCTGGCCCGCCGGGCGGCGAAGGCCGCCGGTTATGAGCCCCTCAGCGCCGAGCTGATCGGCCCGATCGCGATGCTCTTCGCGGCCGATGACGTCTCCGCGCCGGCCCGGATTCTCAATGACTACATCCGGGCCAATCGCAAGATGGTCATCAAGGGCGGACTCCTCGAAGGCCAGGTCGTCAAAGCCGACACCGTCGTCGAGCTCGCCGATCTACCCTCGCGGGAGGTGCTGCTCAGCCGCCTGCTGGGAGCGTTGCAGGCGCCGCTGGGCAATCTCGCCAGCGTGCTGCAGGCGCCGATCTCGAAGCTCGCCCGCACGCTCGACGCCGTTCGTGTGCAGAAAGAATCACAATCACCGGCCGCGACCGCGGCCGCAAGTTAGGAGGAAACCATGGCAAAAGTTAGCGTTGACGATTTCGTAACCAGCCTGAAGGAGTGGACCGTGGTGGACGTGATGAACGCCATCAAGGCCATCGAGACCGAGTTTGGCGTGACGGCGGCGGCCCCGGTTGCTGTTGCCCAGGCCCCAGCCGGTGGAGGCGGCGCAGCTGCCCCGGCCGCCGAGGCCGAGCAGACCGAGTTCCAGGTCGTTCTCACCTCGGCCGGCGATGCCAAGATCGGCGTCATCAAGGTGGTGCGCGAGATCACCGGCCTTGGTCTGAAAGAAGCCAAGGACCTGGTTGACCAGGCGCCCAAGCCGGTCAAGCAAGGCATCAACCGCGAAGAGGCCGAGAGCATCCTGAAGAAGCTGAAGGACGCCGGCGCCGGCGCCGAAATCAAGTAGGAATTCGTTCCATCTCCCCTCAAGCTCCCTCCCCCTTGTGGGGAGGGATGAGGAGGGGGTGAAGATCCGCTATCTCATCTCCTCGCAGGGCTCGGAGAGCGAGCCGACCTCTGCGGCAATCGCCCAGCTCCTCGCCGACGGCAAGCAGGGTTTCTGGCTCGGGATCATCGATCCGGACCCCGACGACTTCGACCTGCTGGAGCACACCTTTAAGTTCCATCCGCTCACCATTGATGACATCCGCCACCAGAACCAGCGGCCGAAGCTCGAGGAATATCCCGGTTATTTCTTCGCCGTGCTATTTGGCGCCGACCTGGTGGATGGACACCGGGTGGAGCTTCAAGAGCATCACCTCTTCCTCTCGCCGCAATATGTCGTGACCGTCCACATTGGGGCTTCCGACCCGCTCAAGCGGCTCCACGAACGCATCAAAGCCAGCCCGGAAATCACCCATGGCAAAACTGCCTACCTCTTCTACATGGTGGTCGATCAGCTGGTCGACGCGATGTTTCCGGTGCTCGACCAGCTCGACGACGCCACCGACGAGGTCGAGGACCGGATTATTCAACGTCCGGACACCGCCACGCTGAGCGAGCTTTCCGATCTGAAGCGGGCGGTCGTGGACCTGCGCAAGGTGCTGGGCGCGCAGCGCGACGTCTTCCAGCGCCTGACCACGTCCGCGATCAGCGATCCCGGGGGCGCGGTGGCCACAGACTTCCCTCGCGAGATGTCGATCTACTATCGCGATGTCTACGACCACCTGGTCCGGCAATACGAGATCGTCGACTCGCTTCGGGATCTCCTCAGCACGGCGATGGACGTCTACCTGTCGACCGTGTCGAACCGGCTCAACCTGCGCATCACGCGCTTGACGGTGTTCGCGACACTCTTTCTGCCGCTCACGTTTCTGACCGGCTTCTTCGGCATGAACTTCGCCTTCCTGGTGAGCCACATCACGCCGGCCTGGACCTTCTGGGTGCTGGCCGTCGGCATCATGCTTGCCGTCACCGCCGGCCAGCTCTGGTATTACCGCCGCCTCGGCTGGATCTGATCCTGGTCCGGCGCTCGACTCCCGGCGATGACGGGAGTTCGGATGGGCGGGTGGAGCAGGGCGCAGGCCGCCGGTGCCGTTGTTCCTGCAGGGAGTCGCGAGATGCTCAAGTTCATGCTCTTCTTCCTCCTGATCCTGGCGGCCATCCTGGCGTTCGTCAGCTGGGTCATGGGCATCCCAATTCCGGGCTTTTCCGGCTTCGGCCACAACCCCTTCGGCCCGCAGGACCCCTTCAGCCAGTAGCTCTTCCCTTCCACCTGGAGGGAGTGCTAGACTTACGCCCGCATTAGTCTGAGCAGCTTCCTACCGGCGTTCTGACCCGTGTGTCCCGCCCCGGGGAACCAGCCCTGGGGCTCGATCGCGAAGCTCGGGTTTCGCGACGGAGATGTTTGCGCGCTTGACAGCGCGGGTACCCTGATGTTACGATTCCCGTTCGGTGCTCCCAGGGTTGCCTTTCCGCGTCCCTAGCACTGTCTGCCTGCCCACCATTTATTTCCGCTTCATCTGAAAGGAGAGTCCATGATTCAGCCTTCCTCTAACGGCTCTCGTGTCAGCTACGGCCGGATTCCGGAGATGCTCCCGGTGGCCAACCTGATCGAGACCCAGATCCGATCGTTCAACTGGTTCAAGCGCGAGGGCTTGCGCGAGCTGTTCGAGGAGATCAACCCGATTACCGATTACACCGGCAAGAACTACGAGCTCAAGTTCCTGGATTACGAGTTCGGCCAGCCAAAGTTCGACAAGGAAGAGTGCCGCAACCGCGACATGACGTTCGCGGCGCCCCTGCGCATCAACACCCGGCTGACCATCCGGACGGGCGAGAACGCCGGTGAGA
>CAZRMD010000270.1:0-4168 GCA_964601135.1 uncultured Actinomycetes bacterium | reverse complement strand
GTCGTCGTGCTGAATTGTGTTGCTGCGTCCATAGACGTCCACCGGCGTTGCTACACGCGTTGCTACACAAATGCCCCTCGTTAGCGCCATTCGAGACGACGAGGTCGGCGGCGCAGACCTCGGCAGTCTGGTTTAGAGGTGGTAAGGACCGAACCTGGCCCACGCCACGACCAGCGCCAGCGCCAGCAGGCCGAAGTTGATTGAAAGGCGTGAATCTACTTCGCCCCGCCGCGCATGTGTCACGATCGCGCCGATCATGAGTAAGACCAGACCGACGGCCGCCGCGGCGCTCAAAACGGGCGCTACCCTGAGAACGCTTGGAATGATCAGGCCGATGGCGGCCAGTACCTCGAGACCCCCGATTGTCTTGACCTGTCTATCGGTGAATTCCTCGACGTAGGGCAACTGCGCCTGCAGCTGGAGACGCGGCCTCAGCAACTTCATTCCTCCGGTTACCAGGAAGCCGACGGCCAGCAGGACTTGCGCGACCCAGATTGCGACATTCATTTGATTCATCCTCCAAAGACGTGAAATCGTTAGTCTCCTGTCGCTATCGCCGGTCTCCGACTCCAACCGATGTCAGCTTCGTCGTCAATCAATGCGTCGGGAACACCAGCCGATGCCTGGAGCAGTTTCACCCCCGATAAAACGGACACGAAGATCATCGAGAAGAGGCTGACCGTCGCCTCGGCCTCGGTGATGCTGCGGGTTTGCCAGACCACGCCGGCGGCGTCGGTGACCAGCGTATTGCCGCTAAAGACCAGGTAGGACAGCACAGCCGTCAGGCCAACGACGGCGTAGGCGATGATCGCCTGGGCGTAATACGACCTCGGCAACGGTTGTGCTGCTTGATGACCGTCCCGAAAGCGGAGGTAGAGCGCAAACAGCTGGAGAAAGACGTATACCGTGAAAAACCACCCGGCATAGTTCGTGAGCGGCACACCGAAGTAACCACCGCCTTGTTCCCAAATCCAAAAGTGTTTGATGGTCGAGGCGGTTGGATCAAAGGTCAGGTCCCACATGACCATGACACCCGAAGCGATCACGGGGACCGCGACGGTCGTGAACCAGCTTCCCTCGCGCCGGACGTCGCCGATCAGGGCGATCCCGAGCACCCAGGCGAGGTAGGCAGTGGCGAAGTAGGACGGACCGATGAACCACGGCACCAGGAACAGCTTGGGGGCCGGAGGTGTAATGGTAGTGCCCGAACGGAAAGCCGCTCAGAATACTCGTGTTTTCGAAGACATTGCTGACGACGAGACAGATGACGAGGAAGGCCAGCACTCCCCTCCAGCGATATCGCAACGCCCCGTGGATGAGCGCGAAGACCACCGCCAGCAACAGGACCGGTATGCCGAGTGAGGGCCAGAACGCCGTGCTCGCAAGTCGTGCCGCAGCCAAAAATACAAGCAGCCCCCACAGAAGGTTGATCCACAATCTCGTGTTTCTCATGTTTTCGCCTCCTCTGGCATCGACCTAGCGGCCGGTGACCAGGTCCCGCTCGCGGGCGTGGCCGAAGTACATCAGTTCCCAGATCGCCTCATCCTTGTAGGTCTCGACCAGCTCTCTTCCGCGATGTCGCGAGACCTCCAGATCACCGGCGAACCGGAGATAGGCACCATCGAAATGCACCAGCTTGGCGGCGATGCGTTTGACGCCGGTGGTCGCATCGATCATCCGATTGACCGACAGATCGTGGCTGCGGGTAAAGGACACCACGTACCGGTCCTCGCCGTCCTGGTAGGTGTAGCGCGTCGTTGTCGCCACGGGCTTGCCGGTCGTCTGATCGGTGTAGACTCCCTCGCGCTGAAAGGTGACGTTGCCGGGATCGTCGCCGACCAGGACGTTGTTACGCGCGAGCATGAATATGGGAATCGGCTCGAACCCATATGCCTTCGCGGATGTGATGTAGGCGGCAATCACCGAGTACGGCCCGGCTTGACCGCGAGCCCAGTACCAGTCATGCACCACTTTCATCAGCCCAACGTTCCCCCAGTTGTGATCGTGGTAGCCGATGCCGGTCGTGTGGTGCGGTTCGCCGTCGACCCAGTAGGTGACGCTCACCGTGCCTTCGGGCACTGAAGGAAGCCAGGCAAATTCCCGCGAGCGATCCGCTCCAAAAAGCGCGTACCCGGTCGCCGGGCGCCAGGGGGGAACCGTGCCCGTCAGGGTCACGTCGACCGAGATCTCCTCCGCCGCCGCCTGGATCCGGTACTGGTGCAAGTCACCGCTGAAGCGGTTCTCGCCGAGGCGCACATCGGCATGGTCCTTGGCGGCCGACCACGCCTGGGCTGGATAGTGCGCGAGTTTTTCGAAGACTCGTCCGTCGGGGAGCTCGAGGTTCAGTCGAATCAGGGGCGACAGCGGCTTCTGCGGCTCGGCGAGGTCCTTGTTCATGAATGACGCCACCAGCTTTGCGCCGTCCGCGAGATAGGCGTCGAAGTACCACCACTCGTAGGTTCCCGCCGAGTTGTCGGTTCGTGCGCCATCCTCCCACGGCGCGATCGAGGTGGGCGATAGTCCCAGGCGTGCATAGTCCGCGGCTGAGGTCGCCAGCGCCGCCAGTTTTTGTCCCATGAAGCTCTCCTTCATCGATCAGGCACGGCTTACCGTCGGAATCTGCGGCGCCGCCGGCATCCCGCTATGGCGCGCAAACGGCAGCCCACGGTCCTCGCGCAACCATAAATAGGCGAGGGGAGCGATCCCGATGATCGAGACGACGATATATCCCGGAATGCCTCCAAACACATCGAACGCCGCGTGCAACAGTGAGACGCCAACGTAGGTGATGACGATGGGCAAGCTGACGCGAAGGCGACCGTTGCGCGCAGCATGGAAGATGACTCCGCCGAGGATCGCGGACCAGAGGCCATGCCCGAATGGCGCCAGTAGGCCGCGCGCCAGCTCGGTCACCACGACCGACTGCAGTGACAGGAAGAGCTGATGGCCCTGGACGAACAAAAGGGAGATCAGCGCGTAGCCGCTGCTTTCGAGTGCCGCGAAGCCGAAGCCGACGGTAGCCCCGAGGACGATTCCGTCACGAGTCTTGAACGACCGCGTACCAAGCGCGAAAATCACGATCGCAACGCCTTTGACCAGCTCCTCGATCAGCCCCACCTTCAGCATGCCGATGCGCCCCGGCCCGAACACCAGCCAGTACTCCAGGACGGAGGCGGACAGTAAGCCAAGGACTCCAGCCAGGGTGAACGCGGAGACGATGCGTTTCGGCGACAACGCCGGGCTCGGGTCGTGGTCCAGGTACCAGACCACCGCGGTAACCGGAACGAGAAAGCTGCCCAGCAGCACGACCGTCGGCAAGATGATCGGGTTGTTGGTGTAAGAGGCATCGGCGACTGTGGCGATCCAGAGGCCAAGTCCTATGGCCAGGACCAACCACCAGCGCGGGGCCCACGGGCGCACCACAGAGTCCGAATTCATTTCACTTCCATCCTTTGAATTTCCTCGATTGACGGCGCGGCGCCGGTCAGCCCAAAACGGGCGGCGCTCACATCGAGGCGGCCCGCCCCCTGGCCAACGAGGACCCGCCACCGGTCCGCGATGGCGCGAGCAACAGGAATCGCATCGGGTCCGGTCGCCGCCGCGGTCAGGTCGAGGTCCTTGAGACCCCACTCCAGCGGGAACTGCGGACTGTGATCGGAAGTCTCCATCTTGGCGAGCCTCGCCAGCGCAGTCCCGGACGCGACCGGTCCGCCGCGAACCGCCGCGAGCAGCGCCTCGTACGGAACCCCGAGGCGATCGGCGGCCGCGCTCGCCTCGGCGGCAGCCTCGACATCGAAGGCGAGCCAGGTATTGAGCACCAGCTTGAGCCGGGTGCCCACGCCGGCCGGACCAAGCCAGAGCACGCGCTGCCCGAGGGCATTGAAGACCGGCTCCAGCGTCGCGTGGGCGCGATCCGGTCCCGACGCCAGGATGACCAGCTGGCCATTGCGCGCCGGGCCACGCGTCCCGGAGACCGGAGCGTCGACGAGCGCGACATCGGGCCGCCGGGTGCGGACCGCGTCCAACAGTTGATCGATCGCCTCGATCCCGACCGTTCCCATCTGCGCCCAGATGCCATTGGGCCGCATCGCCGCGACCGCATCCTGCCGCAGCATCACATCGGAGACCGCATCACCGGTTGGAAGCATCGTGATCACGATGTCGGCCA
>CAZRMD010000269.1:0-4171 GCA_964601135.1 uncultured Actinomycetes bacterium | reverse complement strand
GGCCGTCGGAGCCGGCGGTCCAGGCGTTCTCGGCCAGGTTTTCGAGGGCCCGGCCAAGCTGGGAGGTGCGCATGGGCTAGTGGGAGGGGATTCGATAGCCGGCTCCGGGCATGGTCTCGATCACCTGCGGTGGCCCCAGCTTTCGCCGCAGACGGCCGATGGTCACCTGGACGGTCTTGGTGAAGGGGTCGGCGTTCTCGTCCCAGACGTTCTCGAGTAGCTCTTCGGTGCTGACACAGCCGGGCGAAGCTCGCAGCAGGGCCTCCAGCACTCCGAACTCCTTGAGGGAGAGGTCGACCGGACGTCCGTCGCGGGTAACGCCGCGGGTACGTGGATTGAGGTCGACGCCGGCGGCTCGGAGCGTGTGACCATGGGCGGTGGGTTTGCGGCGGGCAAGACCACGAATGCGCAGGACTAGCTCGTGGAAATGGAAGGGCTTGGCAAGGTAGTCGTCGGCACCGAGGCTCAGCCCCGCCACGCGTTCGCCAGGTGCATCGGCAGCGGTCAACATCAGGATCATCGGTGGTTGCTCGCGCGCGACGAGAATTCGGCAGAGCTCGTCCCCGTGGAGGCCCGGCAGGTCGCGATCGAGCACCACCACGTCATAGGTGTAGACGCTCGTCTTTTCGGCCGCCTGCAGGCCGTCATAGGCGACATCGACCGCCATCGCCTGGTCGCGCAAGCCTTCGGCGATGTCGTCTGCGAGGCGCCGGACGTCCTCCGCGACGAGTACTCTCACGCGAAATCTCCGGACTGAACTCGGTGCTGTCGAAGCGCCTTTGCGGGCCTGGGCGTCCCGCCGTCCGCGCGAGGCAGTTCGATGATGACCAGGAGCCCCCCTTCGGTGCGGGCGTGGAGATGCAGCCTCCCGCCGTGAGCGGTGGCGATCGCGGAAACGATCGAGAGACCGAGACCAAATCCGCTCTGAGTGCTCGTCCGGTCTATCTCGTGGCGGCGGAATGGCTCGGCTAGCTCGCGAACGATGCCCTCTGGCAGCCGCTCGCCTCCGTTCTCAACCAGCAGCTGAATCGTGTCGCCGTCGGTCTGCGCTTCCAGCCGAATCCATCCCTGTGGATGGTTGTGACGGATGGCGTTGTCGAGGACATTTCCAACCATGCGGGCCAGCAGCGCTCGGCTTCCCCGGACGTAAGCCTCGCTGAGACTCTGCTCGACCACGATGCCCTTTTCGCGGATCGGCTCGTCGCGAACGTGGACGGCTGCCGTCAGGAGCTCGCTGAGCGAGACTTCGGCCTGTTCGTCGAAGGCGCCGTGTTCAGCCCGGGCCAGCATCAGGAAGCTTTCGACGAGCTGATCCGCCTGGTCGAGACCTTCGCGCAGCTTGCTCTCGAGCCTCGTCAATTCGACGGGTACCGGCCCCGGCTTGCCGGTCGCTACATCGAGGGAGGTGCGCATCATCGCCAGCGGCGTCCGGAGCTCGTGAGAGGCATTAGACACGAAACGCTTCTGGGCGGCAAAGGCCACTTCAAGCCGAGCCAGTAACCCGTCGATCGTGTCCGACAGCTCTTTCAGTTCGTCACGGGGGCCCTCCAGGGCGAGCCGTTCGCCCAGGTTGTGCTCCGAGATCCGCCGCGTCGTTGCGGTCATCGTCCGCAGCGGTCGCAGCAGCCGGCGTGCTACGACCCAGCCGACCCCGATCGAGATGAGCGTCATGATCGCGAGCGCCATCGCGGATTGGAGCAGGAGTTGATGAAGCTCGAGCGTGCGCTGGCGGGCGGCCGCCTCCTGGGCCAGGCGCAGCTTCGCGTCCGCCTCTGTCTGTAAGCGGCCCAGGTCGGCAATCGAGCCCACCGGCGCGGGCGATGGCAGGATGGCGTTCGTGTGCGTGGCGAAGGTCGGACTGGTGGCATGGCTGAAGAGCAGATAAGTGATGGCGAGCAGGGCTGCCCCGGAAATCAGAAAGAGGCCTCCGTAGAGGAGCGTCAGGCGTGCGCGGACGCTTCGCCTCGAGAGCGTGACGATCGAGGTTAGCGCTTCGATTTGGATCGGCAGCGATATCCGCATCTTCCGTGGTTCCCGAGCCGAGGATATCCGGGTCTGGGATAACAACCGAGTAACAGCAGTCGTTGATCCGGTGTTGCCGCGCGACGACTACAACGACCTCCGGCAGCTTGCTTATCAGGCAGATTGCCCATGAATCAGAGGGCCACGAAATCGAAGGAGGTCAGATCTCGATGCACGGAAGATGCGCGGCTATCGTTGCGGTCGCCCTACTCGTCGCCGGCTGCGCGAGCGGTTCCCCGAACAGCGCCGCCACCTCATCAAAGCCAGCCACACCGGCCCCATCCAGCACGCCCATCGACTTGCAGCCATTCGACGGCGAATTGAGCCAGCTGGCGGCAAGCGGGCAATTCTCGGGAGCTGTGCTGGCAGGCAAGGACGGCGACATCCTGATGGAACGCGGATATGGCATGGCGGACCGCAGTCGGGGGATCGCGAACACGCCATACACAAAGTTCACCATCGCGTCGCTTGGGAAAATGTTCACCGCGATTGCCATCGCGCAGCTCGCCGAGCAGGGCAAACTCGGATTCAACGACGCTATCGGCAAATACGTCCCCGGCTTCGCCCCGGACGTCGCGAACAAGGTCACCATCGCCCAATTGCTGACCCACACATCTGGACTGGGCGACGTAGCTCTGGCGCGGACCCCCAATACTCATCCGGCTACCACCCTCGACGGCATGATGGCGCGAATCGTTGAGGAACCTCTCCAATCTGCGCCCGGTTCCCAGTTCAGCTACAGCAACGATGGTTTCATCGTCCTCGGATCCGTCATCGAACACGTGACCGGACAGAGCTACGGCGACTATTTGCGGGAGCACATCTTCAAGCCCGCCGGGATGACCGACACGGACATCAAGGTGTACCAAGCGAGCGACGTTCCCAACATGGCGCACGGCTACGCATTGGTCGATCAGGACGGACAGCCGTTGCCCCCCGGTCCAGCAGGGCCAGGCCAGCAGCCGAGCAAGCAGTCAGGTACTTTGCGTGACATAGGCGACATGCCGCAGATCGGAAATCCTTCGGGCGGAGCCTATTCCACGGTGGAGGACCTGCTCAGATTCGCCCGGGCTCTAATGGAGCACACACTGCTCGGCCCAGCACTCACCGACACCGTGCTCGCCGGCAAGGTGGATGCCAACCGACCGGGTGGACCGCCGATCGATAAGTACGCTTACGGCTTCAGCGACCAGACGATCAACGGGGTGCGGATTGTGGGCCACAACGGAGGCACGCCTGGATACGAGGGGCAGCTCGACATCTATCCGGACCGCGGCTACGTGGTCGTCATCCTGGCGAACCAGGATCGCGTCCTCGTGCCCGCGATCCAAAAGTCGGAGGCTCTCTTGACCACCTAACCGTGGCCCGCGCCACGGTTAGCGGCCGGTTAGGGTTTCGACCACGGGGGCTAGGGTTTCCATCAGTTCGTCGGAGACGACGACGTAGGAGATGCCCAGGGTCTCGCGACGGCGAAGGAGTGTTTCGCGCATCTCGTCCCGTGTGCCGATGAGAGCAGGAACGGCGCCCGCCTGGGCGAGATCGGCGGCTGTCAAACCCAACTGACGCGAGATCCAGGACGGCACCTGGTCGCCGACCGCCATCAGGTTGATGTTCAGCTCGATGTGGTCAAACCGCGGTCCCGCAGCATCTTGCAACCAGCTGACTCGCTCGGCCACGCCCTGCTCGGACTCGGTCTGCGTCATCGAGAGGGCGACGATGTCCGCCTCTCTCGCGGCCAGTGAAAGGAGGCGCCGGCCCCAACCGGCGACCAGGATCGGGGGGTGCGGCCGCTGGACCGGAGCCGGCGCGATCTCGGCGCCTTCGGCCGCGTAGTAGGGACCGGGAGCGGTCGCCGGCTTCCCGGACAGAAGCGTCTTGATCAGGCCCAGCGATTCGGCGAGGCGGTCAACTCGCAAGCGGCCGGAGTCGAAGGGGATACCGAGCATCCGATTGTCCTCCGCGGCAGCCGGGCGCCCGGCGCCGAGGCCGAGCTCGAAGCGGCCGCCGGAAAGGACGTCGACCATGGCGGCTTCTTTGGCCAGCAGGACCGGGTTTCGAAAGTCGTTGGCGATCACGTACGTGCCGACGCGCAAGGTGCGCGTGGCGGCGGCGGCGGCCGCCAGGGCAGGCAGCGGCGACCAGACATAGC
>CAZRMD010000268.1:0-4227 GCA_964601135.1 uncultured Actinomycetes bacterium | reverse complement strand
AAAGCTCCAGGGCTGTGCCACCAAGGATGGCGCGCCGCTCGGCGTCGGTCAGAAACGGCAGATCGTAAACCTGGGTTGGAAGGTCAAAGTCCTGGTGCGGGTAGTCCGACGAATAGAGGAGCCGTTTGCCGGCATTGAGCAGCTCGAAGACAGCCTGCGTATGCCTTGCCTCGTCGAACATCTCCAGGGGCTGCGTCGTGAAGTACATATCCCGGATGTACTCGCTTGGCAGCCGCTTCAGCAGCGGGGCCTCGGACGGCCGCTGTCTGAACTCGTTGTCGAGTCTCGCGATCAGTACGGGCACCCAGCTCTGGCCCGCCTCCATGAAGACGAACTTGAGCCTGGGGAACCGCTCTGGGATCCCATTCAGGACCAGGTTTGTCATCTGGATCATGGCGTAGAACGGAAAGCCGAGCGCGTGGGCGCCCGAGAACCGGTTGAGCTGCTCGAACGGCTTGTCGCTCCAATTCGGTCCCGAATGGAAGGCAAGCGGCAAGCCGCAGTCCTCCAGCGCCGACCAGACGGGGACAAACCGGTTTTGATGGATCGGCTGGTAGCGAACGGCGGTCACCATGAACCCGACCACGCCTGGCGCTTCGGCGAACTCTCCGATGAACTCGACGCTCGCCTCGGGATCGCTCAGCGGCAGGTAGGCCATGGTCCTGATGCGCGGACTTGCGATCAGCACCCGCTCGACCAGCCAGCGGTTGTAGGCACGGGCCAGTTCGACTTCAACTTCGGGCTGCGGGTGCGTGCCCAACGTGAGCATCGGCGTGGGAAAGAGGATCGAGTAATCGATGGCCATGTGGTTCATCGAGTTGAGGAGGCCGGCGGCGATTGGATGCATGCCGTCGAACTGACCCACCGGCAGCACCTGATCGAGATCGGTCTTGATGCGCCCGGCGACCATGCGGTCGCCCAGGTTGCCGGGCAGGAACGCGTGCATGAGCATGGCCTGGGAGTAACGTTCGAATGGCCGCCGGACGGCTGGGTTCTCTATGTATCCGGCGATCTCGGGCATGGCGGTGGTCTCATAGACGTGGCAGTCGCAGTCGACCACCGGGATCTCGGCGAGACCGCGCGCTTCTGTCTCCCGGCGGGCGTTCGCAAGGAATGAGAACTGCCGATCGGGTACAACCCGCGCGTCCCGCACCTCACTCACGTCGCTTACGGGCCTAGACATCGAACAGCGCCGCCAGCTCGAAGCTCGTGACGTCTTTGACGCGCAGCAGTGCAGCGGCCATTACGACAGCGTCCTCGGTGGTTACCTGGTCCGCCGCAACGGGCGGCTCGTCGGTTGAGACGCGCGCGTAGGCGCGGATCAGTGCCGCCAGCAACCGCCGGCGCTCATCACCCGACATGGCGTCGATCTGCGCGTCGGTCTCAAACGACGACGTAGACATCACCGTCACGTACGCTCACCTCCACCCGTTCAAGCCGGAAACGGCGGTCGGCTATGCACTCGCCAGTCGCAAGGTCGTATTCCCATCCGTGCCACGGACAGGCGATCCGCACCTCGTCGTCAGCGAATCGCTCGCCGCTGATCGTGCGGTCGGGCCGTATCACCGCCTCGTAGCGGCCGATGATCTCGCCGGTGCAGACCGGACCACCCTGGTGGCAGCAGCGGTTGCGATACGCGTGGATCCGGCCGTGGACCTTGAACACGCCGACCTCGACATCGCCGGCTTCGATCAGGAGGCCTCCGCGCTCAGGGATGGCCGTCTCCGGCGCGACGCGGAACTGGCTGGGAACGCGGGCGCCGAGTGTCATCGCCTTACAGGCTGACGCGGGCGGCCAGCGCGCCGAATGCCGATTGCTTCATGTTCTGGTCGAGGCCCCAGCGCCGCGCGAATGCGACCGACTCGTCGAACGTATCCTCGCCATAACTCTCGAACACGAGCAGCTCGCCGAGGCCGAACCGGGAGTAGTCGTAGTCGCCGGCGAGCGCGGGTGGCACGTTCCGCGCCCAGAGGCCCATATGCGCGCGCGGTTCTTCGCGCAGCATTTCGTCGGCGCGACGTAAGGTCCGAAAGTACGCATCGAGGGCGTGCTGCGGGATCCCTGGCGACACCCAGAACAGCGTTCGGAACTCGCCTGCTGCAATCCGGCGCAGGCCCTTGGCTTCAGCGATGGGGATCTCGGGATCGAGCAGGTTGGCGGCCTCGATCTCGCCCCCCAAGAGCGCCTCCAGGCGGCGGCCTGGGCCGCCCACGTTTTCGAGCTTGATCTTCGACTTCGGCAGTACGAGCTCGAGCGCATGCAGGGCGGTGAAGTGGCTGCCCGCCATCAGCCCGACGCCCACCGGCACCCCGGCGAGGTCGGAGAGGCGCTCCAGGCGGGAGCCCGGGGCCACGAAGAAGGCATTCCGAGCGACGCCGTACAAATCAGGCACGAAACGGCCCATGCCGGCGCCGGCATTGCAGACGGATCCCCACTCGCAGGCCGAGTTGGCGATCTCCGAGCCCTCGAGGAAAGGCCGGTCTTGCGGGCGCCCGAGGTATGGATCCGCGCCGTGGCTCGAGACATCGTGCATGACGTCGTCGAGGAGATCGGGCTCGAGGCCTTCCGCCTCGTAGAGGCCGTTCTCGAGGGCGATCCATTCGTGCAGCCGCATGAAGTGCGGGACGACGCGGATCTTGGCCAACGTGCTCATCACGACCCCCTTGCTAGTGGCTCCATGTAAACCTACAGGGCTGGCGGTGCGCCGCCAAGGGCCAGTTCGGATGAGCGCTACGGCGGTGTCGGGTTAGGGCAAGAACGGCCATCCCACGAACGGAGCCGGGCTCGATGCGCCGCGCCGCCCTCTAGCGCTAGCCTTTGCTTCACTGCCGTGGGCCGGGGCCTTGAGCTGTTTGGAGGATGAGCCATGCCGATGTTCGTGGTTTTGGGCAAGTTCACGGAGCAGGGAGCCAAGAACCTTCGCAATATCCGCCAGGGCGCGAAGGAAAACATGGAGAGGGGCCAGCGGCTGGGGATTAAGAACCACGGGTGGTTCATGACTCAAGGCGCTTACGACATCGTCGTGATCGCTGAGGCGCCCGACGCTGAGACGATGCTGGCCCAGGCGGCGGGCGTTGCCGGCACCGGGAACACGCGCACCGAGACCCTGCGCGCATTCACCCTCGACGAGGTCGACCAGGCGCTCCAGAAGCTGGGCTGACCTGTCCTGACGACGCGGCCGGGAGCACCGCGACCGGCGAGGCGAGATCGCTTGGTCCAATCCGCCGGCCTACAGGAGCAGTCGTACGCCGCAACTGGGCTGATTGTCCGGAACGCCGGGCGACCGACCACTGGAAGGTCGATAGTGGGTCACGCGCGTTTCGTAGATGTCTCGGGACCGATGTCTCCGAACCACTTGAGAAGCGAGCTTCGAGGGGCAGGTTTAGGCGAGTTTGAAGAGTGGTAATCGATCGGACGTAGGCCCCTGCGGCCAATCTCGAGGAGGTGAATTTCGATGATCCGGTGGAGTCCCAGCAGTGAGCTGGCGAACCTGCACAGCTCGATGGACCGGCTGTTCGAGGACTTCTTCGGGCCCGCAACGCCCGGCAGTGGCGGCCAGCAGCGCCAGCTGCCCACCTATGCCCTCCCGCTCGACGTGAGGGAGGTCGAGGGCGGCTACGAGATCCAGGCGCCGGTGCCCGGCTTCGACCCCGACGACGTCGAGGTGACGCTCACCGAGGGGTTGCTGAAGATCGAGGCGAAGCACGCGGAGGAGTCCAGCCAGGAGAAGGGCGGCTACTTGCGCCGCGAGGTCGCGCGCGCCAACTACCAGCGGACCCTTCAGCTGCCGGCCGATATCAAGGAGGACGGAATTCAGGCCAGCTTCGAGAACGGCGTCCTGATCCTGACCGTGCCCAAAGTGCCGCGCTCACAGCCGAAGAAGATCCAGATCTCGGGGCGTTCCAAGGAGGTCGCCGGCAAGGCCTCCTGAGGAGGGGGCATCGCCGGAGGTCGACGAGGCCGGGGAGGAGGCGTCTGTCGTCCTCCCCGGCAACCGATGAGCTTGAGCGCCATCGCAACACCGGCGGCGCCGACGCTGAGCCTTGATGCCTCGCTGGCGCAGCGGGGGCCGGCGAGGAAGTTCTACGAGAGGCTGAAAAACAGCTTCGCCGCCATCAGCCGTGAACTGCCTACGAACGATTTTCGGTGACGTAGGCAGCCAATTTTCCCAGCGTCTGCTGGCCGCCCTCGATCGCGTGGTACTTCTCGACCGCTTCGTCGCGCAGC